>CAZLIE010000195.1:0-5705 GCA_964559345.1 uncultured Terriglobales bacterium
ATTGGTTCGGGGTTCGAGTCCCTGGCGGTGCACCAAGTTTCCCCTGTAAACACTCAAGTTTACGGGGGGTTTTTCTTTTGCGACCTTCTGAGAATCGGGCGACGTACTGCTTTATGTGCTCCTATAGACGTCGTCCGGAGCACCAACTGACGCTTAGCCCAATACGCCACTTATGGCAGCTAGGCGAAAGAAAAGCACAAGAAGCCCAAAGCGACGGCACGTGCTACGCGCGGACGATCAGATCACCCGCAAGGATGCCACCAAACGCCAAGTGTGGCCTTGCCAAATCAGCGCCAAGTGGGGCGCGATATCGTCCGCACGACGTTTTACGGAAGAACGCAGGCTGAGGCTCGCGCGAAGCGTGACGCATACAACGTGCTCCCTGCTCCGGCGTGTCGGCCCGTCGATAAGCGGGGCGTCAGTGATTTCCTACGCCCGGAACACGTGCGATATGCCTCGCCGTTACCAGCCAAAAGCGACCTTCAATCTGTAGCACGACGGCGGAGCCGACAGCGAGCGCATGCGGAGTCTCGGCGCGGATTGCCACAAGCGCAATTGAATGGCGCAACGCGAGCCCTGGCGGGGTGCTGAGCATCAGTTCACGCGGTGGTGAGTATGCCATGCGAGCTCTATTCGTGTGAAGCGCCTGTGTTCTGCTAAACGCTTGCGTATACGTACCGGTTCGCACGCTAGCTGTGCGGCGCAGTGCGGTGATGCTCAGAGGATTTTCAGCTAATCATGTGCGCGCCCCTCGAATTTGGGAACTATACAAGGCGCTGGAGGCACTATGCCAGATGTGATACGGACCCTGAATAAAGGCAAGCACGATCTCGCTGTTACCAAAACGCTGTTCGAGGGTTCGACGTATTGGGTTACGCGGTTTCGAATTGACGTGGAACCAGGCGACATTCTCTTTCTTGCGTGGGACGGACGCGTACGAGCAATTGCACCGATCGAACGTGTATGGACGCCGCGAGAGGCCGATAACGCGGATTGGGAAAACCGCGAAAAGTGGCCGAGGGGTTATTTCGCCTTAACGGTCGCTCGTGCGACTCGTATTCACGTCCCGCGTGAATGGCATGGTCACGTTGGCTATCGCTACGTCGACAAACTCGACTCGTGGATAAATTTCGATTACTCGGACTTGCAAGCGGCGTTGGTGCGTGTGGCCAAAAAATACCGTCGCAGTGATGAAGGCGCCACAGAAATAGCGCGTATCCTTATGGACGCGCAGCAACGCAAACGGCGTAAAGCCGCACGGCTAAGAGCCCGAGAAAAACTTGAAGACGCAGAGTTGAAACGGGAGGAGAGAGCCGATCAGCGCCGATTTCGGCGCGAGACCAAGAATGCGTTATGGCGTCAGCCGCAAGAGCCGCGCTTAATCAGCAGAGAAGACCGTGAGAAATACTTTTAGCCTGTCGGCGGCGTCGCGCATTCACTTGATCGACCGTGCGAGTCCCCGCACCATCGCAGGGGTAAGGTCCTACAGCACGCGAAGCGTGGCGACTATGAGGCAAACAAGTTCGCTGCCGCACCAAGAACCCAATGAATGGGATGTATTTGTTCTTTTGGATATGCAAAAGGACGGTTTGATCGCCGGATACGACGCGCTACACGGCGCTGGTTCGGGCGCACTCCGCCGCACGATCCTGATCGGCGTCCTGATCACGCTCGCCTCGATGAAGGAAGCCTTCAAAAACGCTAGCGGCAAAATCCCTGCGCTCGCTCAAGCGATTAAACCATACGAAGCGGACCTTGCCCGCTGGGAGCGGATGAGGCACGACGTTGCGCATCTATTCGATCGGGTCTTTCAGCCGGTCCGCAAGAACGCGAATGATCCGTGGATTCCGAATGGCTTTCAAATCGCCGGCTATGATCCGACTACGGACACCGTTCGTACCGGCGCCAGCGCCGAGGGCGTGTTTCACCTGTACGATGCTATCGAGAGGGCGTTCGAAGCGTGTAACGCGGCAGAGGTGCGGGTGTTCGAATTACAACACGGCAGGGATGGCATGGGACACGAGCCTGTAAAGTGCCAAATCGAGCAAATTCGAAACAAACTTCAGCGCGAAGCCTAGGGACGAAAATGAACGAGCGTGAAGCGATGCAGGATCGATTCCGTCGCCGTTACACCGACTGCATGACGCTGCTAGGCGCTGTAGGTCAAGCGACGCTGGCGAGGCGTTCGCGCCGCTGTTCAACACGATCTTTGAGCACACGAAGTCGATTCAAGCAGAAACCGCGATCGTTGGTGACATATCGCGGACGCAGTAGCGATTCAGAACCGATAGGCTTTAGCGATCCACTTGCCATTCTTCGGTCGTCCTTCACCTCGTAGACGCAGTCTTCGCCGCGCATTCGCCGTGCCATAGTACTCCTTTACAGCCCGGTCTCTCGAAGAAAGCGTTCGATTTCGTCCTTCGAGATGCGTCGAGTTGCGGCCCCGATTCGATGGTAGCGGATCGTCCCCTCGTCCATTATGCGGTACAGGGTCGAAACTCCCAAGCTGCGCTTCTTCGCAACGGCTGCGACAGCGCACAGGAGAGGCTCTTCGTTTTGGATGGTTTTGGAGTGTGAGTTCACGTTCTTTTCTGTTATGATGCCACGTGCATCGCATGCGGCTATGCGTTGCCGTTATGACCGCTCCAAACTGTAGCCGTGACGGCGCTTTGGGAACGTCGCCGTCCTGGCATCTTTCGCGCGTGGCGTACGCACTTCCGCAAAAAAAGTCAGCATCAGTTGCAGAGTGCGGTCCGTCGGTTCGAGGTCAACGCGTACCGCGTACTAGAGTCCAATGACGGCATATACCAGTGTGACGTCGTCGACGTATTCACTTAGGGACGTCGATTGAGTTCTTGTGACACAGGTTTCCCTCTTGGGGTTGTGTTGGTCTCAAGCGGCCCTGGCAGGTGCCGGAAGCAGTCGCAAGCGATTTAGACCATAGGAGGTGCTGGGCGACTCATTGGCGCGGCGTAAACCACCGGCAGGACCGAATCCGGACGAACCGATGCTTTTTACACCGGTAGATTTGCCTATTGCGGAGCCGGTCGTCGACGTTATCGAAGACACGCGGAAGTCGAAGCGACAGAGGGCGCTCGAACAGTTTTTCAAAGAGCAAAAAGCGCACTCGGCCGTAAAGACGGCTATCGTCACGAAGTACTTTCCGAGATGGCTTGACATAATCAAGCGTCGAGCGCGGTCGAAGAAACTCGGTTACGTCGATCTTTACGCGGGCCCAGGCAAATACGACGACGGCAAAGAGTCAACTCCTCTCCTAATAATGCGGCATATTCTCGCGCATGCTGACCTTCGTGAGGTGGTGCTCACGCTATTTACCGATAAGAAAGCGAAGTATGTTCGCGCGCTCGAAAAGAACATCTCCGCGCTTTCCGGCATCGAGTCGTTACAGCATCGTCCGCAGATTGAGCGACAGTCTGCGGACGAAAGCACGATTCCCGAGTACTTCGAAAACAAGAGCATCATACCAACGTTCATGTTCCTCGACCCGTTCGGATACAGCGGCCTGTCGCTGAAGTTAATCGGTGCGGTGCTCAAGGACTGGGCCTGCGAGGTCATGTTCTTCTGGAACTTCAACCGAATCAACGGCGCGTTACGCCATAGAGGCGTACGCCCTAAGATGGACGCTATCTTCGGACATGAGCGCGTGGACGCACTGCGCGAACGTCTCAAGACTGCGACGACGGAAACCGAAAGGGAGTCCGTCATTCTCGGCGCGCTTCGAGATGCGCTCGACGAAGCGAAGGGGCGTTATCCCAAGCAATACATGGAAGCGTTTCGGTTTCGGAACGTTGAAGGCCGCATCACTCATCACCTTGTCTTCGTGACGAAGGACATCTTAGGTCAGCGTATCGTCAAAGACATCATGGCAAAAGAAAGTTCATGGTGCGATCCAGACGGAATCGCGAGTTTCGAATACAATCCTAACCCGCCGCCGCCGGCGCCGCCTCCATCGCTTCTTGATGGAGCGCCTGTTACTCCGATGCAACGGTTAAAGAATGAACTTCTGGAGCGCTTTCGCGGACGTCAGTTGACTGTCGCTAAGATTTACGAAGAGCACAACTACGGAACGCCGTACATCCAGAAGAACTATCAGGAAGCACTGAAACAGCTGTACTATGACGAAGGCAAGGTTTCGCTGACCGGCGGAGACTTTATGCCGATTTTGCGGTCTTCACTGAAGCAACGGTACATGTCCCCGAAGTATATCGTGACGTTCAATAAGGTCTAACCGGTTGCAGCCACAAGCACCGGCGCACTTATGGTGCGCGGTTCCGGCACTCCATCATACGTGCGACCGTCGAGAAGTCTCCCAGTACGCTTTTTGTTTACGCCTCCCCACTGCTTGAAAAAGAACGGGACGCTGTTACGCTTGCACTGCGCGCGAATGTCGCGAACCCAAGTCACGCGGATCGGCCGGGCGCCGTGACCGCTTTCTCCGCCGACTATCAACCAGTCGATACCACGTAACGGTATGTCCGGAAGCGCAGCGAGCAGCGGTTCACACGAAAGGAAACGGACTGCAGCCGGAATCTTTTGCAAGTGACGGATGCGCCAGTAGTACTTTGGCGATTCAACGCTAACGCCGACCCAAATGTTCGGCGCGAACTTCAGCCGTTTACTTAGGCGTTCCAAGCGTTCCGCGCGCTTCGTAAGAAGTTGGAACTGGTGCCAGTGCGCGCTTCGCATTGTTTCAAACACACGAATGATGAACTCGTCCGGAACGTCGACATGGAATAAGTCGCTCATCGAGTTCACAAAAATGTTTTGCGGTTTACGCCAGTTCAGCGGCGCGTCGATACGTTCGTGACGAAGCGTTAAGTCGAAGCCTTGCTCGTACGGATGGCCGGGAACTCCACGAAAGCGCTCCGCAAATGTTTGCGCGTAGCAGTGATCGCAGCCGGGACTGACTTTAGTGCAGCCAGTTACGGGGTTCCATGTCGCGTCGGTCCATTCGATAGCCGATCCCTGACTCATCGACGCAACCTTTCCGGCATGCGCTGCGCTAGGCCTCGCGTATCCGCGAAACCGCGCTGCGGATGTCCCGGCTCATCAAACGTCGCCGGTAGCCACGGCCGAAGCCTCGAGCGCTCCGAAGCGGAGAGCGCGCGGACGAGCATCTTCACGGTCTGGAGCAAAACGCGACTCGGCGGCGAGTTCGGCATCGAACGTGCGTTCGATTATCCCAGTGTCGGTACCTTGCCGGTCATGTATCGCGACCAACCACAATCTGCACGTGTTGAACGTCCCTATATCGGCTTTCTCCTGTACAAGAAACGGAACTAGAGCTAGACCTAGACCTAGAAAGAGAAACATCTTGCACAGGGAGGTGCGCGCGCTATGCAGCACCGCGCGGTCTATGCCTTGACGTTAATTTTGAACGTTGTGGCCATTGTCGTCGGAAACGCTCTTACTGGCTGGGATTCTGAATGGCGGCAGCCGTTAGAAGGAGCCTGAGAAATCAGGCTCTTTCACTTTCTGGGCGCTCTAGTCGCTCAATAAGTCGCTCAATAGCCGAGAACCGACGGCAAAATGGGCGAGAATGCCTTTAAGCCGTTCAACGATGCGTTCGTAGTATTCGGATGCGTCCGAAGTGTGTTCGCCCTTATCGTCAACCTGTTTGCTTCGCTCTTTGTCACGCGGGAAGCGGTTCGGGTCCGAGCACCTCTCCACAACGAGTGCAATAT
>CAZLIE010000196.1:0-5518 GCA_964559345.1 uncultured Terriglobales bacterium
GGGGCCCGCAATTTACGACCAACGGCAGGTCGCTGCGGGTCAGCTGCGACATGGCGCCCGCGCTGCGCGGCGACAGTCGCGTGCGTGCCTCGGTCGCGTCAGGTCTTGTCAGACATTGTCGGCCCTGGTCGTGCGCCACACGGTCGACGTCGCCCATACCGTGTGCGGTGACCCAAGCCGGTTCGCGACCTCCCGCCGCACAAGATCGGTGCGTGCGCGACCGGGCAGGCACGTTCGCCGTGGAGGAATGATGTCTGGCAGCCGCAGTCAGCCGGTCGAGGTGAGGTTCCAGTCTCGGGCCCGCCGGTTTCATAGCGTGCAGGGATGGCTGCTGGCGTTGTCCGCGACGGTGCTGGCCGCCAGCGGGCAGATCGAGTTCGCGGTCTCGGCCGACATCACCGACGCGCGCCGGTTCCTGGTTCCGGCGATCCTCGAGATCGCCGCGGTGTTCGTGTTGTTGGGTGGCTACCTGCGGGCGTGCGAGGGTGACTCGCCGACGCTGATGTGGCTGCTCGCCGCAGGCATCACCGGGTTCGCGGTCTGGACGAACCTGGAACACGGCGGCCCGCGGGCAGGCCGCATCTACGCCGCCGCCACAGTCCTCACCTTCGTGCTGTGGCTGTTGAAACTGCGTGATCACTACCGGGCCGCCCGCCGGGCATCCGGGTTGGTGGAGTCCCCGACGGCGCGGTTCCGGCTGGTGCGGTGGCTGGTGATGCCGAGGCTGACCCGCCGCGCCTGGCTAATCAGTATCGAGTACAACCTGCGCGACGCGGACACCGCCCTGCGGTTGGCCCGGTTGTGGCGCGACGCCGTCACGGATGCGGCGGCGGCAGCCGGACGGCGGTCGTGGGTGCGTCGCCGCGCCGGACGACGTGCCGCGGGGCTCGCGGTCCGATCCGCTGCGGCTGTCGACACCACGGCCTACCCGCCCGCGCGAGACACGTCGGTCGCAGCACAGCCAGAAGGCCCCACACCCGCGCGGGGCCAGCCGGGCGCCGGCCGTCGACGTCCGAGGCCAGCACAGCCGGGTAACGCTGCGCACCGGCGGCCGCGCCGATCACCGGCCGGCCGCGGCGGCGCCGACCTGTCGACACGCCGTTCCCCGCGGCCGTACCGGCATCGTGTCATCCACCGTCGCACCATTCCGGACTACCCGAACGCCGTCAGCCCTGCCGCGCCGGTGCTCGCCGCCGCCGTCGCCCGACGGCGACCCGGACCCCGGCCCGGTGCCGCGTCCCGGGCGGATGGCGAGCAGGTGTACCGGCCGATCAACTCCCAGGACGCGGCGATGTACGCGGCGTGGCGGGCCGGCCTGCTCGCCGGGCGGGAACCGTCGGGTGCCGACCTGGCCCGTGCCGCCGGCCGGCCCGATGACTCGACCGGGGTGGGTAGGCGGGCGGCGCGCCGCTACCGTCAGGCCCAAGTCCTCACCGTCCCGGACGCCGCGGCCTGAACCACCGGCGGTGACACATACCCACCTTCGATCGCCGCAAGCAGGCCCGGCAACGGTCCGCACGCTCCCCGCGTGGCAAACCGCGGCGTCGATCCACCCACTCGTGTTGTTCGGTGTCGCCTGTGCTGAGCACGTGCAGGCCGGCGTTCGGCGTTGGCCGCCGGGCCCAATCTTCAGTGTCCACGTGTGGCGTCGAGGCGCTCATCGACCTCTCGGGCGGCGGTTGCGTTCAGTCGCCGCCGATGGTGGGTGTCGCCGACTGGAGTCGGGTACGGAGATAGTCGTTGACCGGGTCCAGGCGCAGCGCGGCGCGTAGCAGCTCTGCCGCTTCGCGGGTGCCGGGTTGCCCATCGGCCAGGGCGGTGTAGGCGTCCAGCGCTATGCGGCGGGCAGCTTCCCGGTGCGGGTCCAGCCACCCGTAGCCCCAGCCCTCGGCCAGCGTGCCGGTGTACAGGTCGGTGACGCGGCGCCACGCCGCGGCCCGGTCGTCCGCGGGACTGGTGTCGGCCTGCAGCGCGGCGTTGTGCAACTGCCACAGGTCGACAGTGACCTGCTCCCGGTTGATTCGGTAGCCGTCCCGGTCGCGCATCACCACCTGCAACGGGGCTGTGCCTTTGCGGATGCTGGTCAACGTGGCGTACAGCCGGTCCTTCGTCGCGTTGGCGGGAAGTTGGGGCCACAACGCGGGGCAGATGGCCTCGGACACGCAGATACCCGGGTGCAGCGCGAGGTAGGTCAACAGCGGCAGGGCCGTGGAACGAGTGAAATGGATCGGCAGGCCGGCTACCTGCAGGATGACGCGTCCCAGCAGCCGAAAACGGGCCCCCTCACCGTCAGACCCTGTTGTGGGGCGGCCGCGCAACGGTGAGCTCCTGCTCCGGGTTGAGGATCTCCAGCAGATCGTGGGTGGTGGAGGCCGGCAGGCAGCACAGTCGGCCCACCGGTCCCGACGAGCTGGTCGCGGTGCCGTCCGTGTCGACGGTCCAGGTGCGGCCCGGCCAGGGGCCGTGGATCAGGACGTGCATGTTGGTGACGGCGCCGAGCGCCGCCAGCACCGAGATCCGGTGCACGGTGGCGGCGTCGGCGTGGGGGTCCATGACGCCCAGCAGCGGTGGGTGTGCGGCGACTTCCGTTGTCCCAAGTTGCCCGTCGCCGGCTGCGGGTGTGTCGGGCGGTGGTTGATGGCGGCGCAGGGCCGTGGTCTCCAGGGCGGTGAGGGCGTCGCCGACGGTGTCCGCGTGGAGCACACCCTGGGTGGCCGGGATGGCCAGGATGTGCCCGACCGCGGTGGTCAGCACCACCGTCGGCCCGTCGGCCGGGCTTTCACGGTCACGGCCCGCGCGGTGCAGGGCGGCCTCGGCCAGGCCGCGCAGCGCGTCCGGGGCGCCGGGACCGGTCAGCCCGACCCCGCCGGTGGGCAGATCCTCCGGTCGCAGCAACGGCGCGGCTTCGTCGGGCTCGGCGACGTCCGCATCGGGCTCGTCGGGTGGTGGGGTGAGCGCGGTCTGGATTCCGGTGACCGTGGGCGGCAGCGGGGTGAGGTCGGCCAGCCGCTGCGCGGTGGGTGTGGTGGGGCGGGGGATGTAGCGGCGGCGGCGGCCGACCCACACGGCGGTGGCCGCCTGCGCGATCGCGGTCGCGGTGTGGTGGTCGAGCCACCCCTCACCGGGCAGCCGGACCGGGCGGTGCGGCACGGCGGCGGTGTGCTCGGCGGCGGTCGTCGCCGGTGATGCCGATGATGCCGGTGCCGGCGCGGGAGTGGTGGGCGGCTGGTCGAGGGTGGCGGCGGCCGGTGCCACCGGGGCGGCCGGTGCCGGTGTGGGTGGGGCGGCCAGGGTCAGCACGGTGGCGCCGAGCAGGCTGGAGGCGGTGGCCTGGACCGGGGTCGGCAGGGTGGGCAGCCGCACCCGGATACGGCGGATGCGGCGGGCGACGTCCACCGCGAGGGCGTACAGCAGGACCGCCCACAGCAGCCACACGATTGCGGCGGCCAGGTCGAGCAGCACCGGGGTGGTGAACGGGTGGGCGACCAGTTGCTGCCAGGTGGGGGCCAGCGGCCACCGCCATCCGACGTAGCGGGTCAGCACGTACGGCAGGCCGGCCAGCAGTGCGACCAGCCAGAAACCAGACAAGACACCGGCAAGGAGGCGTCGCATCAGCAGCCCCCGACGGGAACCCGGGGACCGGCCCAACCGGGTGCCGACTGTGGTGGTGTCATCGCGGTCGCAGCAGCGCGCCGGCCGGTCGGCTGGCCAGGTCCCAGACCCGTCGGGCCCACCAGAACGCGACGACGGCCAGGTAGCCGATGGCTAGGACGGTGGTCGTCGCCGCGGATACCACGACGGCTGTCACGACGGCCGCGGGAACCGCGATGATCAGCCGGTACACGGTGCGGGACGCCAGGGCCCAGCCGAACGACCCGCCGAACAGCAGCCCACCCGCGATGACGACGACATTGGCGGCCAGTTCCTGCGCCTGGTTGATCGGCAGGGTCAGCCCGAACTGGATGAGCAGCATCCCCAGGGTGGCCAGCAGGATCGAGCCGGTCGGGTTGCGTAGCCACCGGTGCCAACCGCCCGCCGGTGCCCGCCCCAGTCGGGTGGCCAATCCGGCCGCCGCGGCCATCAGGGCGCCGAGCGGCAGCAGCGGGATCAGCGTCCAGCGCAGGAACGGGCCGATCGGCCCGGCGGCGCGGATCGCGGCGAACGCCGCGTACAGGGCCGCGACCGCGAACCCGGCCGCGGTCGCGGCCAGGATCGCGGTACCGATCTGCTGAGTGTCGAAGCGGCGACCGGCCGGTGGCGGGGTCAGCGGGTCGCGGGGCGGGATCGAGGACGCGATCACCGTGGCGCTGTCCAGGAACCCCAGCAGGACGAACAGGGCCGCCAGGGCGAGCTCCCCCCAGTTCGCGATCAGGTAGCCGGTGCGCAGGTTGTCGCTGGTGGTGCCGCCGTGGGTCACGGTGGCGAAGTCCTGGACGAACAGCAGGATCGAGGCCAGCACGGACAGGCCGACCGACCACACCCGCCCCCACCCAGGCAGCGGGGGCTGGCCAGCTGTCTCCGCGTTCAGGTCGGCCGGTGGGCCCACGGTGTTCGCCGCGCCGCAGGCCGCGGCGTACATCGGGTCCGGCACCGCGGTCACCGGGGTGCCGGCGTGCGCGGACACCATCTCCGGCAGCTGCGGGGTGGCCGCTAACGCCCCGCACACCCACACCCCCGCCAACTGGTCGGGGCGCAACTCCGCCGCCTCGACCGCCTTCACCACCGCCTGGCCTGCCCGCTGCGCCACCGGCGCGACCGCGCGGCTGACCCACCCGGCGTGCAGCACCGTCCGCGGACCGCCGGGCGGGCCGACCGTGACCGCCGCGGCCGTGGTCAACGCCTCCCGGGCGGCCTGCGCGTCCAGCAGGGCGCCAAGCCCAACCCCGCCGGTCGGCACCACCGGGGCGTCAACGACCGCGGGCCGTTGATCTGCCGTGGGCGCCGGCGCCGCCAGCCAGGCGGACAGCTGCTCATCCACCACCGACTCCCCCACATCGGGGGCTTCGATCGTGGACATCACCTGAAACCCGTGCGGGGTGCGGCGCAGCACCGACACCTCACCCCAGTCCAGGTCGCACACCGCCACGAACGCGCCCACCAGCAGGCGCACCCCGCTGGCGGCCAGATGCTCGGCCACCGCGACCGGCGCCTCCACCAGCACCGGTGGCGGCAGGCCGGCCCGCTTCGCCGCCTCCAACAGCGCGGCCCGCCGCCGCGGCCCCCAGCCGGCCGGCACCACCAGCCGCACCCCGGACACCGGGTCCCCACCCAACCGGGTCGCCGCATCCCCCATCAGCCGGCGAAGCGTCGCGGCCACCATGTCCACCGGATCCGCCGCCACACCATCCACCGCGACCGATTCGGCACGAAGCCACTGCACCGGCGCCGTCACGAACCGGCTCGGTTGGGTCAGACCCGGGTGCCACGCCGCCGCGCCCACCAGCCACCGGCCATCCGGCGCCAGGAGCACCGAACTATGCAGGCGGGCGGCGCCCTCGCACCGCACCGGCGCCCATGC
>CAZLIE010000197.1:0-5461 GCA_964559345.1 uncultured Terriglobales bacterium
TGACAGTGAGCGGCTCCGTTTCGGGAACGAGCAGTCGTGGCTCAGCCATGCCGGAGACCGATCAGGAGCAAGGAGTAGAGAAACCGAAAACGGGCCAGAACATTACGCCGCCAAATCGGGGCGATGAAGATTGGCCTCAGACCACATCTTCGACAACTCACCAGAGCACCACGAACCCTGAGGGAGCAATGACTCCGCCTTCTCCAAGCAGTCAGGGTTCAACAACAACACAGAGCAACAGTCCAAGCTCAACTACTGCACAGAATCCATCAAGTTCCCAGAGTGGGCAAACATCTGCGCTTCCGCAGAGCGACCAGGCGATCAACGACCTTCAAGGAACAATTCAAAGCGCCTTGCAGCAGGATCCAGCGCTGGCGAGTTCCAATGTCACTGCGAACGTGACCGGAAACAAAATCGAGTTGACTGGCACGGCGCCGGACCAACATGCTAGAAAGGCCGCCGAAGACATTGCCAAGACAAATTCTGGAGGCCGCAAAGTGGTTGATCACATAAAAATAAACTCAGTCAATTCCAACATGCCGCACTGAGATTCTCGCCTTAAGACATCAGCCCCGCTAAACGGCGGGGCTGATTTTTATGACCGCCTGCGTCGCGCAATCCCGCGCCAGACTTTGAGAGCATCGGTACCGAGAGCTTGATCGTTACGCGATCAGCCTCTGGTGAGCGACATCTGGAATCTGACCGGAGCTGTCGAGGAAACGAACTCGATAATCATTCTGCGAGCTCTGAAGAAAGCGCTGGAAGACTTTCCAGGACACGGACCCAAGCATTGGATATCGCGCACTAATTCGCTTCGCAGCCAGGTGATAGCGAACAAAAACCGCGAAGTCACGTGGATACGCTTCCACATCTACACCAAGGAACTCTCCTCGTCGAGTCGCCTGCTCGACCATTTACTTCCATCGCGATATGGGAACGAGGCCCGCAGAGTGTACGCCATTCGAAAATAATGCGAGATAGATGTCTTTGAAAGCCGGCCTGCTTTGAAGATATTTATCGAGTGCCTCGGCCGACGGTTCGGTGTTGAAGACCATCCAAAACGGAACAGAACCTGTGCGTAAAGTCCACCAAGGCTCCATCACAATGAACGAGCTGACTAGCAACCGATTCGCGGGAAGTCCTCGTTGCTCGTACCACCAGCGATAGAAATCCGCGACCAGCGGACTTAGATCTTCGGGCTGATTAAAGACCATTCGGATAACGCGCCAGCCTCTTTGCCGTGCCGTTGACTCGATCTCTTCGCGCCATCCCGCTTCAAAGCCCCACTCAGCCTCAGGGGCTTCGGTGTCTGTGGGGGGCCAGTCCCATTTCGTGCGTCGCGATCCATGTGGGCGCAATAGCCGTTCGACGGCGGGACCTCCACGCTCGTATTCGTCGGGCTCAAGCCCCCCCAGAGCGCCATGCTGAAAGAAATATCGTCCATTCACTTGAGTGGCTGGCCATTTTAGGCCGCATTCGACCAGCAAGATCGTGCTGCCGGGCTTAAGACTGTTTGTCAGAAATTCTTTGTATGCTGCCGGGAGTCGGCGGAACTTGACGCGAAAATATCCCATTGTCTGAATCATCAGCCGATCCTGATTGGCATCATGCATATGATGGAGCTGTAGTTCCGGATTGCGACGGAGCAGTGCCTCTCCTAGGGGCAGGAAATATTCGAGTGCTTTCCGCGGTTCATCTGGATCGAGCCCATGGTGCCGAACTGGGATGAGAAACGTTTGCGGAAGCCAGGGAATACCGAGCGCGGCAAACAGATGTGTGGCAGCTCCGTTCGAAGACCCGATCGCCACCATCGGATATTCGCGTCGGGGATGATGGCCGGCAGCCCAGGTCGCGATTTCCTGAGCATTGATGTCTTCGATCTGATGCGGACGAATGGCCTCGATCCAGCCACCAAAGATGTATGCCTTCTCCTGCAGGCGCTTGGGCAATCGGTTCACGAGAGAATAGATTGGAATACTGACGGGCTGCGTTCCCAACATAGGAAAGTCTTTGCCCTTAAGGAACAAGCTCGAGGCACGCAGCATCGCCGTTGCCGAGTCAAAGTCCGCGACATACTTTCCCGGATTCATGCAGCCCTCTCCCGGGGCTTCTCCAGACCGCGACTTACCTCAATGAAGAACGGCACCATCACACGTACAAGCTCGAGCGGAGAACTAAAGTTGATGGTGTGGAACGCGCCCGGGATTACAACGAGTTTTCCTTTAGGTAAAAGCCGAGTTGCTTCTTCCGCCCAGCGCTGCGGCACGATGGGGTCACAGGAGCCGCGAACGACTAAAGAGGGAACCTGGATGTGCGGCAGCTTGCGTTCGATGTGATCATCGCGTGAATGCTCGAAGGTCCGGAGGACACGCGGAATACCGCAATCCCAATAGTCCCGGTAAGAAACGATCTTATGCGTGAACGGTTCGCCAGGATTGTTTCGATGCCAGCGGCGAACCTGTTCACGCGCGCTGTTGCCCTTTGGATCGGTAGTGGGACCAATATGGACTGTGCAGGAAACCAACTCTGGATAACGCGCAGCACAGTCGGCCACTATCTGGCAGCCGAAGGAGTTTCCGACCAGTGCAGCACCTTTCAGATTCCTTGCGTGCATCCAGGCAGCCAGCCAGTCGGAAAGCTGCGGAACTTTGAGGGTGCGGCGCGGCTTATCACTCAGGCCAAAGCCGGGAAGATCTGGAGCATAGTTGCGGAACCACGGGGCAAGCAGAACCGAAGTAGGAACCCAGTATCGGCTGGTTATGCCGATGCCATGGACCAGAACTACCGGCGGCAATTGACAGCGGGCAGGGCTAGTCGAGACACGAGCGTGGAGGCGGAGTTCGCCAACTCGCGTCCACTGGCTCTCAATCCATCCGCTTTTCGCTGCTCCCTGACTGCAGGTTCGCTCGATCCACAGAGTGTCCTTGGGCATCTATGCCGCCATGCGATCGATGATCTTGCGCAAACCATGGGGCTTCCGCTGCGTGCGCAACCACCAGATCGTCGTTCCTATAACGGAACCAACGCCTGCGGCCGCGAGTACCAGGGGAGCTCTGCTAGAGCGCTCCCGCGCCTGCCATCCGCCGCTGATTGAGCTGTACTGGGGCATGGGATTAAAGAGATTTCCTTCACCAGGCTCGGCAAACTTGTCCATGAAATGTTCTTTTTCGACCTTGTGTGCCGCTAGTTTCTCCACCAGCCCCGGCGCAAGCGAATGCGCAGCCGAAGCGATCCGTCCACTCGTTCCGGAGTGCATCTCTCGGCGTGGATGTTCGGCGAGCTTGAGCAAATCGCGTGCCACCATGCGGGCGTCGTAGATCGGAGACATCGGTTTGGCGACCTTGCCGGTGTAATTCGCTCCCTGCTGATAAAGCGGCGTGTCGATTGCCGCCGGCATGAGCGTACACACATCGATGCGCGTATCCCTCAGCTCCTGACGGAGGCATTCCCCAAGACCGCGGATCGCGAACTTCGTCATCACGTAATAACTTGCCAACGGCTCGCCCATGACGGCAACCTGAGATGCAACATTGATAAGCACTCCTGAGTTCTGTTCCCGGAAATACGGGATTACGGCACGGGCACCGTGGATATACCCGAGCAGATTGACTTCGATCACGCGCCGTGCCGCGTGCAGGGGCGTCTCCTCGAAACTTCCGAATACTGTTACCGCGGCATTATTGACCCATAGATCGATCCGCCCATAGGTCTCGATTGTGCGCGCGGCTAATCGCTGCACAGCGCCTGCATCGCTCACGTCAGTTGGAATTGCAAGCGCCCGTCCCGCCAATCGCTCGCATTCTTCTGCCACTTCGTGCAATGCCTGTTCACGCCGAGCCGCAAGAACGAGTGTGGTCCCCCGCTCGGCAAGCTGGAGCGCAGTCGCACGGCCAATCCCACTGGAGGGGCCGGTCACAACGGCAACGGATTCTTCGAGTTTCTTGAGCAACACGAGCAGCTCCTGCACCGCACTGCATGCGGCGATTGGTGCGATGCCTTTGCTGCGGGATCAGATGTCCTGTACAAGGACGGCCTAAACCGCGAACGGATATGTTTCAGGAGTTTCTCTAGTCTCCCATGCGCTCGTGCGCTCGAATGGGATCAGAGCCTTGGTTCGATCGATGTGGATGACAGCATCGAACTGTTCTGGTAGACGGCATTTGAAGTAATGGCTCCTGCGCTCACTCTCCGGAAGGTAGATCACGCCGATCGCTCGCTCGAGTCGCGGTTCGCGAAGAGCTCGTGCCAGGGCGGGATTCGATAGTGGAAGGAGAAATGTGGGGATGCGAGTCTGGTGGAACAGAGCTTCATAACTCCCTTCAAGCGCAAGCCGGACGCGCTTTCGTTCCGCTGGAGCTTCCCAAGATGATGCTGCTGTCACTTCTCCTGAATACGTCGTAAATCCAAGCAGAAAGACATCCCGGCCCCATCGCTCGCGTGCGAGTTGCCCTAGGTTCACCTCACCTTGTGCCGACATGTCTGTCGCCCGAGCATCGCCGAGATGGGAATTGTGCGCCCAGAGCACAATCTTCGGTCGACCTCGAATGCGTAACCACTCCAGCGTCTCCGCCATATGGTGATCGCGCACGTTCCACGACTCCGCCCGGCCGGCAAACATCGCACGGAAGTATCGTTCGGCATTCTGAATCAGCCGGGCGTTCTGTTCGGCAGACAGGTAGTCGTCAGGGTCAACACGTCCGTCGCGCGACGCCAGTTCCAGGCTGCGGCGGCGCAACTCGATCAATTGCCCAATCACTTCTTCTTGACAGCCTTTGGATAGCCCAAATGTCGCCGCATAACCATATGCCTGCGTATCTTCTCCAAAATGATCGAAACAGCCGTATCGATATCGCGCGCGCTGTGCTGCTTCGGGATCAACTTTGTCGAGATAGGAGAGTACGGCACGAATCGAAGCGTGCATGCTGTAGAGATCTAGACCGTAAAATCCAACACGATCCTCTCTTTGAGGAATTCTCGTGTTGAATTCCCGTAACCAATCGATGAATGCCAGCACATCGGTGTTGCGCCACATCCACGCCGGAAATCGGGTGAATTCGCCAAGCGCCTCATAGGCATTCGAGTCTGGACCCGTACCACGCACAAATTTGTGCACGCGGTATGCATCTGGCCAATCGCCTTCAATTGCTACCGCTCTAAATCCTTTCTCCTCGATGAGACGCCGGGTGATCAGCGCGCGCTCGCGATAGAAATCATGGGTGCCGTGGGAGGCTTCTCCGATCAGAACTAAGCTCCGATCACCAATCCATTCGAGGAGTGGATCGTAGTCACCTGGACTGAAGGTGATCGGGGATGCGAAGCGGTTAATTTCGCTAACAGTGCTCTCCGACAGCATGGTTCCTCTACGCAGCTCGCGGCGCGTTGTCAATAGGAGCTTGCGACAGCAAGCTGCGGACTTCCTCGTCGGTTGTCTGCTCGAAATCTCGGTAGAACATCCCCACGG
>CAZLIE010000198.1:0-5375 GCA_964559345.1 uncultured Terriglobales bacterium
CGCCGGCGTGCCCACCGAGCAGCGCCGCGCCACCTTCGAGCGCGAGCTCGCCTTCCAGCTCGGCAACATCACCGAGGTCGGCGAGCGCGAGATGACCGAGCGTGCGCGCGCCGCCTGGTCGCGCTTCCAGACGGCGTACGCGCAGGCGATGGCGGCGCCGCCCGCGGCCGCCGAGGAGATCTACTTCGACACGCTCGAGCCGGCGCTGGCCGAGCTGGAGTCGGCGACCAACGACATCGCCAACGTCAACCAGGACGCGATGGTGCGCAAGAGCGAGCGGGCGCGCAAGAGCGCGCAGACGATCAGCGCCGTCATGCTGGCGGTGACGCTGGCGGCGCTGGCGCTCGGCGTGCTCGCGTCGGTGTACCTGACCAACCGCATGACGCGCCCGCTGGCGACGCTGACGCAGGCGGTGCGCCGGCTCGGCGAAGGCGACCTGGACGCGCGCGCGCGCCTCGACGGGCACGACGAGATCGCGCAGGTGGCGGGCGAGCTCAACACCATGGCCGAGCGCCTCGCGCAGTATCGCTCGAGCTCGCTCGGCGAGCTCTTGCAGGCGCAGCAGTCGGCGCAGGCGGCCATCGACGGGCTGCCCGATCCGGTGCTCATCCTGGCGCTCGACGGCACGCTGCTCAACGTCAACCGCTGCGCCGAGTCGCTGCTCGGCATCTCGGCGGAGGCGACGGGCGATCCGCTGGCGCCGGCGCCGCCGCCGGTGCGCGAGGCGATCGACCGCCTGCGCGAGCACGTCGTCGCCGGCAAGGGCGCCGCGGCGCCGAAGAGCCTCGACGAGTCGTTCACGGTGGTGACGCGCGAGGGGCCGCGCCAGCTCTTGCCGCGCGCCAATCCGGTGCACGGCGAAGAGGGAGGCATCGCCGGCGTGGCGGTGGTGCTGCAGGACGTGACGCGCCTGCGCCGCTTCGACGAGCTCAAGACCGACATGGTGGCGACGGTGGCGCACGAGTTCCGCACGCCGCTGACCTCCTTGCGCATGGCGATCCACCTGTGCGCCGAAGGCGTCGTCGGCGCGCTGACCGACAAGCAGGCGGAGCTGTTGACGGCGGCGCGCGACGACTGCGAGCGGCTGCAGGGCATCGTCGACGATCTGCTCGACCTCTCGCGCGTCCAGGCGGGGCGCATCGAGCTGCACCGGCGCGTCGCCTCGTCGATGTCGCTCATCGAGCAGGCCGTCGACGAGCACCGCGGGTCGGCGAAGGAGGCGCGCGTCGAGCTGGCGGTGGCGGCGCCGACGATCGACCGCCCCGTCTCCGTCGATCCCGACCGCGTGCAGCTGGTCTTGTCGAACCTCATCCAGAACGCGCTGCGCCACACGCCGGCGGGCGGCTCCGTCGAGGTGCGCGCCGCGCCCGACGAGGGCGCCGTGCGCTTCGAGGTGCGCGACTCCGGCCCCGGCATCGCCGCCGAGCACCTGCCGCGCCTGTTCGAGCGCTTCTATCGCGTGCCCGGCGCGCCACCCGGCGGCGCGGGGCTGGGCCTGTACATCTGCAAGGAGATCGTCGAGGCGCACGGCGGGCGCATCGGCGTCGAGAGCGATCCCGGCACCGGCGCCATCTTCTGGTTCACCATGCCGGCGGCGAGCGTCGTCGACGCCGAGGCGACCGTCTGAGTCAGCGCTCCTCTTCCCAGCGCTTGCGCCGCCGCCACAACGTCGAGCTGTCGATGCCGAGCAGCCGCGCCGCCTCCTCCGTCGTCGCCGTGCGCGCCAGCACCCGCAGGATGTGCTCGCGCTCGATCTGCTCGAGCGTGAAGGCGCCGCCGAGGAACGGTGTGGCGCCGACGTTGCGCAGCCGCTCGGGCAGGAGGTCGACGTCGATGACGCTGCCGGCGGCGAGGATGGCGGCCCGCTCCATGGCGTTGCGCAGCTCGCGCAGGTTGCCCGGCCAGTCGTAGCCGGTCAGCGCCGTCTGCGCCGCCTCCGTCAGCTCGAGGCGGCGCGCCTTGTCGCTCGCGGCGAGGAAGGCGAGGAAGCGTATCGCCAGCGGCAGGATGTCCTCGCGTCGCGCGCGCAGCGACGGCACTTCGAGCTCGAAGGTGTTGAGGCGGAACAGCAGATCCTCGCGAAAGCGGCCGGCGCGCACCTCGTCGTCGAGGTTGCGATTGGTCGCGGCCACGATGCGCACGTCGGCCGAGCGCGTCTGCGTGTCCCCGACGCGCTCGAACTGATGGTCCTGCAAGAAGCGCCAGAGCTTGGCCTGCAGCGACGGCGGCACCTCGCCGATCTCGTCGAGGAACAGCGTGCCGCCGTCGGCCGCCTCGACGCGCCCGACCTGATCGCGCACGGCGCCGGTGAAGGCGCCGCGCACGTGGCCGAACAGCTCGGAGGCGAGCAGCTCCTCGGACAGCGTCGGACAATTGACGACGACGAACGGCGCGGTGGCGCGACGGCTGAGCGCGTGGAGCTTGCGCGCCAGGACGCTCTTGCCGGTGCCATTTTCGCCGCGGAGCAGGATGGGCACGTCGTGCTGCGCCGCCTTGGCCAGGAGCTCGAGCAGCTTGCGCACCTCGGGCGAGCGGCTCTCGAAGTCGAGATCGGGCGTGAGCCCGTCGAGCCCGCGGCGCAGGTCGCGCAGCTGCCCTTGTAGCTTGCGGCGCGCGCGCACCTCGTCGACGAGGGCGCGGACCTGCGACGGCGTGAACGGCTTTTGCACCACGTCGCGCGCGCCGAGCTGGATGGCGTCGACGGCATTGTCGATGGTGCCGTAGGCGGTGACGACGACGATGTCGAGCAGCGGGCTTTCTGCCAGGAGCTGCGGGATGAGCTCGAGCCCGTTGCTCTCGCCGAGGCGCAGGTCGAGGAACGCCAGGTCGAAGCGCTGCCGGCGGCTGGCGAGCCTGGCCGCCTCGGCCGTGGCCGCCTCGGCGACCTGCGCGCCGACGGCCTCCAGGCAGGCGCGCAGCGTCGCGCGGATGTTCTTCTCGTCGTCGACGATGAGCACCTCGATCGGCGCTGGGGGCACGTCCATGACCGCGGCGGGTAGTGCACCGGGCATGCCGCCCGCAACCGGAGCGCCGGCCCGCGGCGGGCTCGTCGGCGCCGTCGCAAATTGCATGATCCGCGGGCGCGCCTGCTTGCGAAATGAAGGACGCGCACCGACGGTGACGGCGCCGCCCGCTCGCCTCGCGCGTGGCTCGCTTCCTGCTTCGTCGAGCGCACCGCCCGCCGTGGCCACGCGCGCCGCAGGCGGCGACGACCACGGAGACGGCGATGAAACGACTGTTCGGCATCGGCATCTTGCTCGCGCTCGCGGGCTGCGGCACGCAAGGCGAGGGCGAGCGCTGCAACCCGCTGCGCTTCACCACCGACTGCGATCCCGGCCTCACCTGCGTCTATCCGACGGCGCCCAACTGCGGCGTCGCCTACTGCTGCAACGTCGACGACATGGGCAACGTCTCCGATCCGAATCCCAACTGCCAGCCCGATCCGGCGGCGGCGGCGGCGTGCATGCTCGACCTCGGCGTGCCGGCGACGGACGGCGGCGCGACCGACTGACGGCGGATTGCACGATGCGTCGCGCGACCCGCGGCGAGCGTGCAATTCGCAGCGTCACCGTCGGCGACGCACGCGTCCAGTCGGACTCCGAGCGATGGCTCGCTTCCTGCTTCGGCCGCTGCGCCATGATCGCTCGCCACGCAGCCTTCGTCGTCGCAGCATTTCTGACCACGCAGCAGGCATCGGCACAGGAGCCGGCGACGCAGACGCCGCCGTCGTCGACGGAGACGCCGCCCTCGTCGGCGACGCCGGGCGCGACGCTCGAGGAGCGCCTCCAGCTGCTCGAGCGGCGCATTCACGAGCTCGAAGCGCGCCCGGCCGCGCCCGCCGAGCGTCCGCCGACGTCGGAGAAGGGCGCGCCGCCACCGCCGGCGCCGGAGGCGACACCGTCGGGCGAGCCGTTCGCCTGGGGCGACTTCACCTGGCTCAACGGCGGCACGCGCCAGACTTCGCGCCTGATCGACACCAAGTACTTCACGCCGCAGCTCGACGTCGACGTGAACTGGACCTACTCGCTCAATCACCCCATCGACAACACCGTGGTCGGCTCGACGGCGCTGGCGCGCAACAACGAGCTCGAGCTGTCGTTCCTCGGCCTCGGCGGCGACGTGCATGCCGGGCCGGTGATCGCGCGCCTGATGCTGCAATACGGAACGCGCTCGACGGTGGTGCCGCGCAACGACGGCTCGATCCTGCGCGGCCAGTTCGATCTGGCGACGGTGTATCGCTACATCAGCGAAGCCTACGCCGGCTATCACTGGAACAAGCTGCACGGCATCAACTTCGAGGCCGGCATCTTCATGTCCTACGTCGGCCTCTTCTCGTACGACAACTTCGAGAACTGGGCCTATCAGCCGTCGTTCACCTCGGACAACACGCCGTGGTTCTTCAACGGCGCGCGCGTGCAGATCTTCCCGACGGACCGGCTCAAGGTCGAGCTGTGGCTCATCAACGGCTGGCAGACCTACGGCAAGTTCAACGAGCTCCCCGGCGCGGGCTACCAGATCCGCTGGGCGCCGCAAGAGTGGATGAGCATGGTGTTCAACGGCTACGTCGGCACCGACACGCAGGACCATCCGGGCCGCGTGCGCTTCCACTCCGACAACAGCTTCCTCATGCGCTACTACAACCATCCGCTGTCGCGGGGCCTCAGCCGCGGCGCCTTCTCCGTCACCTTCGACCTCGGCTTCGAGGAGGGCGACGGCGTGGTCGCGTTCCGCGGCGCCTCGAAGGCGAACAACGACGCGCCCGACCTCAACTGCACCAAGGCCACTCCGTGCGAGCAGGACTTCGTGAGCGGCATGGCCTACAACCGGCTCTGGTTCTATCGCAACCTGTTCGGCTGGACCTTCGGCGGCGGCTTCATCCACAACCCGGGCCGCTACCTCGTGCTCGCACCGACGGGCTACGCGGCGCCGACAGGGGGGCCGGGCAGCTTCGACATGAACCCGGGCACCAGCTTCGACGGCTGGGACATCTCGACGACGCTCGACTGGATGCCGACGGAGAACATCACCTTCCGCGGCGAGGTCGTGCACCGCGAGGCGGACGTGCCGTACTTCGCCGGCCGCGGCGGCGTCACCGGCCCCGACGGGTACAAGTGCGGCGGCCTGGCCAACGTCGACGGGCTCATCACCAGCTGCGCGCCGCCCGGTTGGAAGCCGGACCTGGTGAAGTCGGAGACGCGCTTCATCCTCGCGCTCATCTTCCGCCTCTAGCCGCTCGGCCTCGCTCGGCTTCCGCCTTGTAGCAGCTCCGTCGCTCAGTCGTGCTCGTGCCGCTTGCGAATCCGCCACAGCGTCGAGCTGTCGATGCCGAGGATGCGCGCGACGTCGTGCAGCGGTCGCCCCGTCGCCATCACCGC
>CAZLIE010000199.1:0-5266 GCA_964559345.1 uncultured Terriglobales bacterium
TATGCATTGGGTTTCCTTTCGAGTCAGGATTTTGAATTTGTGTCCCGAGTGTGAGTTAATGGTTCTGAATGTTAGAGGACAGTATGACAAGTTACATTCAGACGCCATATAGATCATAGCAGAAAGATGATAGTAGTACCAATATTGGTACTCTATTCAGTAGGGCTTTCCAATGTGGATCTGTACAATCTGCAACTTCTTCTTTAGGATTCAGAGCTTTGCACCTGTGCTCAAGGCAATACCGCTATCTTGATGCCTTCTCCACTGGCAACTTTGTCCAGTGCTTCACAAGCAGATCGTAGAGGGAAGCGGTCAGTTACCATCGGTCCCACCTTAATCCGGCCTGACTCAATGAGCTGAAGAGCCGTTTGATAGTCAGCACGTCGGGAATTCGCACTGCCAGTTACCTCTAGCTCTTTGTAGTGAATGAGGTTGGCCTCGATCTCCGCCCAACCTTTGGCAGCCAGGCCCGCAAAGAGATTGATGCGTCCCCTCTGACGAGCCATATTGAGTGCGTCATTCACCAGCGTGGGCACACCAATGCAGATAATGATCGAGTCTACTCCAAGGCCTCCTGTGACCTCGGACACTACTGAAGGAAGATCTTCGACAGTGGGATCAATAGTGATATGTGCTCCAAAGGTGGAGGCAACCGCACGGCGAGGAGCAGAGGGATCGCTTACTATGACGGTCCGTGCTCCGGCCAGGAGGGAAAGCTGAAGGTGAAACAGGCCGATAGGGCCTGACCCCATAATGAGCACGCTGCTATTCAAGCGTATCGGGGAACGATGGTGGCCATTGACGCAGCAAGCCAGCGGCTCAGCAAGCGCTAGATATTCCGAGGGCAAATCATTTTGCACAACAAAGAGATTACCTGCAGCTATGGCATCGGCAGGAATCCGTACATACTCACTCAATCCCCCTTCCACATCATAGCCCATTATTTTTTGGTTGGGACAGACATTCTCCATTCCATTCTGGCAGTAGAAACATCGATGGCAAGTTATCACCGGAGCCATCGCCACTGGCGCTCCGATCTCATATCCCCTTACCTGTTTCCCTACCTGATAGACATAACCTGCCATTTCATGGCCCAGGATGGTGGGTGGGTGAATGCCTTTCGTCTTTTCTCCACGGAAGATACGCACATCGGTTCCACATATCGTGTTGGCTCCTACCTTGACCAGAACTTCGTCCGCTCCGATATCGGGTGTATCAACCTCTGTTACTTCCATCCGGCCGGGACCCTGAAACACTGCCGCAAGCATCTTGTTCCTCCTGTCTGTCATTCCTCACGTCCTGCAACGTGTTGGGCTACATCATGCATCAGGTCCCGCATCTGGAGATAAGTAGCAATATACTTCTCCACATAGAATTGATATTCTTTGTATCGTTGCTGATCTGGCTCGATACGATGGCTCGTGTGGACCATATGGCATGCCGCTTCCTGTAGATTCGGGTATATTCCTGTGCCCACCGCCGCCAGTATCGCCGCACCCAGTACCGTCGCATCAGATACTTTGGTGAAGGTAATAGGAAGGTCACTCACATCCGCATGAATCTGCGTCCATAATTGGCTCTTCAAAGGACCTCCGCAAGCAACGATCTGTTGCGGCTGGAAGCCATACTGGCGTAGTGTTCGAAAGATAAGTTCTGTTCCATAGCAGATGCCCTCCACAATGGCACGATAGATATGCGTCGTGTCGTGCTTGAGGGTCAGTCCCCAAATTATCCCTCGTGCTTCTGAATCGGTATAGGGAGTACGGTTTCCTTGCCAGTGCTCCACTACCATGAGTCCATCAGAACCTACAGGCAAGTTCGCAGCACGCTGATTGAGCAAATCATACAGGCTAATTCCCTGTGCCCTCGCCTCTTCAAACAGTCCTCCGCAGAAATTATCCCGAAACCATTTGACGATCGAACCTGTAGAAACTTGACCACCTTCCACCAGGTACAGACCGGGAACTACAGCGTCCGTGAAGGCACCAAAGAAGCCCGGGCCATAGATAGCCTCCGCAGACTCGCCGAAAATAGCATGTGAAGAGCCTGTGATGAGGGCGATCTCGCCTGGAGCCAGCACATCCATGCCCACAGTACTCACCATAGAATCCGCTCCACCTTCAGCCACTGGAATACCGGGGGGCAGACCAAGCTCTTCTGCCGCCTTCTTGTTGAGACCACCAACCACAGTACCCATGTCCAGTACCTTCTGGGGGAACTTCTCGAGAAGATCATCTAGATCAACAGCCTGATATAGACTGGCTGGAAAACCGCCGTTGTTGCGGTCGTAGTACCAGCGAAGGCTGGCGATGTTGATACTCGCGGTCCATTCGCCAGTGAGACGGTGGGTCATCCAATCTGTGTATTCACAAATATGGGTAGCAGCATTATAAATGTCTGGCTCATTCTCCTTCAACCAGAGGGCTTTGCAAGGCATCCACTCAGCTGAAACTTTGGCAAAACCATTATACTTGAGCGCGGGATCACCCGTTTTAGCGACTCGGCGTGCTTGATCAGCGGCACGAACATCCATCCAGATGATAGCTGGCCGCAGCACGCGGTCGTACTTATCCAAGGCGACAACCGTGCAGGTCGTAGCATCTAAAGAAATTCCAGCAATAGCTTCACGGGCAATGTTGTTCTTACTCATCACCTCTTTTACCGCCGCCACCAGGGATGACCACCACTCGTCAGGGTCCTGTTCTGCCCAACCAGGGCGTGGATGCTTCAGGGCGTATGTCCTACTTGCAAATCCCATTGGTGTACCTTCCTGATCGAAGACCCCAACGCGCACACTCTCCGTACCACCATCTATTCCCATGAAGTAAGGGCCGCTCTTCATCGTCAGTCTCCTTATCTCTATTTATATGGGTGTGTTGTTATTGTTTGACCGCCAGCTGAAGCAGCGACTGCGCCCTGTCCTGCAAAGGGAGAGAGGACATCGCCCCAAGGCGACGTCCATAGGTGGAATTTCCATCACTCGTTTCTCTCGAACAATGATACCATACATGTACCTTTTTATGTGTTAGGTAGTACCTGGGTTTTTACCCCCTCACCACGCCGTACCATGTCGAGTGCCCTGGGAAAGTCCTCTAAGGGAAGCGCTGTTGTTAGCATCGCCTCGGTATTGATCACACCTGCGCTGATGAGATCGAGTGCGGGCTGAAACGAGAAGAGCACCGCCATCGAGCCCAGAACGGTAATCTCATCATTATAAATACGGAACGGGGAAAGCGAGATGCGGGCTTCGTGTGGCGCAACTCCAAAGACCATCAACTTGCCACCACGTTTGACCGCAGTAAAGGCACTTTCTATGACCGCTGGCACTCCAGTCGCATCGATGACACAATTGAAGCCAAGCGGCTCATCTTTCAGAGCTCGCTTGATGTCATTATAGGTGCGCGTTGCTCCAAGCTTCTCTGCACGTGCCAAGCGTTGCGTGTTCACATCGACCATGACGACTCGTGATGCGCCACCACGCACCACAAGTTGCAAAAGAAGTAATCCCATTGTCCCCGCACCGACGATCAGGAAAGTATCACCGGACCTGGGATTGAGGATATGCATTCCATGCACCGCACAAGAGACGGGTTCAATCAGTGCCGCCTCGCGCAGAGAGATGGTGTCCGGCAGCTCATAGGCTTTGACGATAGGGACCGACACGTACTGAGCGATGGCTCCTCCAGTCGTGACGCCAATCGCCGCATAATTAAGACACAGGTTTTCATGACCTGTGCGACAGAACTCACAATGCCCACAATACAGATTTGGCTCGATGGCGACTCTGCTACCAACCGTTATGTTCACTCCTCCATTTCCGTTTTCCTGAGCAATGGCACTTCCCAATGCCACAACCTCACCCGCGAATTCGTGGCCGGGGATGATAGGATAGTGGGTCAAAGGAGAGTCGCCATCAATAATATGCAGGTCGGTACCACAAATACCACATGCCTCCACGCGAACGAGCACTTCATCTGGGCGAGGAGTGGGATCCGGTACACTGTCCACCCGGATGTTGCCAGGAGCATCAATGATCACAGCACGCATATGGAATCCATCCTTTTCTCATTCTTGAGGGACAACCATCGATTTGATATTGGCCGGGTTTTGCTTCGTAGCCTGTAACGCCTGCTCCGCCGCCTCTAATGGATAATGACCCGTTATGAGCGAGCGGACATCAATGCGACCGCTTGCTACCAGGGCAATGGCATCCATATAGGTATTGGCGTACCGGAAGGTTCCAGTCAGAGCGATTTCACGATTCTGGATAAAGGACATGGGCACGCTCAACTCTTCTTCAGGATTCATGCCAACGACGACTGCCGTAGCCGCAGGGCGCAGTGAGCGAATGCCGTCGATCAACGCACGCTGATTGCCCGAACATTCCAGCAGCACATCAGCCTGTATATCTGCTTGCGCGAGCGACTGCTCAGCGACGTTGACGGTTTGGGTCGCGCCCAGTTGTCGCGCCAGATCCAGCCGCTGTGGTGAAATATCGGTGATGGTGACTGCCGTAGCCCCTAGCGCGAAGGCAACCTTCATGGCAAGCATACCATCGGGACCTGTTCCCCAATCGCTGGTGCGGTAGATGGCACGCAGGTCACTTCCACAGAGCGAGGACGCGTTCATGCGAACCAACACCTGCCCGTAGTCAGGCTCTGGAACGGGAAACTCGCGCTGTTCAAGTCGTCGATTCCCCAGAAAAACGACTCCGTTTATGCTTGCCATACTGTCCAGGTCCCTTTCTAAACGGTCGTGTTATTTCAGTGCGCCGCCAGTTAACCCTTGTACCAGGTGCTTCTGCGCATAGATGCCTATCGCAACAGGCACGATAATGATCAACGTTGCCAGGGCGGACACCTTCGCCAGGAACAGACCTTCGTTACTCGTAAATGCCGCGACCATAATAGGTAAGGTAGGTGAGTTGGTATAGGTCAGCGTGACAGCGAAGAAGAAATCGTTCCAGGCAAAAATGATGGCTAGCAGTGCTGCCGCGGCTAATCCAGGTGCCGCCATCGGTATGACGACTCTCACAATTGTCTGCAATGTCGAACAGCCATCTAACCAGGCTCCCTCCAACACCTCTTTTGGCAGGTCTATGAAGTACGACCGAGCCATCCAGATGATCAGTGGCAGGTTCATCGCTGTATAGATGATAATCAACACGAAGAGATTGTCCAGTAAGTTAAGGCGCGTAATAATCACGTAGAGAGGAACAAGGATGGCCGCAAACGGCATGAAGCGCGTGGAGAGCACAAAGAAAAGC
>CAZLIE010000200.1:0-5215 GCA_964559345.1 uncultured Terriglobales bacterium
TTGCAGTCGGCCGAGATGATCGCGAAGGGGCCGGTCACCGTGGTGAGCAGTACGTCGAGCTCTGCGTGGATGTTCTCGGGGATCGACTGCTGGCTCCGTGCGGGCGAGGCGATGGTGAACCCCGGGGTGTTCACCGTGATGTCCCGGTGCATCCATACCGTCACGGCGCCGCCCCCGCCGATCCGGGTCACATCCGAGGCGCGGAGCAGATCGCCGCGCACGTCCTGGATCCACACATCGCTCATGGCTCAGGACCGTACGTCAAAGATCCTCCATCCAGCCACAGAGTGCTCGGAAGCGGTCACCGGTTCCGGTCACCTCCGCTGAGGGCGCCGGACGGCGGTGGACCGGCCGTCGTGGTCGACGAGGACCGTTCGGAGGTTGCGGACCTGTGATTCCTGCTCGTCCTCGATGATGTCGAGCAGGTCGCGGTACAGCACGCCCGGCTCGGGCCGGTGCGTGGCCAGGTCAGGCGCGGCCACCGGCCATGGCCGCTCGCCGGTGATCAGGTCGGTGAGGCTGTGGATGATCTCGGAGACCGGGAGCAGCAGCCGGCCGGACTCGTCGGGCGTGTGGAGCCGCAGATGGTGGCGGCCACGAGAGTCGGTAAGTCCGTCGGGGGTCGGGATGATGGCGGTCCAGCCGGTGTCACTGGTCCACCGGAGGTCGTCGACTCCCTCGATGTCCTCGACGGTGAGCCACCACTGGTCGCCGTTGTAGCCGACCCGAGTCGTTACCTGGTGCCCGTCCTGCAGCAGGCCGGTCTCGACTGCTTCGCCGTACAGCGACAGCAGGTGCAGGATCCCGGTGAGCCATACCCGGAAGTCGTCGTCCCGATGTTCGCTGACGGAGCCTGCGGCCTGGTGCTCGGCGTGCGCGGCGTCCACGATGTGGGCGGCCCGCACGTAGGGCGTGCCGGGGTGAGCGTCCATGTAGGCCCGGATCTTGGCTTTCCTCGCACGGTCTTTCATCGTCATCCCGTCCGGCGAGGCCCCACGCGCCTGCCGAGGAAGACATCGCCGACGAGTCATCCGACGCCGAGTCCATGACCCTTGGTCCTCGATGCCGTGTGCGGGCGTGGGCCGCGACGGCAGGGAAGTCGGGCAGCGCGTTCTGCCACCACGCACTCTACGCCCCCGATGGCCGGGCTTCACGGCCTGCCGGTAAGGCAGGCCAAGCTCCACGCGCTGCATCTGATGGAGATCAGGCCGCCAAGGATCACATCACGGCCGCCATGCCCGCGGAGCGGCCTACTTCGAGGGGCGCCAAAGGGTGACCTCAAGACGGATCTCGGTGCCCGAGATACCAGATACGACTGCGAGGGCGGTGCTGCCCAGGCCCGTGCGGATGCAGACGATCTCTCCAGCTGAAACTGTGATCGTGGATGCTGGGCTGCTACTTATGGCCTTCTGGCACTGTCGTTGATCTGGGACGCCACTCCCACGCGAGCTGCTGAACTCTATCGGAGGCTGCCCAACGCTCGACAAGGCCATGGTCGACGGGCCGAAGGCAAGCCTGCTGGGCCCCTTGCCCGACGGGAGGTCATCGAGATCAACAGACGTTCCGCTCGTGATGGTGACCGACTGCTGAATCGCTGTGTAGGCCTGGGGCTGAGCCCTCTGGTCTTTTGGCTTGTTGAGAAACGGGATGGCGATGAGGGCCCCGACGACGAAGAAGGTCGCGGCGATGACCACCCGCGGACGGATACCTACCTCAGCTTGCCGATTTCGACTGTCCTTTTCATCGGCTGTGCTGGCCGCAGGTACTGGACGGGCTCCGGCCGCCACCAGCCAGTGAGCCAACCTCGGCGAGACCTTGAGCCGCAGTTGACGAGGCTTCGGTTCATGCCCTGCCTTCATCTCGACCTCGCCGTCAGGAAACTCCATCGTCGGCCTCCTTCGGCAAGATCGCTGCGCTCGGAACCGTCAGCGTCTGCAGTGCCTCGGGCATCTGCCCGGGTTCGGTCACTTCGACGCCTCGAGCTATGAACTGGCTCAGCACGGACGGGGCGCAGACACCGAGCAGGAAGGGGGGCCAGTCCCCGCTCATCTGGCCATGGGCCGCACCAGCCACGATGGCTCCGATTACCGCCCCTGTTCCGACCACGAACAGACGAGGCCATATCCCGTCAGCGTGATAGCGCCACGGCCAGGAGTGCCCTGCCTCCACGACCGCCGCCAGGAGCGCAACCAGTCCCGAGGCGACGCCGCCGGCCAGGCCCCATCCAGACGCTTCCAGCACGCTGACCCCTGCGCCCGACATAGGTCAAAGTTAGGCGACTGCTATCCGGTCGGGAGATGCATCACTCGGCCACTTCGGGCCAATACGACGATGACTCGTCCGACTTTGTGTACCGGGTTCTCAAACCGCCCCGGCACCGCTCACCCTGACTGAACGGCTCCGGTCCATGAGTACACGGCAGGCCTGCGTCCGCCGAGCTGCTTGCACATGCTCGTCCGATTGAATTCGTACATGTGTTCGAGCAGACTGGGCGTTGTGAGCAGGTGGTGGGATCCCGACCGTGGTCTGCATGTCCTTGCCGAGATGCACGGCTGGGCCACCGGCAAGACGCCGTACCAGATCCGTAGCCACTCCGGTCAGCGGTGGGTTGTCGAAGAGGTTGTCAGCTATGACCAGCAGCCGGAGTCCTTTCGTCCCGATGACGTCACTCCGGCCGAGACCTATCTTCTCCGGGTGACCGGCCCGCTTCCCCTCCGCGGCGGTTCCGGCAGTCAATTCATCGTCCTCCGCAACTTCGGCACGGGCGCCGGGTGGTACATGGTGCCCGGCTGAGCCGGGAGCGCCGGATCAGCCGGACACCACGCTCGGGCGGGGCTAGACCACGCAACCGCACGGCTTGCAGGCCGTCAAGCTGCCGGACGTCGACTCAATGCTGGTGACGCGGCCTCCGCACAGAGGGCATGGCGGCAGCGAGGTTGCCGGGCTGGGCGCCGCGGTCTCGGCCCGCTGGTCATGATCATGGTCATGGGCGGGGCCTTGGGTGGTGACGGTGGCGTTCATCGGTAGCTGACGCTACGCCGCACCGCTGACATTCCCGTGGCTTCTCCGGTATGGGCCACATCGGTGTGTCCGGCGGCGCCGTAGGCCGTCGGGGCTGGGAGGACTGGCGGTCTATGCCCCCGTGTCATCCTCCAGCTCCTCGCGTGGGCCGTCGCCGCCCCATCCGCCGCAGACCCATCCGGTGCCCCGGGATGGCCGACGGCATTGCGGATCATGGAGTAGGTGCTGCGCCGCCAGTGGGATCCTGCCGAAGGCCTGCCGCCGCAAGACCTTATATATAGCGTGGACCGGATCGCGGCTCTGCCCGTCCATTTGGCCTCGCGGCTCGTTGGCTGGCTGGAGGGCGGGCTGTGGCTTGGGGTCGGCCAGGTTCCCGAGCTTGACGGGCTGTTCTTTCTGCGGGGTCAGCCGGTCCGGGAGGGGCTCGGCGGCGCTGTGGGACCACGAGCCGGGCGCCGCCGTCGGCCGGATCTTGGTGGTGGGTACCGGTGATCATTGCCGCCAAGACCAAGACCGGCCGCGGTCAGCCGCGGATCAGTCGGTAACCGGGCAGGTGAAACCCCGCGGGTTTCCGAGGCGGTGCCGGTGGCACCGCCTCGGGGCGTTCACTGGAGGTATGGCGAGTTACGACGCTAGCTCCGTAAAACGGCCTCGTCGCACAAAAGCGCAGGTGGAGGCCCTGCGGGCGGCGATCTGTGAGATCACGGAAGCGGCGCAGCCGTGCAGTGTCCGGCATGTCTATTACCTCGGTATCGGGCTTTTGTGGGACAAGGACACCGGCCATTCCCGCCGGAACTACTCCGTCGTCGTCCGCGAGGTCGGCCACCTGCGGGAGACCGGGCGGCTGCCGTGGGAGTGGATCACCGACGGAACCCGCATGGTCCGGCAGGAGACCCAGTACGACTCGCTCGATGACGCCATGCAGCGCACCGCGGAGAGCTACCGGCGCAACCTGTGGGCCTCGCAGAGCCGCCGCGTCGAGGTCTGGTGTGAGAGCGACTCGGTCGGTGGCGTGCTCCTGCCGGTCTCCTCGGCCTGGGGCGTGGGCCTGTACTCCTGCCGCGGCCAGTCCTCCAAGACCTTCGTCTACGAGGCGGTGCAGCAGTACGCGCACCAGGGCAAAGGAGTGACGGTGATCTTCTGCGGCGACTGGGACCCTACCGGCAGATGTGTCCCTCGCTCGGTGGTCGAGCGGATGGAGCGCTACGGCAATGGCGACCTCGACTTGGAGTTCCGGCAGATCGCCATTACCGCTGATGATGTCCGTTCTGGCCGGCTGACCACCCACGACGTCAACGTCCGCGACGTCAACTTCGTCCGTTACCGCCAGGAGTGCCTGCGCGAAGGCATCGATCCGCGCACCGCCGTCGAGGTCGAAGCCCTCCGCCCCGGGCTGCTGCGGCAGCGGCTCGACGAGACGATCGAGGGCCTGGTCGACGACGTCCGGCAGTGGAACATCGAGTTCAGAACGGAAGATGCCGAGCGGGAGCTGCTGCGCTCACTGCAAGCCACGGTGAAGAAGATCGTTCGGGGGTCGCCGGTCGAGAACGAGTGAGACGAGTAGCGCCATCGATGGTCTGTCTGGGCCGGGTTCTCCCCTGGGAGGACGGCGGTTTGTAGACTTCTCCCATGAGCAGCCGACAGGAACCGCTGGCCCAGGCGGGAACCCACCTGGAAGAGGTGGTGGACCGGGCCCGCCAGGCGGGTGAGCCGACCGTTCTCACCGACGACGATGGCCGGCCTGCGGCTGTGGTCATCCCGCACACCGCATACGAGAACTACCAGCGGCTGCAGGGTGAGGAGGACGCTCGGGCGATCAAGGCCGCACTCGCCCGTGATGCCGCCATCTCTGGTGGCGGCCGTACTTTCACCTCGGTGGAGGAGATGCTGAGCGCTGCTGAGGCCGCGCGGACGGAGGCCGGCGCCGCCTAATGCCTCGGAGCATCCGCTGGCTCGATGACGCCTGGGCGCAGCTGCGTGATCTTCCTGAACAGCTCCACAAGGAAGCCCTGGAGGCCGCCGGGCATCTGATGGCCGACCCGCTGCCGGCGCAGTCGCAGACCTATGAGCATGTACCGGACACCTACCGCCTCGACACCGGCCATGTGACCTTGTTCTACCGTGTGGTCGGCGACGCCGAGGATATCGTCCGGGTTCGCCCCAATTCGTGAAACTGTGCGGAGTTGCACGCGGT
>CAZLIE010000201.1:0-5055 GCA_964559345.1 uncultured Terriglobales bacterium
AAATTAGCAGGTTCCTCCGGAAACGCCCAAACCTACAGGTAACCGAACCTTTCACTCCCGGCTTGCGAAGGCTGTTCGGCTCCTGCTTGGGTAGAGACCCCGTGTGAGGGACGAAAGTTCCCAAGATCGCTCTTGAAGGATCCCCAAAGAACCTGGCGCGCCCGCCTAATGCCTCAAAGGCGCGTCATCTCTGCTTATTTGTAAGAGAACGTGTGATGCCACTACAGTTGCAGGATTACTTTGGTTTCAGCAATCGAGTGGGGATGGATCGCTTCGGCTGCCCAGAATCGTTTCGGCCTTAGTGTGTCTATTGCGGGCTGGTTTTGGAGTTAGTGGCTCCGGATGCCGATATTCCACCTTTCTTCGCCGGGCGTTTCTTCTTGGCCGGCTTTGGGCTCTCTTCGGCATCGTCCACGATCACCTTCCGCGGCGGCTGGGCCGCCGCCTGCGCGGCTTCCCGGGCGGCTGCGGTCAAACGCGCATCGGCGTTAGTGGAGAGCTGTTGGAGATATTCGCCGAAGCTGCGGCGAGCTTCGTCCATGGCAGCAACGTGTGGTGAGATCGCCTCGTATTCATCCCGTTTGCCAAAAGCGCCGACGGATTCGGCCAGCCGAGAGAGCACCTCGTAAAGCGCGTTCACATTGCGATAAAGCTTGAAGTTCGCCGCCAAACTCTGCGGATTGCTGCGAGCGGCGGTGACCATATCCGGCAACGCTGACGTGATATTGCGCTCGATGGAACGCGCGTCTTCGGATGCCTCCTGTTTGCTGTTGGAGTCGGTCTTCCATTTATCTATGCGCAGTTTGGCGACGTCCGCGTCGAGGCCGTTTGCCTCTTGTTCAATTCTGGTCACGAGCATGGTTGGATCTACGTTGCTCTGGGCGGCCGCGGACAGGGGAGCGGTGGATGGGCTCTGCATTTGCGTCTGCGGAAAAACGGAGCACACGAGGAGACATACAACAAAGATCAAAACTGGCCGCATTAATAGCTCCCCAACACACAGTGCAACCTTTAAGAATACTCCGGCAGATTGCCAAATGATGACACTCTTAAACAGAAAAACCCCGGCCAGCAGGCCGGGGGAAAGGTGAGCAAAACTGTTTATGCGGCGCGACGCGAACGGCCCTTCCGCTGCGAAGATGAACTCTTGCGTCTGGAACTCTGTTCCTCTTCCTCCGCTCCCATCTCTTTGCCTTCTTCCTCTTCTTCGAGGCCGAGATTGTCGGGCTTGAGCTTGCGCGCCATGCCTTCGAGCTTGGTGCGGGTCTGATCTTCTTCTCGGAGATTCTGGTTTAGCAGCTTCACTGCTTTATTCATTTCGAGCTGCTCTGCAAGGCGAATGAGCGAGTTGTACCCGTTGATCTCGTAGCTCTCAACTTTGATCGCAGCGCCGACATCGAATATTGCGAGGATGTCTTCGGAGGGGTCTTCCTCCTCTTTGAAAGTTTCGCGCTCTTCAATGAGGCCTTTGAGGCCCTTGCACTCGGTCTGTTCCGGTTCCTCGCCGAGTTGTTCGAAGATCTGTTGCACTCGCTCGACTTGCTTTTCGGTCTGTGCCTGATGGGATGCGAAGGCCTTTTGCAACTGTGGCTCTTCGGAATGCTGTTCTGCGAGTTGACCTAATGTCTCGACCAGCTTCTGCTCGGCATCGAGGATGTCAGTCAACTCATGGATGAATAACTCTTTGGCGCTTTGCATGTTGTCCTCCTGAGGCCGAGCTAATAAGATGCGTGGCAGAAATACGGGCTGCCTCAGTGCGTTGTGTGCGCATGAATTTCATTTTGGCAATCGCTCATGCAGAGCTTCTATCGCCGTTTCGTTGAAACCGCTGCTCGCTATCCTGACCACGTCGCCGTCGAGCTGCAGCGGCCTGCGACTTCCAGTGCTCCGGGCGAGCGTTACACCTACGCCGAACTGCGCCGCACGACGGAGGAGATTGGCGCTTGGCTGCAGGCCCAAGGCTTGCCTGCAGGATCCCGTTGCGCGATTCTCGCCGCAAATGGTCCACGATGGGTGGCGGCATATCTCGGCATCATGGCCGCCGGCTTGGTGGCCCTTCCGCTCGACACTGCGTTGAAGCCCGATCAGGTTGCGAAGCTGCTGAATGACAGCGGTGCTTCGCTGCTGTTCGTCGATGCAGCGCATCTTGACTTCCGAGGTGAGGATGGCGGGAGCTTGGAAGGTCGGGTGGTGGTTCTCGACGCCATCGAATCCGGAATCAGCAGCTTTGACGAGATACTCTCGCGGGAACTGCCGGCGCTGAGACCTTCGAAGGCAAACGCCGAAGACATTGCCGTCCTGCTGTACACGTCTGGAACCACGAGTGATCCCAAGGGCGTGATGCTGACGCACGCGAATCTCAATGCCGAAGCAAACGGCGTGTTTGGCGTGCTGCAGGTGGGCGCTGACGACGCGCTGCTCGGAGTGCTACCACTCTTCCACGCTCTCGCGCAGCTCGGGAATTTGCTATTGCCGTTGTCGATTGGCGCGCGCGTAGTCTTTCTCGAAACGCTGAACACGAAAGAGCTGCTGCGAGCACTCGGAGAATGCGGAATCACCATCTTCGTTTGCGTGCCACAGTTCTTTTATCTGATCCATGAGCGCGTGCTGAAGCAGGTTGAGAGCCGCGGACGCGCTGCTCGTTTGGCATTTCGCTCACTCCTGCGCGCCGGACGCATCGGACGAATCTTCGGACTGAATCTCGGAAAAGTGTTTTTTGCCGAGATCCATCGACGTCTTGGAACCAAGATGCGCTATCTGATCACTGGCGGCTCGCGCTTCGACCCCGAGATTGGGCGGGATCTCGAAGACATGGGTTTCAATGTTCTCCAGGCTTATGGACTCACCGAGAGCAGCGGCGGCGCGTTCCTTACGCCGCCAGGTGAGAACGTGCTCGGCTCTGTGGGCAAGCCGCTACCCGGAGTGGAGGTGCGGATCGCGTCCGGAGATCAGGGCGATGAGAACGGAGCCGGTGAAATCTTGATCCGTGGGCCGATCGTGATGAAGGGTTATTACAACCGTCCCGATGCCACTGCCGAAGTGTTGAAGGACAGTTGGCTGCACACCGGCGATCTCGGCTATCTCGATCATCGCGGCAATCTGTTCGTCACCGGACGCAGCAAGGACGTGATCGTCCTCAGCAACGGTAAGAACATTTATCCGGAGGAGATCGAAGCGCACTATCTGCAATCACCATTTATTAAGGACATCTGCGTCATGGGCCTCGAGAACCGCCCGGGTGAGCCGCTGGCCGAGCGCTTGCATGCGTTGATCGTTCCCGATTTCGACGTACTGCGTGAACGCAAGGTTGTGAATGCGCGCGAAGTGATCCGCTTTGACGTAGAAGGGCTCTCCGCTAAGCTACCTAACACCAAGCGCATTCTCAGTTACGACATCTGGCAGGAGGAGCTCCCGCGCACCACTACGCGCAAATTAAAACGGTTTGAGATTCGTAAGCGCGTGCTGGAGAAAGGCGCGGCAGGAGCCGATGCTCCTACATTCTCGAACGAGCGGAAGTTTTCCGATGAAGACCGCGTGTGGCTGGCCGATCCCAATGTCCAGAAGGCGCTAGCTGGGATCCGGCGCGCGAGCAAGAAGGGCGGCGAGATCCATCCGGATGACAATCTCGAACTCGATCTCGGACTGGATTCAATGGAACGAGTGGAACTTGTCGTCGCGTTGCAAGGTGAGCTGAGCGCGAAGGTTGACGATGCGGAATTGGCGGAGGTCTATTCGGTCCGCGAACTCGTAAATGTTCTGCTGGCGAATCGAGGCTCGTCGGCGGCAAGCTCGTCTCTAAGCGGATGGAATGCAGTGTTCGCTTCGGGCAGCGATGTTGCCGAAGTTGATACTGAAGTCCAGCAGACACTCAAGCCTTCACCGGTGGCAACTGCGTTTTGGTTTGGCGCGGCCCGCGCAGGTCAGTTCATCGCGCGGCTCTTCTATCGCATCAGCATCAGCGGACTGGAGAAGATTCCGGTCGATAAGCCATTCATCCTTGCGCCGAATCATCAGAGTTTTATGGATGCGCCGCTCATCATGAGCTACTTCCCCTACAACGTCTTCCGCAGGTTCTTCTACGTGGGTACCAGCGAGATCTTTGGGCAGGGAATCTGGCGGGCCATTGGCAAAACGCTGCGGCTCGTTCCGGTCGATCCCGATGCGAATCTGGTTCCCGCGATGCGCGCCGGAGCCTACGGATTGCGCCGCGGCGATTCGCTCGTGCTGTATCCGGAGGGCGAGCGCAGCATCGACGGCGAACCGAAAACCTTCAAGAAGGGCGCGGCGATCCTCGCCAGTCATCTTCAGGTGTCGATCGTGCCAGTCGCAATCGATGGCTTCGACAAGGCATTGGGGCGCGGGCGCGGCATCAGGCTCTTCCAGCGACTCTCAATCCGCATTGGAGATCCGATTGCTCCGCCGTCTTCCGCAAATGAGAAAACTTATGAGGCCCTCACGCGTGAACTGAAGGGGCGTGTCACTGAAATGTGGACGGAGCTACGTGGCGTAAAGCCGCAGCCGGAACAGCTCGCAGCAACCGGACGATGAACTCTTCGGCTCCCGCTATTTGGCTTTAGGATGGGTCTGATCATACACGCGTGTGATGTGGCTCGATGTGAGCTGCGTGTAACGCTGCGTGGTGGAAAGACGTTCGTGTCCGAGCAGCTCCTGGATCGCGCGCAGGTCGGCGCCTTCTTCGAGCATGTGCGTGCCAAAAGCATGGCGCAGCGTGTGCGGATGAACGTCGGGCGAGAGACCCTTGGCGACAGCAATCGCCTTCACGATTCGTCCCACACTGCGCGTAGTCAGCGCTCCGCCGCGCAGGTTGATCAGCAAGGATGATGCACGACATTTGTGTGCTTCCAGTACGCGCTGTCTCTCGGGAAGGTATTCGCGAATCGCACTCGCAACGGCATCACCCAAGGGCGCCAGGCGTTCCTTCTTGCCTTTTCCATGGACGCGAATGACCTCATTCGACCAGCCAATGTCGTCCATCTGGATGCCGACCAGTTCCGAATTGCGCAGACCGCAGCCGTAGAGCAGCTCAAAGATCAC
>CAZLIE010000202.1:0-5037 GCA_964559345.1 uncultured Terriglobales bacterium
CTCTGGACAAGATGACGGCTGACGACTACGTGCTCACTGATGTAAACGGGAAAGTGCACACCAAGGCCGAGACGATGGATGCGATAAAATCAGGCACGATTAAGGTAACTTCCAACGACGTTGACGACCTGAAGGTTCACGTATACGGGAATACGGCCGTGGTCACCGGACGCAGCAATGCAAAAGGTACCATCGACGGCAAAGACATCGGCGGTCCTGTTCGGTTCACGCGGGTTTACGTGAAGCGCAACGGGACGTGGCAATCCGTTGCATTCCAGCAGACCAAGATTTCAGAATAGCCGGACGCAATTGCTATAGGACCCGCGCTTGCGAGTGCGGGTTCTTCGTTTTTGTGCTTCTTCTCTGTGCAGCTATCCCCTTTCTGTCCGCCGAATCGGTGTACGGTAGAACTAAGAGAGGCGGTGAAGACGGGCCTCAGGCTGATGCGGATGCGCTCCTGCTCGGCAATCGCACCGATGATGCCGATGATCGCCTCGGAGAACGGCCCCAGGGAATCGACATATTGCTCGGTGTAGCTCTTGAACCGGACTCCAGCAGCCGCGAGCTGCCGCACGTACGGCAGCATCATCCACGTTCCCTCTCTGGTCAGCCTGTCCAGTGACCAGAACAACAGCACATCGAAGCGATGCTGACTCGCAGCCTTCATCATCTCCCGGAACTGTTCCCGGTCGCCGTTCCGTCACGCTCCAATCGCCACGGCAATAACGCTCGTCGATCGTCAGCGAATCAGAGTGCACATCTTCCCACTTGAGGCCGACCAATCACACGGGTCGTCGACGAGCGTACTAGCAATTCACTCCCAACTGTCCTGATCTCAAACTTGGACATCCGGGGCTAACCGAGTTCGTGGGCGACCGCGTGATTGACCGAATGCGCGAAAAAGGTGTGAAGGTCCTGGCGTTCACTGGAAAGAGTTGGCGAGGGCGAAACGTGGAGACTAGGGGTGGATCAATTCAATGACGATTCCGGCCTTGGTTCTCCGGATCACGAAAACAGCACAAACGTGTGTTTTCTCCCTCATTTTCCATCGCGGTCTGTGCACACGCCTGCTCCTGAACTGTGGATTCATGGCGCGGAAGTATGGATTAAGGTGCCGGAAGCGGTACATTTGAGCTTGCCCATTTCGGGTACTCGTAAGAGACGATGGGCGCATGATGAATAGCGCAATTCTATGTAGATGGCCCGGGAACTAAAAACCGCCGAGTGGATCGGCGGTCGTAAACGGATTCTCCCAGACTCAACCAGCGCAGCGCCTTCGTGAATGAAAGACTGCTACGTCACGTTGATTACAGCGTTGCTGAAGATGATAGGAACTCCGTCGCAAGTACCAGTCAGGCTGCCTCCATGCTGAGACGAACTTGGTACGTGAAGCGTGCATGTCATATCGCCATCTGATGACGTGAATGTTACCTGCAAGCCAGTCGCTGTTGCCGCACTCGTGCCATCAACCGAGGTAGCTTGGTACTTCCCAACGCCAGTGGCAAGGTTGATCTCTTCTATATACATCGAGCCATTGCAATCCGGCCCGTAGGGCGTACCGCCGCTAGGACTCTGACACCAGACCCAGAATCCGGCCACGACGTAGAGAGTTGACCCTTCAATTATGGGAGGGCTGCTAACCAATTCTGAAGAGCTGCACCCATTGGTGTTTTGGGAATGTGGCGGCGGTGTCGAGCATGACAGCACGATTTGAGAAGCCCCATTTGAGGGACCACTGGACGCAGCAGCCGTAGGCAGAGCAGCCACAACCAATACCACAACGCACAGGATTAAAAGCCCAGAACCGAAACTACCAATTGACTTACAGCGGAGACCCTTTGCTTGCTGTAGTGACACATATCGATTCATTGTCATTTCCTCCGGCGGCGCGGACAATACACCTCGACCGCCGTAAGGTCAAGCCGCAAGTGTTTATGGTTCATTAAGAGAGAAACGGACGAGGCGAAGCTGCTGCTTCTACTGCACTAACCCTGACCCGCGACTGAACAGGCCCGTCAATTCCAACACCACAGCTACCGGCTCGGCACCTTCGTTCAGATTCAGTCTCATGAACCGCTGCCGGATCGCTGATGCAGCGGTTGTCGTGTCTTCAGGCTGGTGAATTGAGCCGAAACAAGAGCTTTCCCCGATCTGTTGCACGCTCCCAATGTTCGGCGCATAATCTGGGCCGCTGTTAGGAGGTGGCGAGACTATGAAGCGTTTCGGGATCACAGCAGTTGCCGTCTGCTTATTCTTTGGTATCGGAGCATCGCGGCAACAAACCGTATTTGCCAGCAACGAGACGGAGACGTACCAATTGCACATGGAGGGGCCGCAAGTAACGCAAGCTGCGAATGGCGATACAGTGACCGTCACGGGTAGCGGGATGTTCTCCGTCAACCCTAAAATGGTTACTGCCACAGGTACGTACACCAGCACAGGCAGTGGCAGCGGCACTTGGGTTGCCACGCAGCTTCTTGATTTCCAACCGTACGGCTGCGGGGTGATATTCGGCCACCCGATTCCGCCGAATCTCTGCGGTGGCAAGCTGATGGTGCGCGTTGTCCTCACAGATGCAGCATCTGGTCTGCAGCTCGATGGTCTCCTCTGGGTGTTCTGCCTCATTGGGAATCCGCCGCCGAGTGCAGACGAAGGCGCTCGTTTGGATATTGTCGGCGTCAACAACTTCAACAAGATCGTCAGCGGCGGAAATGTTTACGTTAAGACGAGTTAACGGCTGGATAAAACTAGCCGAAGATGTTACTCGTCAAGTAGCGATGAAAAGTAAGGTGAGCAAGGAGCGGGAGCAGGTTCCCGCTCCTTTGAATTCTGCCTATCCTCGCCCAACTTCATCCAGACCACGTGCCGAAACGGTATGGAAGCCGGCTGCATGAATGGCGTCCTTGAGCCGGTTCACGCGCTGTTCGTCTGCGCACACGAGCAGGATAGTCAAAAACTTCCTCTCGCAGATCGATGTTTTTGGTTGTATCCGGGAATGAGGTGATCAGGCGGAGTTGGACCAGGCTCGCGCACTGGTACAGGCGGCTCCTCCGCGGGACGCTCCGGTGGTTCTTCCTGCGATTCCCCTCAGTTCGCATATCCGTGCGGCTCTCGGATATCCTCTTTTGAAAGAAGGTAGTGCATGCAAGCCGCCCTGCTGATACTTGCGGTCTTATTAGGACCTCGCAGTTTCCAGACTGCACCCGCTCCTAGTGGTAATCCACAAATCTCAAATCAGTACTTCGATTCCGGTGGTGTTCGTCTCCGCTATTTCGTCGTCGGCAAAGGAGAACCAGTTGTGTTAGTTCATGGCTGGGGCGGCAACGCAGATATGTGGCAGAAAGTTATTTCTGATCTTTACCGAGACCATGAGGTAATCGCCTTCGATTGCCGCGGTCACGGCAAAAGCGACAAACCACATGAACCCTCGCAATATGGACAGGAGATGGTCAACGACGTTCTTCGTCTGATGGATCATCTCAGTATTCATAGGGCGCACATCGCTGGGTATTCGATGGGCGGTGGAATAGTGGCCAAAATGGCAACTGAACACCCAGAGCGTTTTCTGAGCGCGATTATTGGCGGCAGCATAGGATTCCGTGCCTCCGATCCAGAATGGGATAGGGGACTGATTAAAGATTTGGTCGCTGGCAAACCGGTTTCGGACGCAATAATCGCCAATGCTCCAGCAGGTACGTCGCAGCCTACTGCTGAGCAACGGCAGGCGATGAAAACAATGGATGCTACTCAGGATTCCAGAGCTTTGGGTGCGCAGCGGCTTGGCAACACAGAACTGTTCGTGGATGACGCAGCATTGAAGGCGAGCAGAGTTCCAATGCTCTTCATCTACGGCGGAAATGACAATCCTGATCGCTTCGCTTCGCTAAGGAGTGCGCTCCCTGATGCTGAGTTTGTAGCCGTAGATCACGCAGGACACGGCGGTGCGGTTTCGCACCCGGAGTTTATAAAGGCTGTCCGCCAATTCCTCCAAAAACATTCTGCCTCCTCGCAATAACGCTTCAGAAAGCCGGGGACCGGGACGTTTTTGCAGCGGCTAGTGCAGCATCCCATATGCCGAAGGTCATCTGGTTAAAGCCGGTCCGTACACGATACGGGAAGACGGTCCAGCGAGATCGAAGCAACGCTGATCGCAGCCGGTCAGGATTGGTTTACGGTCGAGCCGAGCGACGGGACACGGTGCGCGGTGAGACCGAGCAGTTGAAGCTGGCGAACGCCGAGAGTTCTTAGTTATTTGCTTCCGAACTTCCTCCGGCGTTTCGGTTATATTTTCGGCTAGGACTCACCAAATGGCCGAGCCTGTGCCGCCGACGATCAACACCCTACAGGATCTCGCTGAGATTGTTGGCAGTCTCCTGGCGAAAAGGTCTCTCTATAAGTGCTTCCCGTACTTCGGGATCTCCTATCATTACGACCATCCCACCGCAGTCAATCGAACTAGATGCGCAATTCTCCCGAAATATCTTCGACTGTACTGTTCCCAGGAGCGAGTCTGGGGCTGATGCGCATGATAGCCAAAATCACATTAGATTTAGGGGGTATGGGCGGCAATGGCGCCGATGTCTGCAATGTTGTCGCCTTTTTTGAGGGATGGGACGGCGTTGATGTGCAAGATGACACCGGAGACAGGAGCTCGGGCTTCGAGTATGACTTTGCCGAAATAGTCGGTGACAAAGCCGATTTTCATGCCCTCTTGAACATAGGTACCACGCTTCACCAGCGGGTACCAAATGCCAGGGCCGTCGGACAAGACATCCACGACTTTGTCAAGCCAGACGGGATTCTCGATGGGTCGGGGGTTTCCTGAAAGCATTTTGAGAGCGCGCATGGTGCTGATTGTTCCGTCGACGAGAAGAGCGAGGTCATCCGCCTCGACGATGCCGGCATAGCCAGCTTCGACGACGATGGAAGGTTTGCCGCGAGCCGTAGAAGTGTTGTCGAGATAGCGAGTGGCACTGAGGTCGGTGGGACGGTCGCGCCAGATAATGATGTGGTCGAGTCCAAAGGCGAGGACCATCT
>CAZLIE010000203.1:0-554 GCA_964559345.1 uncultured Terriglobales bacterium
GCGTGCGTGCGGCCGGGCGCCCGCTCGCCGTCGCGGGCCCGGGCGCGCTCGTCGCTGCGCTCGCGCTTGTTCGGACGGGCCTCGGCCACGAGCTACCCGCGCGGCCGCCCGCGATACGGCACGCGGTCGAGCGCCTCGCGCACGATCGCGTCCGGCCCCATGCCCTCGAGCTCCGCGTCCGCCGACAGCATCACCCGATGCGACAGCACGTGCAGCGCCAGGTGCTTGACGTCGTCGGGCAGGACGAAGTCGCGCCCCCCGAGCAGCGCCCGCGACTTGGCCGCGTGCACCAGCTGCAGCGCCGCGCGCGGCGACGCCCCCAGCGCCACCCGTCGGTGCGTGCGCGTGAACTGCGCCAGCGCGATGACGTAGTCGAGCAGCTCGTCCTCGACGTGCACCGCGTCCGCCAGCTCCTGCAGGCGCAGAATCGTCCCCGGCTCGAGCACGCGCCTCGTCTGCAAGGCCGCGTCCGGCGTGGTCGCGTAGCGGCGCAGCATCTCCTTCTCGTCGCCCGCCGTCGGATAGCCCATCTTCAGCTTGGCCAGGAAGCGATC
>CAZLIE010000203.1:564-4947 GCA_964559345.1 uncultured Terriglobales bacterium
TCCTCCTCGGGGTAGTCCACGAGGATGTTGAACATGAAGCGGTCTTGCTGCGCCTCCGGCAGCGGATACGTGCCTTCCTGCTCGATCGGGTTCTGCGTCGCCAGCACGAAGAAGGGCGGCTCGAGCGGCCGCGTCTGCCCCTCGATGGTCACCTGCCGCTCCTGCATCGCCTCGAGCAGCGCCGACTGCGTCTTGGCGGGCGCGCGATTGACCTCGTCGGCGAGGATGACCTGCGCGAAGATCGGCCCCTCGCGCAGCGCGAACGTCCCCGCCTGCAACACGTAGGTGCCGGTGATGTCCGACGGCAGAAGGTCGGGCGTGAATTGGATGCGGCGGAAGCTGCAGCCGAGCGCCGCCGCGAACGCCTTGACCAGCGTCGTCTTGGCGATGCCGGGCACGCCCTCGAGGAGCACGTGGCCGCGCGCCATCAACGTCGTCAGGATGAGCTCGATCGGCTCGGTGCCGCCGTAGAACGCCTTTTGCACCTCGGTGCGCACGTCCGCCGCCAGCGTAGCAACCTCGACGAGCGTGCCGCGTTCGATGATCTGCGTGGCCATGAGCCTGTAAGCTTAACCTTGCTCCCGCTCGGCGAGGGCGTCAAAGAGCGCGTCTGCGTCGTCGTGCAGCCGTTGCATCCGTCGCTCGCTCAGCCACGCCGGCGGGCGGCGCAGCGACGACCAGAGGCGCGTGGCCAGCGCCGCGGCGCGCGGACCGTGGGCGCGCGTGACCCGCCGGCCGACCTCGGCGGGGCTGAGCTCCCCGACGGCGGAGCCGAGCGTCTCCGACAGGCGCAGCGCCACCTCGTCGCGCAGGTAGGCGACCGTCGTCGACGCGTCCCATGCGCGCCAGCCGCCGCCGGCGACGGGGGCGCGCGTCCAGTCGCCGTCGATGCGCCCGCGCGCCGGCCACGCCCGCCAGAACAGCAGCAGCGCCACCGCCGCGCAGGCGAGATCGACGATGCCGGCGGCGCGCCCGTACAGCGCCGCGTGCAGGACGTCGTCGATGCTCTCGAGCATGCGGTTGAAGCGCACGAACAAGGAGTCGGTCACCGACGGCGGCGCCAGCTCGCCCGACGGCTCGCCGCGCGCGACGAAGCTCTGCGTGACCACGTGGATGCGGTCGCCCGGCTTGCACGTGCGCCGGACGAGCGCGCGCGCGAACGCCAGGTTGCCGTCGATGTCGAGCATGTTGTTGATGAGCACGCTCGGATCGGCCAGCGCCACGAAGTAGCCGTTGTTGGGCGGCAGGCGCCCTTCGATGACCAGCGCCGCGCCCGGCGAAAACGCGTAGGTGGCCGGATTCGTCGACGAGAAGAAGGCGGGGTGATTGGCCACGAGCTCGGGCACGCCGACGGAGAGCTCGGTCGACATGGTCTGCCGCGCGATCGGCAGCGCCGGATTGCCGTCGTAGCGCTCGACGCCGGGCAGCTCGCCGCGCAGCCGGCGGATGTCGAGCGCCGCCAGCGCACCGTCGGAGGCGCCGAAGTCGTCGGCGAGGAGCGCGCGCCCGCCCGCCTCGAGGTAGCGGCGCAGCGTCACGCCGTCGACGGCGCTGCGCGGATAGACGAACCAGACGACGTCGCGCGCGTCGAGCGCCGACCAATCGAGCGTCTCGGTCGCGGCGATGCTGCAGCCGGCGGCGGTCGCCTCGTCGGCCAGGCGCGCAAGGCCGTTCCACTCGCGCGAGTCGAGGCGATAGTCGCCGCCCGCCGCCGACGCGCGCGCGGCCGTCACGATCACGACGAGCGCCAGCGCGCGCTTCACATCTCGCTCCGCAGCGTCGCGGCCCCGCGCTCGAGCTCGCGCCGCGCCGTCGCCAGGTGCGCATCCCGTCGCGTGGCCAGGACGACGAAGTAGCGATCGGTCACCGAGCGCACCAGCACGATCGCGCGCTCGCCCTCGATGAGCAGCTCCTCGACGGCGCCGAGCCGATGCCGCGCCAGCCGCGCCGCCGCCTGCGACCACACGACGCCCCAGTGCGCGCCGACGAGCTGGATCTCGAGCGGCTCGATGTGCGCGAACTGATCGACCGGCTCGCCCTCCCAATCGGCGAACACGGCACCGACGGCGCCGGGCACGCGCCGCACCATCGCCTCCAAGATGTCCCCGAAGGCGCTCACTGCGGCAGATGCTCCGGATGCAGCTCGACATTGTGCCGCGCCACCGCATCGTCGACGAGCTTGCCGAACATCCGCTTCTGGATCTCGGGGAACACCCCCTCGCGAATCTTCGGCTCCGCCTCGGCCAGCGACACGTGCTCGGCCGGAATCCAGCGGACCAGGTACTCGACGTGGAAGCCGAACGTCGTCTCCGGCGGCGTCAGCGTCACGTCGCCGGGCTGCTTGAGCTGCGCGAACGCCGCCTCGGAGAACGGCCGCTGCACCCAGCCGTCGCGCGCCGTCACCACTTCCTCGCTCTTGAGGTTCTCGTCGGCGGCGAGCTGCTTGAACTGGTCGAGCGTCATGCCGCGCGCCCGCCTGGCCAGCGCCTCGGCCCGCGCGCGCGCCGCGGCCTTGTCGCCAGGCGACGCGTTCTTGGCGACGGGAACGTAGAAGTGCCAGACGTCGGCGTAGGTGCTGTGATTGAGGTAGGGGACGCGGCGCTGGTACTCGCGACGGACGACGTCGGCGAGCACGTCGGCGGGCGTCACCTCGCGCTCGAACGTCGTCGAGAGGTAGCGGCGCACCAGCGCGCCCTTGGTCTCGTCGACGACGTGGACGTCGCGGTCGAGGCCGCGGCGCAGCGCCTCGCCGGCGAGCGCTTCGGCGTCGACGAGATCGGCGAGCGCGCGGCGCGCGTCGACGCCGCGGGCGCGCGCCTGGCGGGCGACGTCGGCGGCGTAGATCGGGCGCCCGTCGACGGTGGCGACCACGGTGTCGGCCGACGTCGCGGCCAGGTTGGCGGCGGGCGCGTGCTCGTCGGCCCCGCGCGAGCAGCCGAGGGCGACGAGCGTGGCGACGAGGAGCGCGCGCCGCATCAGTCGCGCTCGACGAGGGCCAGGCGCGCCAGCTCGGCGCCGACGTGGATGACCGACACGCCGACGAACAGGAGGAGGATGGCGGCGACGTAATCGCGCTTGCCGAGGTAGTGCACGCACTCGAGGAAGAAGCCGAGGCTGCCGACGATCAGCAACAGCGCGAGCGACTCGAAGAAGTATTTGCGCATCTAGCGCGCCCTCTGCCAGACGACCGCCAGCATCGCGCCGAGCGCGACGACGACGGCGAAGTAGAACCACGGGCGCGGCCGCCCGCGCCGCGCGTGACGGCGATCGGCCTCGATCGTGGCCAGAAGATCGCGGTCGTGCTGCAGGTGCGCGTGCAACGGCGCCAACACGTAGGCGCGCAAGAGCACCACCCACAACAGGCCCACACCGACGGTGGCGAGCGCCTGCGCCCGCGCGCCGTTGGCGCCGAACGACGCCTGCATCGCCGCGGCGAACGACGGCGACAGGTCGACCGCACCGACGAGCACGAGCGGAAAGACCAGCACGACGGCGGTGAAGCCGCGATAGACGCGAATGCGGCGCCGCCAGCGCGACGGCACCGGGTCCTGGTGCAGGCGGCGCAGCACCACGTGCGGCCCGTCCGTCGCCGCCGCGCGCTCGGCCCGTGCCTGCGCGCGCACGACGCTGCCGAGGAAGGCCACCAGCGACGCCGCCGTCAGGATCGACGCCGCCGGCGGCAGCACGCGCCCGACCAGCTCCGTCGACGCCAGCGCCTGCGGCAGCGCCACCAGCACCGGGAAGGCGACGAGGAGCAGCCACGCCTGCGCCGTCGCCCGTCGCTGCAGCGCGCCGCCCGCCAGCGCCACCAGCGGCAGGAGCGACGTCAGCGCCACGCCACCCGTCGGCACGTCGGCGAGCGCGCGCGCGTGGGTGGCGAGCAGGAGCGGCAGCGCGATCGCCACCACCCACAGGTTCACCCCGAGCGCGACGGGCAAGCTCATCCGCGCAAAACTGTATCATCAGATCACCATCGCTGTGCTTTTCGGCTTTCGGCTTGGCGCGTTCGGCACTAGATTACGCGCGCATGCCGAGCGATCAGCCCGAGGTCATCGCCATCGACGGTCCGGCCGGCGCCGGCAAGTCGACGGCGGCGCGGGCGCTGGCGCGTCGGCTCGGCTTCTTCCTCCTCGACACCGGCGCCATCTATCGCACGCTGGCGTTGCAGGCGACGCGCGAAAAAGTCGCCTTCTCCGACGGGGCGCGCCTGGGTCAGCTGGCGCAGCGGCTCGACATCCGCTTCGGCGAGGATGGGCGCGTCTTGCTCGGCGACGAGGACGTGTCGGCGGCCATTCGCACGCCCGAGATGTCGCAGGGCGCCTCGACGGTGTCGGCGCATCCGCCGGTGCGGATCTTGTCCTACCAGATGTTCTACGACGGCCT
>CAZLIE010000204.1:0-4718 GCA_964559345.1 uncultured Terriglobales bacterium
TCGTTTGGCTCCAATTGGCTCCACAATTTCCGGCTCCAATTCACTGAACTGCTTGGGTTCGTAACTCTTCGATCGCCGCCTGATAGAACGAGTCGAATCGAGCAAGACGACGGTCGCATCGGTGTCATTCGGAATCGAGAACGGACGGGTAGTAGAGCCGCCAGGTCTCATCGAATGTCGGATCTTTCATTCCGTAGTCAAGATAAAAGTCGAACTCTCGCCCACGTTTTGCTAGAAGCGATGGCAATCTAAGCGGCGGAATTGATGGAGCTGCTCTTATAACAGAAGTGCTGAGCACTTTAGTAGCTCAGTGCCGACACGATCTGACTGTAGCCAACGTGTAACCATCGGCAACTGACAGGACCCACATTGAACCTCGCCGTGCGGTTTTGCGTGTTGGAAAACAAGGTTCATAGTCTTTAGATTAGGTAGAGGCACTAAGTAGCCTGATGGGGAACCCGAGGATGCGGCCTATGCTTTCGCAGCAGCTGCTTCGGACACAAAGTCGGTCCGGCGTCTATGAAGGTTTAGCGTCCATGTTTCCTCTGGCATCTGCTTGAAGATTTGCTCTGCGCGAGCCAGTGCGGCAGCCACATTTGGGCAAATGTTCTCGGCTCCTACATGCTGCTCGAACTCGGCACGCTTCATCAGCTTTGCCGGTTGTGGGAGCGCCCCGCAGAAGATTAGGCCTCTCCCTGTCGCATGGACAGCATCAGCGAATTCTTCCAGAGCATGCAATCCTGTCGCATCGAGCGCAGTCATGTTTCGAAGACGCAAAATCACAATGGCAGGCATTTCGTGGATACGCGCTGCAATTTCGTTGATCTTATCTGTGGCTCCGAATAGAAACGGCCCATGGATACGAAAGATCGTCGCGAACGGCGGGATCTGCTTGTCCTGCAGAATGTGCAGCCGGCCATCTTCTAAATATTCGCTTGTGACTTCAGAAACCGTCGTAGTCGTTGTGACATTGCGGATGTAGATCAACACTGCCAGCATCATGCCCGCCTCCACCGCAACCGTGAGGTCAGCGAAGACGGTAAGCAGGAACGTGATTAGCCAGACGGCGATCTCCAGTTTGCTCAGGCGAAGTAGTTCGGGAATCTGGGTCCATTCGCCCATGTTGTAAGAGACGACCATCAGGATCGCCGCCAAGATGCAGAGAGGTATGAACTTGGCTAACGGCGCCGCAAACAACAGGATTGTGAGGAGCGTGAGCGCATGGATCATACCTGCGATTGGGGTCTTTGCGCCGGAGCGGATATTTGTCGCTGTGCGCGCAATCGCTCCGGTCGCGGGAAGTCCGCCAATGAGGGGTGAGGCAACATTGGCAAGACCTTGAGCAATGAGTTCTACATTGGGATTGTGACGGTCTCCGCTCATGCGATCCGACACGACAGCGGACATGAGCGATTCAATCGCACCCAGCATCGCGACGGTGATCGCGGGAGATATCAACGGACGAATAAGGCCAAACTTCATGGTCGGAATGGCAAAATGAGGCAGTCCAGATGGAATTCCGCCAAATCGGGTCCCGATTGTCTCGACAGGCAACTTGAAGATCACCGCCAGCCCAGTGCCTACCAGCAAGGTGACGATGTAACCCGGCACGCGCTTAACGTAGCGCATCGTGAGCAGAATGATCGCGAGTCCGATCAATGAAATGGTAGTCGCGACGGCAGAGATCGTGCGGAAGTTATGCGCGATCACTTCCATACGTCCCCAGAAGTCTCCAGGAACGTTGGCGATGCGAAGGCCAAAGAAATCTTTGATCTGCGTGCTAGCTATCAGCACGGCAATACCATTAGTAAAGCCGATCACAACGGGCCGCGGAATGAATCGAACTGCCGATCCGAGCCCCGTCGCACCCATGAAGATGAGCATCAATCCCGCAAGCAAAGTGCAGATGTAGAGACCGATGATTCCGTGGTGCGCAATAATGCCCGCCACGACCACCACAAAGGCGCCAGTGGGACCGCCGATCTGGGTGCTCGATCCACCGAGCGCCGAAATCAGACCGCCGGCAAGCACCGCTGTGTAGAGTCCTGCCTGTGGTGGTACACCTGAAGCGATGGCGAATGCCATAGCCAGTGGAAGCGCCACGAGTCCAACAGTAATTCCGGCGAGAAGGTCGGAGAAGAATTTCTGCGCGGAGTAGTTCCTCAGCAGAAGAACAGATTTCGGCGACCATTCGGAAGCAAATGACATGAGAGAAATGAAAGAGCTACGATAATCCTAAGCGCAGCGGCAGCTACTCACAATAGGGCGGACGCTTCGCAGGTTACTCAAGTTTTCGCCAGCATTCAGGGGCGGATTAGCTCAAGTCAGCACGTTGAGCCGACTCCGAAACATCGAAGACATTCGCGTGTACCTGAGATCACCTTTACGGTGCGAGCTGCGTGAGACGCGTGGGCCGCTGCGAGGATCGCGTTATTGTGTAGCAGACTGCGATACGAGAGAAAGCAAATAGAGCAGAATACCGACAAAAATCAGCAGTCCACCCATTCCGAGAAAGACGAGGAAGGCGATGGGATTGTTCCAGGTCAGCGTCAAGGCTTCAATCAATAGGCCGACGAATATCAGCGCACCAGCGATCCGCAGTCGCGTTGCCATCGTAATCACGTGAGATTGCAGAGTCATTTCGGATTCCAATATTTCACCTCATTCAGCTTGGCTGTGTTGTGAATCTGGTCGTGGCAGCCGGAAGTGAGGCACGACATCTTATTGGACTTAATGTCGGCCATAATCTGCGGGTCGGCATTGTGGGTTGCGCCTTCCTCGAAGCTGCGCGAGCCGAGATGACAATGCAGGCACTCTCTGTTGTTGTATGGATGGTAGAGATGTAATGGAGGTTGGGATTCCCGAAGTACTGAACGTAGACGTGGTGCAGTCCGCGCCACTTGGCCTTGATGGTTCCGTACATGACATAATCAGTGTGGCAGGTGTAGCAGGCCTCATCGCGTGGCACGCGGTTGTTCTGATAATGGGCGGCAGGCAGCCATGTGGGATCATCCACATGCAGACTCCGCCCGTAAGGCTCCATTACGTGACAGGAGAGACAGAAGGTCGTCTGCTTGGAACGGTCCATATGCTGTTCATAGCCGAGGCTGCCTGAAAGCACAGGCAGAATAAACAGGGCGAGAAAGGCAAGGATTTTTCCGCCCCGGCTCACGGTGATACCGGGTGCAATCGTGACCATCGCGATGACGGCGATTGTGATAATCAGTACCGCGTAAATAAACCCCAACCGGCACTGCGTCCTCCGCTTAGCGCTATTTCATTTCCTTGATGTACTTTGCCAATGCGTTGATTTGATCGTCAGTAAGTTTGCCCTTGTAGGCCGGCATTTTGTTTTTGCCATCCATGGTGATCTTGGCTAGGCGCAACTGTCCAAAACTGTCCGATGAGGCAAAACACTCACAACTAGGCTCTCGCCTTCGAGGCCCAATTCGGTCTTCATTTTCTCGCTTAGCGACTAAGAAAAACCTCTGCCGCCACTCACGATGAGGACTTCAGCGGGAAAGGTGATTACGCCTTCGGAAGCGTACGCATTAAGGGCGTCGATGACTTCTCGTTTCAGTTCCCCCAATTGCGGCTCTGAAAGTAGAGCGAGTTTTGTGCGGAGCTTTTCCGACATTTCGGATCGCAGCTTCCAAAAGTCCTGTACTGAAATGGACGCTCGTATCGAGAACTGTAATAGACGTTCGCGCGTCTCAGTAGCGCCAGCTCTTGAAAAAATAGCAAGCAATTCGCCAGGCTTGGCGAAGCGGAAAGCATCCGGCGCGTCCGGAATCGATGGAGGTGAATCCACATACCGTTCGACGACTTGCGACACAGTGTAGTGGAACGGATTTCTTTCCGCGTAATGCCAGACGGCCATCGCGATCCTGCCGCCTGGCTTGAGCACCCTCAACATTTCTCGGATGGAATCAAGGGGAGACGGAAAGAACATCACGCCGAAGCGGCTCACCACAGCATCGAACGTATTGGCTGGAAACGGTAGATTGTCGGCGAACGCCACCTCAAACCTGGCAGCCTGAAGCCTCCGGCGGTGTGCCTCTCGACGAGCGGCTTCCACCATTTCTGGAACTGCGTCTGTGCCCACGACCTTGCCTTCAGGCCCGACCACTTCGGCAATGGTCAGTGCCGGCTCTCCGGGGCCCATCGCTACATCGAGGACAGCTCGGCGGCTGGTGATCGCTGCATCCTCAATTAGAGCCTGAGTGACCGGCGCAAACATCTTGCAGATGGTTTCTCGATGCTTTTCCCAGTAGGGAGCCGATTCGGTCCATTGGCTAATGACTTCCTTGTTTTGTTGCATAGGCGATTCGATCTGGGATCTCTATTCCTGATTTTGCGTTTGGCCAGCAGTATCCACTTGCCTGACCTTGCCTGCAAGATACGACGCTGTCGCTTCTTCCGTCATGAGGGTCAAGTTCCCGATCTGGAACCGGTCGATGCGATTCCGAACAGCCCACTACAGGGATTTCAAGAAACTAACTAATTGCCAGCGTTGTGGTTCGGGTAGCCGGCTCCAAGAGGGCATTCCATTTTTCAGACTCCCGTTCTTGAGCAGCCATTCAAGCTCGCCGGGCGTGGCAACCTTCACGCGATTTGAGTGCAAATTTGGATGCTCCAAATGACCTTGGGCCTGCTTGCCGTGACATGATGCGCAGTGCTGTTGAAACAGTTTAGCGCCGGCGGCGACGGCGTTCGGA
>CAZLIE010000205.1:0-4587 GCA_964559345.1 uncultured Terriglobales bacterium
CGGATGCCGGCGCCGACGGGCGTCATGAGCACGAGCGGCACGTTCCAGTCGCCCGCCGACGACCAGCGGATGTTGCCCGCGATCTTGAGCAGGTCAATCGCGTTGAAGGCGTAGTCGCAGAACTGGATCTCGGCGACGGGCCGCTGCCCCGCCAGCGCCAGGCCGATGGCGGCGCCGACGATGCCGCGCTCGTCGAGCGGCGAGTTCCACGCCGTCTTGAGCCCCTGCGTCTGCGTGAAGGCGCCGCCGAGCGGCGGGCCGATGTCCTCGCCGAAGATGTCGGTGACGCCGAGGCGCTCCTCGCCGACGTGCAGCGCCATGCGGATCGCTTGTACCAGCGTCGCCATCAGCCCTGCTCCTCGTCGGGAAGCGGGGCGAAGACGTCGGTCCAGATGTCGTCGCCCGACGGCTGCGCCTCGTCGCGGATGCGCTTGTGCGCGTCGAGGAGCTCCTTGGTGTAGCGCTGGCGCAGCTCGTCGGCCTGCTCGCGCGAGAGCAGCTTGCGCGCCTCGAGCGTCTTTTCGAAACGCGCCAGGCAATCGATCTCGCCGCCGACGAAGTTCGCCCCCGAGGCCGACGAGTGGCCGTAGAGGCGCGACACGTTCGCCTCGAGGAGGTACGGCTTGCGCTCCTTGCGCACGTAGTCCATCGCCTCGGCGAGCGCGTGATACGCGATCTCGGGATCGTTGCCGTCGATGGTGCGCGTGGGCATGCCGAACGCCTTGCCGCGATCGGAGATGCGCTCCTCGCCGTGCTGCCCGTCGTACGGCGTCGAGATGCCCCAGCGATTGTTGGTCACGAGGATGAGCAGCGGCAGCTCGTGCCCCTTTCGCGACGACCAGACGATGCAGGTGGCGAAGTCGCCCTCGGCGGTGCCGGCGTCGCCGCCGGTGACGATGGTGATGCCCTCGCCCCCGGCGCGCTTCTGCGCCAGCGCCGTGCCCGGCGCGATCGAGTATTGCACCTCGATCGGCGACGACACCGGCGGGATGTTCCACTCGCGCACCGAGTAGTGCCCGGCGAAGTTGCGCCCGCGCGAGTAGGGATCGGTCGCCGTGTTCTTCATCTGGCGTAGCGAATCGATCGGATCCGCACCCATCGCGAGCAGCGTCGCCGACGAGCGATAGTGCAGATGCAAGTAGTCGTAGTCGACGCCTTGCCCTTTTTTGACGAGCAGGCCGAGCGGCACGTTGAACGCCTCCTCGCCCGGGCCGCCGATCCAGAAGTAACCGTCGCCTTGCCGGTACATCGAGATCAGGCGCTCCTCGAGGACGCGCGCGCGCAGCATGAGATCGTGAATGCGCAGCGCCAGCTCGGGTGCGAGCGGCGCATTGCCTATCTGATATGCGCTGTGAACCACGGGCTCCTTATACATAAGATCGTGGCCGCGCTAGCTCCAGATCGACATCGACAATCGATCGCGAGTTGACGCGATGCATAAGGTCGGACCACGCGCGCTCAGGCCTCGCCCGACGGCGCCTCGTCCTTCTTCTTGCCCTCCTCCGCGGGCGGGCGCCAGCGACGATAAAGCTCCTTGCCGCGCTCGACGCCGGCGCGGAACGCCTGGTGGCCGAGCTTGAGCGCGCGGTTCGCCGCCGTCTTGCGCAGGAGCAACAGGCGTGTCGCCTCGTAGTCGCCGTTGCAGAAGAGCCGCTTGTAGGGCGTATCCCCGTAGCCGAAGCTCATGCGCCGCATCGGCGACGGTCCGCTCATGAGATCGCCGAACATGAGGTAGGTCAGCACCGTGCCCGGCGACAGCGACGACAGCGACGCGTCGTAGCCGGTGGCGCGATAGTGGAAGACGCCGTCGACGAGCACGCCGACGCCGAACGCCGCCGGCTCGTCGCCACAGTGGAGGATGTAGCCGCGCAGGATGCCGCGCCGGGCCTGATCGGAGAGCTTGGCCTGCCAGTCGACCTCGCGCGGGAACGGGTCGACGCCGATGCCGCGCTGCCAGCTCTTGCCCGCGATGGCGCGCGCCAGCGACAGGAACTCGGCGACCTCGTCGGGCGACTCGAAGCGGCGCAGCTTGCCCGGCTTGCCCTGCTTGTCGAGGACGCGCACCTTGCGCTTGAAGTTGTCGCGGCGCTTCTTGTCGAGCGCGGCGTTGTAGGCGTCGAAGCTGCCGGGGAAGTCGGCGACGTAGATCTTGCCCGTGCCCTGGTCGATGGGCGCGTAGACGACGAAGCGCTCGGCGACGAGGCGCGCGCTCTCGACGAAGCGGCGCGTGAAACAGCCGAGCGGCAGCGAGCGGAAGGTGATGCAGTCGCAGTCGGCGGCCCAGCGATCGATGCCGCCGAGGAGCGCCTCTGCCGTGGCGGCGTCTTCGCGCCCGAGGAACTGCGAGCCGAGCACCAGCGCCGACTTCAGCTTCACCTGCGCGAGCGTGCGGCTGCCGACGATGAAGTCGAGCTCGTCGCGATCCTTGACCACGGGCGCCAGCGCCTCGACGGTGCCGCGGCCGTCGCGCGCCACCACCAGCGCCGCCGGCAGCGGGCCGCGCGCGTCGCCCGGATTTTCGCGCGCGTGCGCGAACCACGTCGGCGACTGCCAGGTCTTGTCGATGCTGGCGCCGGCGGCGAGGAGCTCGTTCCAGCGCGCCACCAGCGACGGCTCGGCGAAGCTCTCCTGCGAGGTCAGCGTCTCGACTGCGGGCGATGGGAGGGCGTCGTGGCGCACGGGCAGCACTCTACCCCATTCCTGGCCTATTCCTCGTGGCGCCCGCGTCCGCGCACGAGGTTGACGCCGAGGTGAACGAGCTCGAGCGACATCGAGCGCGCGAGCACGAAGGCGCTCGCGACGTAGGCGACGGCACCGGCGACGATCTGCGCCACCAGCTCGGGCACGGCGTGCAGCGCGCGCGCGTCGCCGAGGCCGTGCGCGGCGAACAGGCGGTGCACACCATACGCCGCTGCGACGAGCGGCACACACGAGGCGAGCGGGCCGACCTGCCGCCACAGGATGGGGCCGATCGGCACGTTCTCGGCGCGACGCAGCCACTCGAGGCTGACGGCGAGCCGCGCCGAGAAGGCGATGCCTATGGACGCGCACGCCCACAAGGGCGAGATGCGCCCGATGGTGAAGAGCGCGCCGATGATGAAGCCGACGGCGAGCCACTCGATGATCATGACCTCGCGCAGCCTGAGGCACACCTGCAGGTACGACAGCACGGCGCCGGTCAGCGGGCGCACGACGGCCAGCCCCGAGAGCAGCGCCAGCATCGGGCCGACGCGCCACCACTCGGGCGCCAGGAAGGCGCGCGACACCGTTGTGGCGACGGCGCCGAGCCCGATGGCGAGCGGGAAGATGACCAGGCCGAGCAGGCCCGCGGCGCGGGTGAGCGCGGCGATGCGCCGCTCCTTCTCCATGCGCGCCAGCGACGCCAAGAGCACGTCGACCACCTGCTCGCCGACCTGGATCGACGGCACGTCGGCGAGGTTGTAGGCCATGTTGTAGGCGCCCATGATGCCGGTGCCGTAGAGGCGCGACACCACCAGGTTGTCCCAGCGACGGGCGGCGGTGTCGGCGAGCGCCCCGAGCGAGGTCAGCGTGCCGTAGCGGATGAGCTTGACGAAGGTGGCGAGGTGCAGGCGGCACGGCGTCAGCCACTCGCGCCACGACACCGCCGTCACCGTCATGATGAGGTTCACCGTCTGCGAGACGATGTTGGCGTAGACGAGCGCGAAGCCGCCGGCGCCGGCGCGCGCGGTGGCGATGGCGACGACGGGGATGCACAGCTCGGCCAGGGCGCGCGACAGGCCGAGGCGGCGGAAGCGCATCTGGCGCACCAGCATGCGCTCGGGGATGTAGGCGAGGCGCCACAGGAACAGCGCCACCGCCATGCCGGGGACGTAGCGCACCATGCCTGGCGCGTCGACGGTGGGCGCGATGCGATGGCGCAGCGCCACCGCGGTGAGCGCGGCGATGAGCCCCGTCGACGCGTGCAGGAGCGTGGCGTGGAAGGTGACGTCGCGCCCGGCGCTGCGGTCGGCGACGAGGTAGACGCCGACGCCGAAGGTGATGAGCTGCATGCACGACAGGACGAGCACGTGCGCGGCGGAGAATTCGCCGACCTCGTTCGGCAGGAGGTAGCGCGTCAGGACCAGGGTGCCGACGAGGCCGACGACACGCGAGCCGAGGCCGGTGCCGATGGTCCAGGCGATGCTGTGGGCGGTCTTGCTGGCGGAGGCCATCGAGGGGACGGCGATGATATCGTGCGTGCCCGACGCCGTCGAGCGTCAGCCGCGCGATGCGGCCACGCCCTCGAGCGTCAGCCGCGCGATGCGGCCACGCCCTCGAGCGTCAGCCGCGCGATGCGGCCGCGCCCTCGAGCGTCAGCCGCGCGCGACGCGGCCGTCGGGCAGAAGCAGCCACGGCGACGCGGGATCGTTGACGCGGCAGCCGCCGACCCACCACGGCACGAGCTCGCCGACGGAAGCGGCGCCGTCGTCGCGCAGCCGCCGCCCGGCGTCGGTCAGCGACGGTGCTCGGCCGTCTTCGCTCGGGCCGGCGAGCGTGCCGCGTTCGCGCCAGGCGCCGATGCGCGTAAAGAGGCTGCGATCGCCGATCCAATGCATGAGGTGGCGG
>CAZLIE010000206.1:0-4496 GCA_964559345.1 uncultured Terriglobales bacterium
CACCGCCACGTGCGCTAACACGCAAACCGGGACGCGAATCGATCCAAATTGGGGAGGCGGGGCTGGTATTCGTCCAGTGAAGTTTGATGGGGCCTCCTCCTACAGTGCTTTTGAGTCTCAACTCAGGAAGACGCTCAGCCAGGGTATACAAGGACAACTCTCCTACACATTCGGCAAGTGCAATGATCTGAGTTCGGCTCCTGTTACCGGCGATACTTTCCTGAATTCGATTGCCGTTCCACTCATGCTCGTTAAATCAGCGAGGTTAGGCGCCTGCGATTTCGACATCAGACATGTGTTAACTGGAACTTTTGTTTGGAACCTGCCGTCTGGAAGAGGATCCGGATTCTTGTCCACCGCCACCAGCGGATGGCAACTCGGGACCATTGTGACCGCCACCAGTGGCGCACCATTCTCAGTCACCACCGGTGACGGTAATGATCCTCTGGGCACGGGTTTCAATGGCGATTTTTCCATGGATCTCGCGAGTCTGACTCCACGCTGCAATCCGATCCACGGAGGCCTGAACTACCTCAACACAAATTGCTTCACGCCGCCTACTGCCCCGCTGTCACTGGGAGTTGCCTCAGCATCGAACCCTTTCGGCTGCGCGCCCAATTCGTATCCCAACTTCAAAGGTTCAGCTCCGAGCGGCACGCAATTCTGCTCCAACGTCCTCGGCAACACGCGGCGCAACCAATTCTACGGTCCATCGCTCACGAACGTCGATCTTTCGCTTTTCAAAAATACGCGAGTGCCGGGAATCTCTGAAACGTTTAACGTTCAGTTCCGCGCAGAGTTCTTCAATGTACTGAACCACACAAACTTCTTGTCGCCCGGTTTTCTGAACACCTTCGGGCAAAACAACTCGGTCTTTGATTTCGATGGCAGCGGTCTACCGACGCTATTAAATCAGACCGCTACTACGTCGCGACAAATACAACTGGGCATGAAGCTTATTTGGTAGCGTCAGCGTGCGTTTTGGCCAAGCTGCCGCTTTGACCCCGCAAAGAGATCAAGGCTGGTTCACGAGACTCACAGCGCTTCGGGAACTCCTAAGTCAAGGGGACATTTGTCTCCCCTTGACTTTTACTTATCATGGATGTGCCCGGTTTTCTGAGAGCTGCTCAAGACTGTGGGCCATACATGCCCAGGGAAATTACTGCTGCCGTTCACCCAGACTGGATCTTCGAGTAATGGCAGGCACCGAGTCGACTGAGTAGCGCAGCACAGAAACACCGTCACTTCTGCATGTTCATAAACCCACGCACCAAGGCCGCAATGTCGTCCGCTTTTCTGTCGAGCGCGAAGTGTCCTGCATCGAGTACGTGGACCTCGGCATTCGGTACGTCCTTGCGATAGCGTTCCGGCTCACCGGGATCGAATGAGAGATCGTGCTTGCCCCAGATGACCAGAAGTCTTGGCTGGGTCTTCTGCATCCATGCCTGCCACTTTGGATAAGCTTCGACGTTCGTGCGGTAGTCGTAAAACAGATCGCTTTGGATCTGCGCCTGCCCGGGCGAGTTGAGAAAGGCGTACTCATCCGTCCAAAGATCCGGGTCGTAGAGCTCAACATTCGGATCGTCTCCGACATGCCGCGTCTTGGTGGTTGCCAGCGACAGCAGGTTTTTGCGCAAGGCTTCTTCATAAGCCGACCGGTCCGTCCAGAACGCGCGCCGTGTCGCCCAGTTTGCGCCGAGGCCTTCGTTGTGTGCGACTGCGTCTTGCACGATGAGAGCTTGTACGCGCTCGGGGTGCGCGAGTGCCATCCGAAAACCGACTGGGCCGCCGTAATCCTGCATGTATAGCGTGTAACGCGACAGCCCGAGAGCATCGGTGAAGTGATTCATGGTTTCAGCGATGTGATCGAATGTGTAAGCAAACTTCTCCGGGTCCGGCCAGTCGCTGTGTCCGAAGCCTGGATAGTCAGGAGCCACAAGGTGATAACGCTCGGAGAGCCGGACGAAGAGGGGTTCGAACATACGCGATGAAGAGGGAAGTCCGTGCAGCAGGAGCAGCGTCGGCGCGTCTTTCCGGCCGGCCTCTCTGTAGAAGATCGGGAGCCCATCAACCTGTATCGTCTGATAAAAAGTTGGGGATTCCATGGGAGGTTTCTTTTCGTGAGCTTGGGCAAGCGATTGAGATGATGCGAACGTCATGGAACCCACCAGCGCGATAGAAACCTGCAAGAACCTGGTACAGCTAAGCGACGTGAAGAGACGCATCCTTTGCCTCTGTTTGTGCGAACTGGTACCAGTGATGCAGATTTCGCGATTTTTGTTAGAAACAATTCACATCGTGACAACGACGCGGAACTGCGCGTTGCCGCTCATCATTCGTGCGTAAGCCTCGCCCGCCTTTTCGAGCGGGTATGTTTCGATCATCGGACGCACGCCGCTCAGTGCGGAGAAGTTGACTGTGTCCTCGGAATCGGCTGGAGTGCCCGAGGCCCAGCCTTGAATCGCCCGACTTCCATTGATGAGCTGCATCGGCGTGACCTCAATGGGATCGAAGCTTGCACCGATCACCATGAGCTTACCGTTCGGTCCCAGGCCGTCGATCAGTTCCGACATTGCTTTTGAGTTCGGCGCGGTAGCGAGAATTACCTGTGCGCCGCCCATCTGCTGCAATGCTTCTGCCGGCTTTTGCGTTTGGCTGTCGATGTACACGGCTGCTCCCAATTTCTTTGCGAGAGCGGCATTTTCTGATCCACGTCCGATAGCAGCCACTTTATAGCCGAACTTGTTCGCGAATTGAACTCCGAGGTGTCCGAGGCCGCCGATGCCCTGCACTGCAACCAAGTCGCCGGGCATCGCGCCACTGTGTCGCAGAGCGTTGTAGGTGGTGACTCCGGCGCAGAGTAACGGCGCGGCTTCGACATCAGTCAGCATCTCGGGTAGCGCAACCAGCGCCTCGACGGGAGCGACCATGTATTCCGCATAGCCACCGTCATAGCTGATGCCGGCGATCTTCTGATTCCGGCAATTGCGAAAATCTCCGCGCCGGCATTCGCGACATGTATTGTCCTGGCCGCCATGCCAGCCCACACCGACACGCTGTCCTTCCTTCCACGCAGTGACACCGGGGCCTACTTCATCGACGACCCCCGCGACTTCGTGGCCCGGAATTCGGGGATACTCAATGCCCGGCCAGTAACCTTCTTTCGTAAGCACGTCGCTGTGACAGACTCCGCACGCCTGCACTTTTATAAGGACCTGTCCTGCACCGGGTTTGGGAACATCGCGCTCAACCAGCTCGAAATCTCCTCCGGGGTTAGAAATCTGCGCTACTTTCATCGGTGCTACTTCCGGCCTAGCCGCTACTCTCATCGTTGCCATATTTCCTCCTGCTAGCTCTTGTCTGTTGTTGATTTAAACGCTGGTGACCTGTGCGAGAGAGACGCCCGCCTGAAGGCGGGCTCTACTACGGTGATGCGGACGCCATGAGCCCGTGCTCGCATGCACGACTCTGGGGTCCAAAGTGTGCGTGTCGAACGCAAAGGCATGCGCTTCGATGGTGGTGCGAGCACTGCCGATCAATTACGCGATGCGTTCGTCGTCCAAGTACTCTTCGGGAACGTCGTCCTCTGGTACTTGGCGGGTCCTTACCTCAGAGACATCCGGGTCGTCGGCGTTCTCGACGCCTTCTACTGCAGCGGCCTCGAAAGCGTTCCCCTCCTCGACCAACTCTTCCACGCTTTCCGAATCGACTGCATCGGTGTCGGGGAGTTGCTGTGTGTCACCGGATTGTCCGGCCGAGTCTGGTCCGAGTTCATCCTGACGCTTTTTTCTTTCAGACATAATTCACTCCTGATATCGAGGTGGAGAATGCTATCACCGTTTCACAATGGGTAATGTCAAACTACTCACACCGGAGCGGCGCAGGCTGGAAATCTCAGCAGCTATAATCGTGTAAAGAAAGTGGCTTGCTCGCATGGAGGGATGTGTGAGCGGTTGAAACAGGCGGTCTTGAAAATTACACCCGTCCCATCCTTGGTCTTCGGATTCAGTGATATAGCTCGGGTTAGACAGCCCGTATTTGGCTGAAATCGTGCAGTTCGGACGTAACTGTGCAACAAGCTCACCAATCCCAGTATTCATGCGGGTTTCCACACATCGGCCATCAGTCGTTGTAACAAATCTCGTAACAACTTCATTGACGGCACGCCACTATTCGCGCGACAAACACGGACTTCCATTCGCTGATGTTTAAATAATCGGTTGAAGGGTCAGGCCGATTTATCCGGCATACGATTTGTGACGGGGGTCACAGCAGCTGCATAGCTGTTACGTGGCCGACAATCCGGAAGACAGCATGACTTCAGCAAAACGGATCCGCATCGTTTTCGGGGCGGCGATAAAGATGAGTACTTCTTTGATTGCTGAGAGTCGTTCCAAATTTCCGAACTTCTTGCTTCCCTTGACGATTGACAGGAGCCTGCGCTATCGTCTTGTCATTTATTGACAGGAGACTCATGGGAAAGCCCACAGACCTGG
>CAZLIE010000207.1:0-4428 GCA_964559345.1 uncultured Terriglobales bacterium
TGCTTCTCGCCCTGCGCGCTTGCGCCGCCGGCGATCTGCCCGAGCGCGTGACCCTCGCCGTCGTGCTGCCCGCCGTCGGCCTGGTGGCGCACTTCTGCCTGCTCGCGCTCGTCGACAACCTGGCGCTGTACCTCGACGTGCAGCTGGTGATCGGCCCCGCCAGCGAGCGCAATCCGTGGCACGGCACCATCAAGCGCTACTGCCGCGGTTACCTGCGTCGCAACGGCGTCGACTTCGAGGGCGCGCTCTTCGAGCGCACGCTCTTTCTGCCCGGCCTCATCCCCAAGGTCGTGAGCTACGGCGGCGGCTTCGCCCGCCCGCGCATCGTCGTCGGCGAGCAGGCGCGCGAAGTGGCGCTCGGCGGCCTGCCCGACGAGAACGAGTTCCCGGACCGCACCGTCAACCCCGACGAGCTGCCCTGGGGCCTCATCCTGCCCGGCGCGCCCGACGAGGGCGCCCAGCTCGCCCGCGCCGAGTCGGTGCGCACGACGCTCACCGCCGCGCCCGCCCGCAAGCGCGGCCACGCGCCGCGCCTCCTCGGCGAGAACGCGACGCTGCTCGGCTGGGTGCTGCCGCAGCCGGCCGACTCGGGCATCCCGCTCATCGCCAACTCCGTCGACGACTACGAAGTGGTCAAGCGGCTCCTCACCGAGCACTACGCCCAGTTCGCGCGCAACTCCGACGACGACGAAGTCGACGACAGCGATCCGTCGCAGCGCGACTTCCTCTTCGGCGCGCTCATCCGCGAGCTCGGCGCCGTCGCCCGCCGCGACACCTGGATCGCCACCCTCTGGTTCACGCTCGCCATCGCCTCGTCGAAGCGCGGCCTCCTCCGGCGCATCTTCCTGCGCGCGCCGATCGAGCTGTACGAGCGCTTCTTCGCCGGTCCGGCCGCGCGCGTCGCCGACGCCTACGCCGCGCTCAACCACGGGCTGCACCACCTCATCCAGTACCTCTGCTTCCTCCGCGGCACCGACGAGGCGAAGCTCACGCGCCGCGCCAACGTGCCGGGCCTGGTGGCGACCTCGCGCGATCTCCTCGAGCACATCGAGCGCGATCGCCTGGCCCCCGACGAGAAGCAGCTCTTCCGCGCCACGCCGCGCAACCGTGTGCTCTGGCTGTCGCAGTTCTTCCACGCGCCCCTGGCCTCGCGCATCCGGCCGTCGCTGCGCTTCGCCGCGCTGGTGGCGCTGGCGCTCGTCGGCGGCATCTTCGTCCTGTTGGCCGTCGAGGACGCCGCCGACTACCACCTCATCTGGCTCGAGCGCATGCGCTCGCAGGCCGCCTCATCATCCATCCAAGGAGTCACTCCCGATGTCGGAAGAGCCGAAACGCGACAATAGCTCCTCGGGCTTCTTCGAGGTGCTCAACAAGAGCACGCTGGCGGTGAGCAAGAAGGCGGCCGGCGCCGGCGTCGTCGGCCTGGTCGGCGCGCTGTCCGTCCTCGTCGTCGCCGGCGTCTTCTTCGTCACCGAGAACTTCTTCATCGCCATGCTGTGCGTGTCGCTGGCGCTGCTCGTCTACGCGACCGGCGTCGAGATCGGCAAGCTGCTCCTGTCGAGCGTGACCGTCTTCTTCTCGACGCGGCACCTGACGCCAAAGGCGGCGCAGCTGCAGCAGACGCTGGCGGCGCTCGAGGAGGTGCTGACGCTGCGCCGCGACCGCGAAGGCGAGCTGCGCGTCGGACCGATGGAGAAGGGCATGCGCGTGCGGCTCCCCGACAACGCGCTCGTGCGCGACCTCGTGACGGTGCAGGAGCGGCGCAAGAGCTACGAGTACGCCGAGTACATCGTCCACTCCTATTACGTCGAGTGCCAGGAGCTGTACGATCACTCGGGCGCGCACCTCGACTTCGTGTCGGGGGCGATGCCGCTGTTCGGCCTGATGGGCACGGTGCTCGGCCTCATCAGCATGTTCGACAGCCTCGGCAGCGTCGTCACCGTCGAGGCGATCGCGCCGCAGCTGGCGCTGGCGCTCAAGTGCACGCTCTACGGCGCGCTGTTCTCGTCGTTCTACAAGATCAACGCCACCCGCTTCGAGCAGCGCCTCAAGGGCCTCGACTACGACTTCGACACCTTGTGCCGCGCGCTCAAGGTCATCATCGAGGTGCAAAAATGAGCCGATTCCACGCGACGCGCCAGCGCCGGGCCTTCGATGTCTGGCAGATCGTCTACATCGATCTCATGACGAACGTGATGATCTTCTTCGTCGTGCTCTGGGCCGTGCAGGCGCGCCCGCGCAAGAGCGGCATCAGCGACACCATCGGCACCGAGACGGTCAAGATGGTGACGCTGCCCGGCGACGTGCTCTTCGCCACCGGCAAGAGCGAGCTCTCCGAAGGCGGCCGCTCCGTCCTCGGCAAGCTGTTCAACGACGACACGCACACCGTCCTCAACTTCGACACCGGGGGCCTGACGCGGCGGCTGCTGGTCATCCACGGCCACACCGACAACGACGGCACCAAGGAGAAGAACCTGCAGCTCGGCTACGAGCGCGCGCTCTCCGCCTATCACGAGGTCCTGCGCTACGGCGGCGATCTCGCCGACCACGTCGTCATCTGCACGCACGCCGACAACTCGCCCGCGGAGGAGGTGCCCGCCTTCTCCGGGACGCTGTCGCCCGTCGAGGAGAGCGCGGTGCGCGAGGCGAAGCAGAAGAACCGCCGCATCACCATCGAGGACAAGCTGGTCAGCCGCGCCAAGGAGCCGACGCCGTGATCGGCGCCAAGACGCTGGCGACGACGGCGCTGTTCGTCGCCGCGCTCGCCGGCGCGCTCGCGTTCGGCGCGCTCGCGCCCGAGCGGCTGGTGGCGCGCGGCGCCGGCACGCTGTTCCTCGCCGGGCTGTTCGCCGTCGTCGTCGGCACGCTCGCCTTCCACTTCGGGCGGCTGCGCGACAAGAGCCGCCACTACTTCCGCTGGTCGAGCGACGCGACGCCGTGGGAGACGAACGAGGGCACCTTCCTCGGCGGCGACGAGCGGCGCATCAGCATCGGCGACAACCGCGGCGAAGCGTTCGACCTTCCGCCACGCGCGCAGCACGCGCTCGCCGTCGGCGTCTGCCTCCTCGTCGCGCTCGGCTGCATGGACGCGCGCGCCGTCGAGCTCCTGGCGCGCTTCCGCCAGCGGCTCGGTACGCCGGGCGCGACCTATTGCCCGGACCCCGACGCGCCGCCGCCGCCCGTCGACGAGGCCAACGTCCCCGGCTGCGAGCTGATGCGGCGCGCCTACGCGCTCGGCTACGCCAAGAGCCTCGGCGACTGCGCCCCGCAAAAGGTCGCCGCCGAAGTGGCCGCCGCGCCCTGCCAGCGCCGCCAGCGCGACGAGCCCATGTTCCACTTCGCCTGGCGCCTGCTCCGCGGCTTCTGGGACAAGGTCGAAGCGAGCTCGAGCAAGGCCTACTTCGCGCGCGCGCGCCACGACTTTCACGACCGCCTCGGCCGCCTCGGCTCGCTGCGCTCCGTCGAGCGGCAGGTGCTGGCGTCGGCGCCGCACGCGGCGCACCACGTATTCACGAACCTGCCCGATCCGGGCGACGGCGCCTTCTCCGCCGTCAGCTGCAGCGATCGCTATCGGTGGCTGCCGCATCGCCCGACGCCGCCGCCGGGACCGCGCCGCGCCAGCCTCGTCTTCGAGCACGTGCTGGCGCAGCTCCTCTTCGAGAGCCGCTACGAGCCGGCCGCCGGCTACTGCCGCGAGTACCACGTGCACTGGGGGGCGCCGCCCGACGCCTGCGCGCGCCTCGTCGCCGACCCCGAGCGCTTCCTCGCCGCCGCCGGCGCGCTCGACTCGGTGCGCGCGGTGCTCGAGCGACGCCGCGTCTCCGCCGAGTTGGTGGCGCTGCACGGTCAGCCGCCGCCGCCCGAGGCCGAGCGCGTGATCAGCTTCTCCTGCTACATCGAAACCGACGGCAAGGAGGAGTCGAGCCAGGAGCTCACGCTCGCCGGCGAGAAGGTCCGCGCCGAGGAGGTGCGCCTGCGGCCGTCGCCGGCGGACGCGGCGCTGTTCGTCGATCGCTACGACGCCGTGGCGCGCCTCTTGGTCAAAGGCTTCCACTACGGGCGCCTGCTCAGCGACGCCGGCCTCGGCGAAGGCGCGTCGCCGGCGCTGGCGGGCTCGTTCGCCGGGCGCGACTTCCTGCTCGCGCGCCTGTACGAGCTCGACAGCATCGATCTCTACGTCGACCCCGGCTTCCTGGCGACGCGTCCCGATCTGCTCGAGGTCTACCCGTACCAGCGGCACCTCAAGAACTTCGTGCAGACGTTCCGTCGCCAGTACCTGCAGACGCGAGGGCGCCTGTGAGCCGCGCGCTCGCCGTGTCGCTGCTCCTCGTCACCGTCGCGCCCCCCGTGGTCGCGCCCGCCGCCGCGGCACCGGCGGCGAGCCACGCGGCCGAGGCGCGCGCCGCGCATCTCGGCGCCGCGCTCGCC
>CAZLIE010000208.1:0-4294 GCA_964559345.1 uncultured Terriglobales bacterium
TTCGAGCACCAGGACCATTTTGCTGGCCATGCCCGATGTGAAATTCAAGCGCTGCGCCACGGGTCATACGTAACTCACGGCTGAGTGACTACACTGCCAGCCGCCCGTGACAGATCTGCACACCCCTGGCTGGGCAAGCCCGCGAAAATTTTTGCCTTCGAACGTGGCGCATCCGTTGCTGAGCGCGCCGCGCGGAGGCGACGACCGATGCGGACCCTGGCGAGCGGTTGCCTGCTGAGCGTGCTGGTGCTCGGCGGCTGTTCCAGCGCAGTTCTCAAAGACGGTAGTGGAAGTGAGCGTGGTGACGACCTCACTTCGGTGGGCGGCGTCACGCAGCAGATCGACTGGGACAGCTTCGTCTACGTGTCGCCGGGCGCGGACGTGCCGACGATCCAGGCGGCGATCGCCAAGCAGGTCAAGTCGTCGCTCGGCGCGCTGCGCGAGGTCGGCATCGGCATCAGCGATCGCGGCGCCCTGCACAACCTCGATCCGGCGGGCTGGGTGCGCGACACCGTCAACGTCATCGGCACGACCGGCGCCGCCACCGGCCAGGTGCAGCGCGTGCGCTACCACTACAGCGACACGGCGCTGGTGCAGAAGACGCAGAACCCGGGCGCCTCGGTCGCCTTCACCCTGCTCTTCGGCGACTACGTGGCGGGCGCGGCGGCGCTGCAGCCGGCCTGCGTCGACGAAGCCACCGACGCCGATTCGATCTGGTACCACTTCGCGCCGCTGCAGCCGGCGTGCACGTCCTTGATCAACGCCGAAGCGGCGACGATCAATCAGGACCTGTCGCGGCTGCCGGCCTCGACCACGCCGCAGATCCCCGCCTCGGACGCGAGCCGCCGCTTCGTCGGCGTGCGCGCCAAGCTGACGCCCATCGCCGCCGCGCCGACGAAGTACCCCGAGTACGATCGGCTGTGGGGCTTCGGCTCCGATCGCACCAAGGTCATCGTCTACGCCTTCGTCGGCGTCGAAGCCAACGAGCGCGACTCGCACGATCTCGGCGCCATCGAGTACCAGCGCCTCCTGCGCACGCTGCGCGCGAAATTCGGCAAGCTCGCGGTCACGTACACCAACCCGCAGGCGATGCTGCTCGACTTCTACGTCGACGGCAACAAGCTCCAGGGCATCGGCTGGGACGACGTCGCCAACTGGATGATCGACGGCACCGGCTACCCCGCCGCCGTCGGCAACGACGCGCAGAAGATCGAGGCGCTGCGCCAACAGGTGATCGACAACTTCTCCGAGCGCTGGATCTACTGGGACATGCCGGCGACGGTGACGCTCAACGGCCAACAGCGGCAGATGACCGTCGAGCTGCGCACCTTCTGGGGCAAGGAGGACGACGGCACGCCCGACACCAAGCAGCACGCCGTCTGGCGCTACCTCGAGGCGTTCTGGTACGGCGACGTCTTCGCCTACGCCGGCCACAGCCACTTCGGCCACGGCCCGCTCGAGCCGACCAACTACGGGCCGGGCAACTTCCCCGATCGCTACCAGGTGATGCTGGTGAACTCGTGCCTGTCGTACAACTACTACGACCTCGACTTCATCGCCATGCATCCCGAAGGCTCGCGCAACCTCGAGGTGGTGATGAACGGCTTGCCCGCGTACTGGAACGGCATGGGCGAGTCGACGGCGAAGTACCTCACCGCGCTCCTCGACGGCACGAACAAGTCGTGGGCGCAGCTGCTCGACTCGATGCGCATCGACGAGCCGTGGGGCGAGACCGGCTACGAGCCGATGCGCGGGGTCAACGGCGAGCTCGACAACGTCTTCGACGGTTCCAAAACCCCGATCACCACGACGTATTGATTCACAGGGAGAGAAGAGATCAGGGAGTTTTTCAATTTTATTGTTTTCCTCCCTGATCTCCCCGGCTCCCTGTGGATTTTTCTGATCTGACGAACTTGGACAGGTCGAAGCGCACGGGATCGTCGTCGGCGCTGGCCAGCGGCGCCCACAGATCGCCGATGCGCTTGAGGCGCCGCGGCACGTTGCGCAGCGTGAAGTCGGCGATCTCCACCTTGGGCAGCTCCTTCCACGTCACCGGCGTCGACACCGAGGCGAACGGCGTCGGCCGCACCGAGTAGATCGACGCCAGCGTCGCGCCCCAGCGGTTCTGGTTGTAGTCGACGAGCACGCGCCCGGGCGGACGCTTCGAGCGCACGTACACCGCCGTCATCAGCTTGGGATACTTCTTGGCCAGCTCGACGGAGACGGTCTTGGCGAAGGTCCACACCGTCTGCTGCTCGGGACCGCGCTTGATCGGCACGTAGACGTGCACGCCCTTGCTGCCGCTCGTCTTGACGAAGGTGGGCATGCCGAGGCCGCGCAACGTCTGATCGAGGAGCAGCGCCGTCTCCTTCACGGCGGAAAAGGGCGCGTCGCCGGGATCGAGGTCGAAGTGGACGTAGTCGGGGCGGTCGGGATCGTCCTTGCGCGCGTACCACTGGTTGAGGTCGATGCAGCCGAGGTTGATGCACCACATCAGCGACGGCACGTCCTGCACGATCGGAAAGTGGATGACGCCCGCCGAGCCGTGGTCGATGGCGACGGTCTCGATCCACTCGGGGCGCGGCGACGGCGCGCGCTTCATGAAGAAGAAGTCGCCGGCGGCGCCGTGCGGGTAGCGCTTCATGACCATCGCGCGGTCGCGCACGTGCGGCAGGAGCCACGGCGCGACGTCGACGTAGTACTGGATGAGATCGCCCTTGGTGATGTCGGGCCAAAAGGGCTTGTCGAGGTTGGTCAGCTTGACGCGCTTGCCCTCGATCTCGACGATCGCGTCGCCCTGTTTCGGGATGAGCCGTCGCCGGCTGGCCATCGCCCTCAATATAGGTTATAGCCGCCCGACCACTACTTCCACACGTCATGGAGGGTCCCATGCGTCGTGTATTGCTCGCAGCACTCGTCGTCGCCGGCTGTCATGCGCAACCGGCGCAGGCGCCCGCCGCGCCCGTCGCCAACGCCACGCCGCCGACGGCACCGCCGCCGCCCGTCGAGACCGGGCTCGACGAGACGGCGATCGATTCCAGCGTCAACCCGTGCGACGACTTCTACCAGTACGCCTGCGGCAACTGGCTCAAGCGCACCGAGATCCCCGCCGACAAGTCGACCTGGGGGCGCGGCTTCTCCGTCATCGACGAGCGCAACGAGCAAGAGCTGCACGGCTTGCTCGAGGCGGCGGCCAAGGGGCAGGCGCAGGGGGCGTACGCCGACAAGCTGGGCGCGCTCTACGCGACGTGCATGGACGAGGCGGCGATCGAGGCGGCGGCGCCGACGGAGCTGAAGCAGCAGCTCAAGCGCATCGACATCATCCGCGATCTGCCGTCGCTGCAGAAGGAGGTGGCGCGCATCCACCTCACCATCGGCAACCCCATGTTCGAATTCGGGCAGCAGCAGGACTTCAAGGACGCGACGCTGGTCATCGGCGTGCTCGATCAGGGCGGGCTCGGGCTGCCCGACCGCGACTACTACCTGTCGTCGACGGGGAAGATGCCGGAGATTCGCAAGGCGTATCAGGCGCACGTCGAGAAGATGCTGACGCTGGCGGGCGAGAAGCCGGAGGCGGCGAAGAAGGACGCCGAGACGGTGCTGAAGATCGAGACGGCGCTGGCGCAGGCGTCGATGTCGCGCGTCGATCGGCGCGATCCGACCAAGATCTATCACCGGCTGGAGCTGGCGGGCATCGAGAAGACGGCGCCGAAGTGGAATTGGAAGGCGTACCTGAAGGAGATGGGCGCTGCCGAGGTCACGCAGATCAACGTCTCGTCGCCGGACTTCTTCGCGGCGCTCAACAAGCAGCTGACGGCGACGCCGCTGGCCGAGTGGAAGACGTACCTGCGCTGGCACCTCGTGCACAATTCGGCGCCGGCCTTGTCCAAGGCGTTCGTCGACGAGAACTTCGCCTTCTACGGCAAGACGCTCAACGGCACCGCCGAGATCGAGCCGCGCTGGAAGCGTTGCACCAAGGCCGTCGACCACTTGATGGGCGAGGCGCTGGGCAAGATGTTCGTCGAGAAGACGTTCGGCGCCGAGGGCAAGGAGCGCACGCAGGCGATGGTGCACGAGATCGAGGCGGCGATGAACGCGAACCTCGACGGGCTCAAGTGGTTCGACGACGCCACGCGCAAGCAGGCGCACGAGAAGCTGCAGGCGATCGCCAACAAGATCGGGTACCCCGACCGGTGGCGCAACTACGACGCGCTCGAGATTCAGCGCGACTCGTACCTGGCGAACGCGATGCGCGCCGACGAGTTCGAGACCCATCGGCAGCTGGCGAAGATCG
>CAZLIE010000209.1:0-4279 GCA_964559345.1 uncultured Terriglobales bacterium
CCTCGCACAGCTGCCGGGCTTCGGCGAATGAGCGGTTGGTGGCGGCGAACCCCAGATGCGCGAGGCAGGCGACCTCCAGGTAGGGCCGGCCGATGTCGTGGGCGAGCGCGGCGCCCTCCCGCAGGTACCGTTCGCTGTCGGCCAGTCGCAGCGACCACGCCTCGCTCACGCCGAGGTTCAGCAGCGCGACGGCGCGCAGATCGCTGCCGAGCGCGACCTCGGCGGCGGAGTTCCCAGCCGGGGAAGGCAGTTCTCCCACCCGGTCGAACACACCCTCGAAGTGCCCGCGCAGCCGTGCTGACAGCAGGTCCAGGGACGCGATGGTCATACGCAGCCGGCGTTGCGGATCGGGTGGGATCGTGGCGGCGTACGCCCGGGCCACGTCCAGCTGGGCGGCCGCCTGGTCGAGGCGGAGCTGGTTGAGATCGGCGACCGCGTGCACGACCGCCAGCCCGGGGAAGTCCTCCCCGGTGCGGGCGGGGAAGGCGGCCAGGAGCGCGGCGACGGTACCGGCCTGGCCGTCGAGCGTGAGGCTCAGGGCGTGGTCGGTGAGCATGCTGGCGGCCTCGGCCCAGTCGCCGGCCGCCTGCAGGTGGCGGATGGCATCGGCGGCCTGGGCGTGGTCGGCGAACCACCGGGCGGCGATCCGGTGCAGTCCCGGGATGTCTGCAGGGGCGGTGCGGCGCAGTTGCAGCCGCAGCAGGCCACCGAACAGGTGGTGGTAACGGAACCACGTGCGCCCGGCGTCGAGCGACACGACGAACGCGTTGGCGTCCTCCAGGTCCAGCAGGATCCGTTCCGATCCGCCGGCGCCGGTGAGCAGGTCGGCCAGCTCGCCGCTGACGCGGTCCAGCAACGAGGTGCGCAGCAACAGTCGCTGTACCTGCGGCGGCTGGCGGTCCAGCGCCTCGGCCATCAGGTACTCGGCGACGGTACGGTCGCTGCCGGAGAACTCGGTCACGAACCGTTCGGGATCGGGGTTTCCCGCCAGGGACAGGGCGGCCAGCCGCAGCCCAGCCGCCCAGCCCTCGGTTCTCTGGTGCAGCGCCGCCATCACCGTGCCGGGCAGCGTGATCCCGGCGGCGGTCAGCAGCTCGCGGGCCTCGTCCTGGGTGAAGCGCAGCGCCGCGGCGCGGATCTCGGCCAGCTCCCCGGCCAGCCGCAGCCGGTGCAGGCGTAACGAGGGGGAGTGGCGGGTGGCGATGACCGCGTGGACCTGCGGCGGAAGGCTCGTCAGCAGCGCGCCGAGCTGGTCCGTGGCCTCGGCGGAGTCCAGCTCGTGCAGGTCGTCGATGACCAGCACCGGGGAGCCGTCGAGGGCCGCGAGCTCTGAGCGCACCTTGTCCACCATGGCAAGGCCATCGAACCCGGGTGCGACGGGTAAGGGTTCGGGGTCCCCGGCCGCAGCGCGGACCGCGCCGAGCAGCGCGAGCCAGAACAGCTGCGCGTCCTGCTGGCCCGGCGCTACCGTCAGGAAGGCGATGGGCCGGTCGGTCCGGTCGATCCACGCGCGCAGCAATGACGTCTTCCCGCTGCCGGCCGGCGCCGAGATGATCGTGACCTGCTTCTCGGCCGCGCGCTCCAGCGCGGCCACCAGCTCGCGCCGGTCGACCAGCCGTGGCCTGCCCGTACCCGCGGGGCGGCCACGCGTGGCCGACATGTCGGTCATCGCGTGGTCTGGAGGCACCCGCCCAGCCTAACGCGCCTGAAGATCGCCGGAGATCACCGGAATCCAGTGACGACCGGTCACCGTACCGGCGGCGAACCTGGACCGCATGACTTCGTCGAGCACTCCCAAGATGAGCGAGCGTGTGGCGATCGTGGTCGGCGCGGGCGGCGAACTCGGCCGCGTCACGGTGCGGAGGTTGGCGGGCGCGGGATTCACCGTGGTCGGCGTCGACCGCAACGAGGAGGCGTTGAAGGAGTTGCCCGACGGCGTGCGGTACGAGGCGGGCGACGCGACCGATCCGGCTGTGGCGAAGGGGATTGTCGACCGGATCGCCGCCGAGGTCGGGCCGCCGCAGGTACTGGTCAACACGATCGGCACGTACCACCCGGGTACCGCGCTGGACGCGACGCCCGAAGACCTTCGGCTGATGCTCGACGTCAACGCCGGTACCGCGCTGTGGCTGACTCAGGCCGTCGCGCCGTACATGCGGGATCGCGCCTCGGGCGTCATCGTGCACGTGGCCGCCCGCCCGGGTCTCGAGCCGACCAGCGGCGTGGCCACGTACAGCGTCAGCAAGGCGGCGCTGGTGCACCTCACCCGCATCCTGGACCTGGAACTGCGGCCGCTGGGCATCCGGGTGAACGCCGTCGCACCGCAACTGATCGATACCGCCAAGACCCGGCCGTACCTTCCCGCCGAACTGCTGGCGCACGCGGCCTCACCCGAGGCGATCGCCGACATCATCGCGTACCTGGTCAGCGACGCCGCCGCGCTCGTCAGCGGCGCGATCGTCCCCGCCTACGGCGCCTGAGCTGAAAGGACGACCATGTCATCCTCGACCACGAACCGCCGCTCGTTCCTCGCCCGTGGCGCGGCGCTCGCCGCTGTCCCTGCGGCCGCCGCGCTCGCCGCGGAAGCCTTTGGGCGCCCGGCGTACGCCGACGACACGCTGCCCGACTACGCGCCGATCCCGCCGTCCGCGCTGGGCCCGGCGGTCAACGCCGACGGCTACTTCGTCGGGCGGGTGGAGAAGAACCTCTACTGGGTCACCGACGGCACCTACCAGGCGGCGTTCCTCACCACCAAAGACGGGGTGGTGCTGTTCGACGCGCCCCCGACCATCGGCCGCAACCTGCAGCGCGCCATCGACCAGATCGCGTCCGCGAACGGCGTGTCCAACAAGGTGACGCACATCGTCTACTCGCACCACCACGCCGACCACCTCGGCGGTTCGTCGCTGTTCGGGCGCAACGTGACCCGCATCGGTCACGTGGAGACCAAGCGGCTGCTGGCCCGGGACAACGACCCGACCCGTCCGGTACCCGACATCACGTTCGAGAAGCAGTACACGCTGCGGGTCGGCGGGGAACGGATCGAACTGGCGTGGCACGGTACCAACCACACGCCCGACAACAGCTACATCCACTTCCCGGACCACGACACGCTCATGCTGGTCGACATCCAGCTGCCCGGATGGGTGCCGTTCGACAGCTTCAACCTCAACGAGGACGTGCCCGGCTCCATCGCGGCTCCGGCCAAGGCCATGGCGTACCCGTGGAAGCATTACATCGGTGGCCACATGGGCCGGCTCGGTACCCGCCAGGACATGGTCGTGTACCAGCAGTACGTCAACGACCTCCTCGACGGTGTCCGGAAGGCGTTGACGGCGGTCGATCCGACCCCGTTCTTCGTCAAGTACGGCGACAACTCCTGGGCGGCGGTCAAGACGTACCAGGCGGCGCAGGTCGACTACGCGGCCGCACCGGTCATCAAGAAGTACACCGGTGTCCTCGCCGCGGCCGACGTCTACACGGCGAGCACCGCATTCGTTCTCCTCGAATCGATCCGCCTCGACCTCGGCGTCGGCTCGCAGGTGCATCCGTGACGGGAGCCGACACGAGCCTCGGTGGAGCCTTCGCCCTAGGCCGGTGGCGCGTGCGCCGAGCCGGGTACGGCGCGATGCAACTGTCCGGTGACGGGGTCTTCGGGCCGCCCCGCGACCGCGAGGAGGCGCTGCGGGTACTGCGGGCGGCCGTCGCCGCCGGGGTCAACCACATCGACACCGCCCAGTACTACGGTCCGGGCACGGTCAACGAGCTCATCCGCGAGGCCCTGCACCCGTACCCGGAAGGCCTCGCCATCGTGAGCAAGGTGGCCGCGCGCCTCGACGCCAGCGGCGCGCTGCGGCGGTTCGACCAACCCGACCAGCTGCGTCAGGGCATCGAGGACAACCTCGCCACGCTCGGGGCGGACCGGCTGGCCGCCGTGAACCTGCGGGTGATGGACCCGTCGGCGCCCGCGGACGGGCGGTTCGACGCGCAGCTCGCGGCGCTGGTCCGGGCCCGCGAGGAAGGGCTGATCGACGGGGTCGGCCTGAGCAACATCTCCCGGGAGCACCTGCAGCGCGCGTTGGCGCAGACCGACATCGTCTGCGTGCAGAACCTGTTCAACCTGGCCGACCAGCGGTCCCTGGACGTGCTGAACGAATGCCGGACGCGGGACATCGCGTTCGTACCATTCTGCCCGCTCGGCTGGCCGGGCGAGGTACACCGCCGGCTGCTCGCGCACCCGGCACTCGGGGCGCTGGCGGCACGGCTGGGCGCGACGCCG
>CAZLIE010000210.1:0-4245 GCA_964559345.1 uncultured Terriglobales bacterium
CTCGGTGAGCTCGCCCAGAGTGGTTGGCACGGGGTTCGGGCCGCTCGACACGTTGCGCAGGCCGCCCCAGCTCTCATTCGTCGAGATACCCTCACCCAGCGGCGCGGTCCAGCGCTCGGGTAAACCGGCGCGGCCGGTCAGGATACCGAGCAACGCGCCAAGCGTCGCCCCGGTGCAGTCGGTGTCGTAGCCGCAATTGACCGTCATGCATAGCGCATCCCCAAAGTCCGTGCCGTAGAGCCAGCCGATCACCTGAAAGCCGATATTGGGTGGGGCGTATTGGGCCACGTAATGGGGCGTCTCGGCCATGACACGTCGCCGCGCCTCCTTCCAGTCCACGCCCGCCGCGTGGGCCGCCCGAGCAGTACGAACCGCGCGTGCAACGGCACAGCCGGCCGGAAGATAGCTGAGGCCGATATCCAGCAGCGAATTCGTGTCTCCCTCCATGAAAGCCGCGGATTGCATGGCGGCGTTGAAGACCTCTCCCCACACACCCTCGCCACCGGCATGATCGACACTGGCGTCTTCATAGGCGTAGCGGGCGGCCAGGGTCGGGACGCCGGGTGCCAGGCAGGCCCACAGCTCGCTGCGTATCGGAGAACCCATACAGTCGCGAAACCAGTTGTTGTAGTGTCCCGAGACCGGCGGCAGCAAGCCCAGGCGCAGGTTTGTCTTGTTGAGCCCATACTCGTCCCAGTTGTAGCCGATATGGTCGAGCCAGTACTGCGCCAGATGGCGCGCTGAGAGGCCGAAGCCGCGCTCCTCGACGGCCTTTAGCCAGATCAGTTGCATCTCCAGGTCGTCGTTGGGGATGCCGCCTTCGCGCAACTCCGGGTACCAGTCGATATTGAACGGCTCCTCCTGGGCGAACGCCTTCTCTAGCGGTGCGCCCAACGTACCCCCACAGTTCTTGCCCATCCAGCACGCGTAGACCTTATCTTTGTACGCGTCCATGCTCAAAGCCGGCATACCAAGCTCCTTCCAGCGCTGCCCGCTTCACGGTGCAGCGGCCTTACCGTGAGACCATGCGGAGAGCGCGTTAACCTTTGACGCCGCTGACAACGATGCCCTGGATGAACCATCTCTGGCAAACGAAGAAGAGCAGAATGCAGGGCAAAGCGGCGATGACGGAGCCGCCCATGATGAGCTCGAAGTGTGTTTGATACTGGCTCTGCAACGCGGCCAGACCGAGCGGCAACGTGAGATGCTCCGGGCTCTGCAAGTAGATGAGGGGGTTAAGGAAGTCGTTCCAGTTATAGAGGAACGAGAAAGCGCCGACGGCGATCACGGCCGGCTTGACCAGGGGCAGGGCGATGCTCCAGTAGGTGCGGAAGTAGCCACAGCCGTCGATTTTCGCCGCGTCCTCGATCTCATAGGGCAATGTCAGGAAAAACTGGCGCATCAGGAAGAGCGCCGCCGGCTGGGCAAAGAGCTGCGGCACGATCAGCGGAGAGAAGGAATCGAGCCACCCGAACGTTTTGAACATGATGAATTGCGGGATAAGGGTAACCCAGCTCGGCACCATCAGGGTGCTGAGGGCCAGGATGAACAGAACACCGCGCCCGGGAAAGCGCAGCCGGGCGAAGCTATAGCCGACGAGCGATGAGCTGAACATTGTCCCGATCATGCTGGTGACGGCGACAAAGAGCGAGTTTTGAAGATAGGTGAGAATCGGCACCGTCTGGAAGAGGTTGACATAATTCTCCCAGACCAGCCTGCTGGGCACCCAGATGATCGGGAAGGCACTGATTTCTTCTAGCGGCTTGAGGCTGGCCGAGATGAGCCAATAGAGCGGGAACATCAGGATAATCGCGCCCGCGATCAGATTCACGTAGATCACGACGCGTCCAACGCGCGGTCCCAGCGTGCTGCGCCGGCGGGGCGTGACGCCGCCTTCGACGGCGTGTGCTCTCTCCACGGATGTGCTTACGGTCTTGGACATCGGGTGCCCGGTCCTTTCCTGCACCTATCGCTCACCGGCGTAGAAGACCCACAGGCGCGCCGAGCGGAAGAGGGCCAGCGTCAGCACAAGTATCACGGCGAAGAGGATCCATCCGAGTCCCGCCGAGTAGGCCAGCCGCCCATACTGGAACGCCGTCTGGTAGATGTAGATGGCATACACGTAGCTGGCGTAGTTGGGGCCGCCCACGCTGGCGCCGATACCACCCGTCAACAAGAAAACGAGCACGAAGACCTGAAAGCTGTTGATGACGCCGAAGATCAGGTTGTAGAAGATGGTCGGTGAGAGCATCGGCAAGGTGACGTGCCAGAACTTGCGCACGGTATTGGCGCCATCGATCATCGCCGCTTCGTAGAGCTCGGTGGGTATGCCCTGCAAGCCGCCGAGGAAGACGAGCATGCCGGCGGTGCTGCCCCACAAGCTGGCCAGGATCAGCGACGGCATGATCCAGAACTCGTCGGTCAGCCACGGTATCATGGGCAGATGGATTGCGGAGAGCACGGAGTTGATGAGGCCAAACTGCTCGTTGAGCATGAACTGCCAGAGCAGCGCGACCGCCGCGCCCGTGACCAGCGATGGCAGATAGTAGATGGTGCGCCAGACAGACAGGAAACGCACGCGTTGATTGAGCGTCAGCGCGATGACCAGCGAGAGCAGCAGGCCGAGCGGCACCGAGACGAAGCTGAATATGGTGGTCACCTTGAGCGATTGCCAGAACAGGGGGTCGCCGGTGACCATCTGTTGGTAATTGCTCAGGCCGACGAAGTTCGGCGCTTTGCCGCCGGCATTGTAGTCCGTCAGGCTCAGCCCCAACGACCCCAGGACCGGGCCGAGCGTGAACCACAGAAAACCGATGATCCAGGGTAGCAGGAAGATATAGCCGGCTATGGCCTCCCGCCTGGCCAGGGTAGATCTGCGGCGTGGATGTCGCGTCGCCAGTGTCGTCCCAGCAACTGCCATGGTGCCTCCTCGCATCCGCCGGCCCTCGGCCACCGGTCCAGCGCCGGTGGCCGAGGGCTGATCGCTACTAGAACTGGTATTTCTTAATCGCGGCCTGTCCGTCGGCCTGCCATTTGGCCAGGGTGTCCTTCACCGGCTTCTTGGAGGTGAGCATCGCACCCACGTAATTGCCGGTGATCGTGGCGAGTTCATTGTAGTACGGCACGGTGGGAACGGGGAACGCCTCGGTCATGGTATCGGCGAAGGCCGAGACGTGCGCGGGCGGCAACTTGCCCGAGCGAGCGACGCTGACCCACTTGGGTACGGCGGACTTGCGGCCGGGCACGCTGCGCGTCGGCTCGGAGATCAGGATCTGGGCCGAGCGCGTGTTGGTGAGAAACTTGATCCACTCCCAGGCCGCCGCGGGATTCTTGGAGTTTGCGGCGATCGACCAGGCGCCACCGGCGGGTGAAATGGGGCGGCGACCCGACGGCCCCTTGGGCAGAGGCGCCACATCCCACCCGAAGCGACTGCCGATGTAGGCGCGCTGCTGCAGCGTCGCCCACGAGCCGTTGATGGCCATGGCCAGTTTACCGCTCTGCCAGGGATCGAAGCCCGCCGGAAGCGAGGCGCTGCGCAAAATCACGTTGGTCTTGTAGGTCTGATCCTGGAAGGTCTGGAACAGCTCCGCCGCCTCGGGCGTGTTCACCTGGAAGGTGCGCAGGTCCTTGCTGATCCACTTACCGCCCCAGGCCAGGACAAAGCCGATGGTAGGCCAGGTCCAGGCGAGGGGCGTGGCGTCGAGGCCCCACATCGTCTGCTTGCCGCCGGACATCTGGACGAACTCTTTGGCCATCCTGAACAGATCGTCCCAGGTCCAGTTGCCGTTCGCCGGCGGATACTTCATGCCCTTCTTGTCAAAGGCGGTCTTGTTATAAAAGATACCGAAGTCGGAAAAGTCGTAGGGCAGGCTGTGCATCTGGCCCTTCCACGTCTCCTGAGCCACTTCGGCGGGCCAGAAGTCGGCAATGCTGAACCTTTCCTTCTGAATGTAGGGATTGAGATTCACCGTCCAGCCCCGGTTGGCGCGGTCGGCGGTGGCGTAGGTGCGGTTGTAGAAGACATCCGGTAGAGTTCCACTGACGGCGCGCGTGGGGATCAGCGTGGTGTCGTAGTTAGCGCTGGTCTCATTGGTCATCTTGATCGCGATGTTCGGATGGTTGGCCTGGAAGTTGGCGATGACCTTCTGGAAGAGCGGCACGTCGGTCGCGTCGTGGTTGGTCCAGAACTCGAGGGTGACGCTGTCGGCGGCGGAGCGCGTGGTACCGGCAAGGGCGGAGCCGGGA
>CAZLIE010000211.1:0-4217 GCA_964559345.1 uncultured Terriglobales bacterium
TCGAGCGCCGCGCGCGTGCAGCCCGACACCGACTTGCCGTTCTTCTCGCGGAAGCGCGCCAGGAAGTGATCGACGAGCAGCGGGATGTCGTCGCGGCGATCGCGCAGGGGCGGCACATTCACCGCGATCACGTTCAGGCGATAATACAAATCCTCGCGAAACGTCCCTTCGGATACTGCTCTCCGTAAATCCTTATTCGTCGCCGCAACCAAACGAATATCGATCTTTTGCGATTTACCGCCCAATCGCTCGATTTCGCCTTCTTGCAATACGCGTAACAGCTTTACCTGGACGCTGAGCGGGATCTCGCCGATCTCGTCGAGAAACAGGGTGCCGCCGTCGGCGAGCGCGAAACGGCCGTCGCGCCGCGCCACCGCGCCGGTGAATGCGCCTTTTTCGTATCCGAATAATTCGCCTTCCAATATTCCTTCGGGTATCGCGGCGCAATTGACCGGTACGAAGGCGCGTCCGGCGCGCGGCGACGATTCGTGAATCTGCCGTGCCAATAATTCTTTTCCCGTGCCCGATTCGCCGAGCAGGAGCACCGTGGCCATCGACGGCGCCGCCTGCTGCACCACCTCGAGCGTGCGGCGCATCGCCAGCGACTGGCCGACGATGGGGCGGCGGCGCGTCGCCTCGAGCTGCGCCTTGAGGGCGCGGTTCTCGACGATCAGCGACTGCTTCTCGAGCGCCTTCGAGACGACGCGGACGACGTGCGCGCGCTTGAGCGGCTTGGTGATGAAGTCGTAGGCGCCTTCGCGCATCGCCTCGACCGCGGCCTCGACGGTGCCGTAGGCGGTCATGACCACGGTCTCGGTCTCGGGCGAGATCTGCTTGACCGCCTTGAGCAGGTCGACGCCGCTCACGCCCGGCATCATGAGGTCGGTCAGGACGACGTCGACGCGCCGCTTGCGCACGACCTCGAGCGCGTCCTTGCCGTCCTTCGCCGTCACCACCGTCAGGCCCTCGCGCGCGAAGATGCGCTCGAGCGACTCGAGGTTGGAGGCTTCGTCGTCCACGACCAGCAGCGTTGGCTCACTGTTCATGGCGATGCTCCCTGTGCGCGAAGCGGGCCAGCAGGCCCGTCGCTGCGATTACGGCTACTTGCGAGAGTGACACATTGTCAAGGCTAGCCGACCCGTGACAATTTGACAAGGAAACGGGCCTTGCCCTGCAATTCTGACTTGCCCCTATAAGACAGAACGACAATCCCGCCTGCCTCGCGGACGCCGGGCGGCGCTGTGCGGTCGAAGATTCCCGTCGCGCAACGCAACGAAGTGCTGCGCAGGCTGGTCGCGCACAATCACCGCGTGCTTGTCGTTGCGATTTACGAGCCGCAGATCGAGCCGACATTCTGGAATGCGTCGCAATCGCTCATTCAGTGAGGCAAAGCCAGGGAAACGGGCCAAATTGTCGACGGGTTTACGGGTCGAACGTTATCATGCGCGGATGCGAGGAGCGGCGATCGCGTGTGTTTTGGCGTTGGGCTGGGCATCGTCGTCGCATGCGGAGAAAGCGATGAGCGAAGGCGACACGGCGTTCGCCGCCAAGCTGCACGGACAGCTGCGCGCCGTCGAAAAACGCGGGGGCAACCTGTTCTACTCGCCGGCGAGCGTGCGCATCGCGCTCGCCATGGCCGCCGCCGGCGCGCGCGGCGAGACGCGCGCCGAGCTCGACCGCGTGCTCGCGCTGCCGCCGGGCGAAAAGGCGGCCGCGGTCATCGGCGCGCAGCTGGCCGACTGGGACAAGCTGGCGCATCCGACGCTGCCGTCGACGCCGGCGGTCGATCCCGAGATGCAGAAGTGGCAGGCGCGCGAGGCCGAGCAGCGCCGGGTGGTCTTGCGCGTCGTCAATCGGCTGTGGGCGCAGCGCGGCCACGCCTTCCAGGAGGCGTTCACGGCGCTCCTGCGCGATGCCTTCCACGCGCCGCTCGGCACCGTCGACTTCCAGCACGACGCCGAAGGCGCGCGCGGCAGCATCAACAAGTGGGTGGCGGACGCGACCGAAGGCAAGATCAAGGAGCTCGTCGCGCGCGGCATGCTGACGGCGGACACCAAGATGGTCCTGACCAACGCCGTCTATTTCAAGGCGCGCTGGCAGGAGCCGTTCGAGAAGTCGGCCACGACGGAGCAGCCCTTCTTCGTCGGCGGCGCCACCGAGGCGCGCGTGCCGATGATGCGTCGGGTCGGCTTCGAGTCGCTGGCGCGCGTCGACGGCGCCATGCTGCTCGAGCGGCCCTACGGCGACGGGCGCCTGGTGATGGACATCGTCCTGCCGGCGGCGCGCGACGGCATCGGCAAGATCGAGGAGGCGTACGCCAACGGCGCGCTGCCGGCGTGGCTCAAGGCGCTGGCGCACGCGCGCGTCGACGTGTCGCTGCCCAAGTTCAAGATGGGCTCGTCGCTGGAGCTGTCTCCGGTGCTGCGCGCGCTCGGCATCACGCACGCGCTCGCCCATCCCGCCGCCGACTTCTCCGCCATCGACGGCACGCGCGACCTCTTCATCGGCGCCGTAGCGCACGAAGCCGTCGTCGACGTCGACGAGAACGGCACCGAAGCAGCGGCAGCGACGGCGGTGATGATGCGCGCCGGCGCGGCGCCGGCGATGCAGCAGCCCATCGTCTTCCGCGCCGACCACCCGTTCCTCTTCCTCATCCGCGACGCGCAAGCGGGCGTCGTGCTCTTCGCCGGCCGCCTCGTCGATCCGCGCGCGCAGTAGCGGCGTCAGTGGTGCGGCACCGGCCGCGGCGGGATGTCGCCCGTGTGCTGCGGCGAGGTCACGATCGGCCTCCGGTGGCGCATCTCGTGCTCCGTCGCCAGGCCGACGACGCGGCGCTCGCGCGAGACGCCGAGCACGCCGCCGCCCATCGCCGCCAGCATCGGCAAGAGCAGCGCCGCGAACGCGCCCCACGCGCTCACCTCGGCGCCGCGGTGCTGCGACGCCGCCGGGCCGCCCGGCTCGGGGCCGAGCGTGCCCTCGCCGAGCATGCCGGCGGCGGCGCCGCGCATGACGGTCCCGACGAGCGACATGCTGATGAGCGTGATTGCGGCCCAGGTCACGAGGCCGTGCAGGACGCCGTCGCGGCGGTGCAGCGCGCGCGCCGCGCCCGAGGCGACCCAGCTGCCGCCGAACGCGCCGACGGTGAGCGACAGAAGGAACCAGGCGGCGAAGCCGACGCCGAGGTTGCGCGGCGAGCCGGCACGCGGGAACGCGGTCACGCCGACGGCGGTGCCGAGCGCCATGATCATGGCGGCGAGCGCCAGGCCGACCAGGATGCCGGCGATCACCGCGCGCGCGCTGATGCGCGTCGGCAGCTCGACATCCACGAAGCCTTGTGGGGTGTCCATGGATCCTGCGACGTGCAGGAGCCGCGCCGTCACTCGGCCGGCAGCGATACGGTGAAGGTCGTGCCCTTGCCGACGATGCTGTCGACGGCGATGGTGCCGCCGTGGCGCTCGACGATGCCGTGCACGATCGACAGCCCCAGGCCCGAGCCCTGCCCGACCTCCTTGGTCGTGAAGAAGGGGTCGAAGATGCGCGGGAGCACGTCGGCGGGGATGCCCGGGCCGTCGTCGGCGACGGTGATGACCGCCTTGCCGTCCTTGCGCTCGGTGGTGACGCGGATGATGCCGCCATGGCCGCGCTCGTCGAGCGCCTGCGCCGCGTTGGTCAAAAGATTCATGAACACTTGATGGAGCTGGCCGGCGTGGCCGCGCACGCGTCCGACGTCGCCGTAGCGGCGCTCGACGGTGATGCCGTTCTTGAGGTGGTGGCGCAAAAGATCGAGCGAGTCGTCGATGCCGCGCTGCAGATCGACGTCGACGAGGCGATCGTCGTCGCCGCGCGAATAATTGTGGAGCGCCTGCACGATCTCCTTGGTGCGGCGCGCGCCGCGCTGGATGACGCGGATCATCTCCGAGATGTCGTGCTTGCGTCCGTCGTCGGCGGGCAGCTCGGCCAGCGTCTGCTCGAGCGGCCCGACGGTGTTGACCACGGCGTTGACCGGGTTGTTGATCTCGTGCGCGATGCCGGCGACGAGGCGGCCCATCGACGCCATCTTCTCCGAGCGCACGAGCTCGTCCTGCGCGCGGCGCAATTGGTCGAGCGCGTCGGCCAGCTCCTTGTTGCGCCGCTCGAGCTCGGCGGTGCGGCGCGTGACCTCCTGCTCGAGCGAGAGGTTGATCTCCGTCGACGAGCGCAGCTTCTCGTTGAGCGCG
>CAZLIE010000212.1:0-1850 GCA_964559345.1 uncultured Terriglobales bacterium
CGTCGAAGACGGCGCGACAGCGCGGCGTCGTGCGCAGGTTCTCGTGCATGACGAGCCAGGTGCCGAGCTTGAGGTCGACCGCCGTCGGCAGGACGCGTACGAGCTGGGGATCGCGCCGCGCCACCGCCACCTGACACACGCCGAGCCCGAAGCCGGCGCGAATCGCGGCCAGCTGCGCCAGATCGTTGTCGACGCGGAGGGCGAAGCGCACGCGCTCGAGGCCCGGCACCTCGGCCAGCAGGCCGCGAATCGCCGGCGTCATGCGATCGAAGCCGATCACGCTGTGCTGCTGCAGATCCTCCATGCGCCGCGGGACGCCGTGCCGCTTGAGGTAGCGACGGTGGGCATGCAGCCCGAGCGTGATGGTCCCGAGCCGCTTGACGACCAGCGCCTCCCGCTCGGGCACGGTCATGCGCACGGCGATGTCGGCGTCCCGGCGCAGCAGATCCTCGACGGTGTTCGACGCCACCAGCTCGATCTCGAGCGCCGGATGCTCGGCGCGCAGCGCCGCCAGGATGGGCGGCAGCGCCTCGGCCGCCACGACCTCGCTGGCGGTCACGCGCACCGTGCCGGCGATCGTCTTGCCCACGCCCGAGGCGGCGCGCACGAGCGCGCCCGCCGCCGACGCCAAGGCCTCGGCGTGCGGACGGAGCGCCAGCGCCGCGTCGGTCGGCGAGAGCCCGCGCGGCGAGCGCACGAACAGCTCGAACCCGAGCGCGTCTTCGAGCTCGCCGATGTGGCGGGCCAGCGTCGGCTGGGTGAGCCCGAGCTGGCGCGCCGCGCCCGACAGCGAGCTCGTCTGCAGGACGGCGAGAAGGCTGCGATACAGGTCCCAGCTCGGTTCCGGCGTGTTCATCGATTTCAGTATAGCTGATGAACGTACTTCAACAATTCCGTTGATCGCCCTCCTGGCGCATCTTGGGTGCAGGAGGAATCAATGGACAAGCGCACCGCACTCGTTCTCGGCGTCACCGGCGGCATCGGCAAGACCGTGGCCGGCCTCTTGAGCACCCGTGGCTGGCGGGTGCGCGCCCTGCATCGCGACCCGGCCCGCCTGCGCGACTCGGCGTTCGAGGTGGTGGCCGGCGACGCCATGCGCCCCGACGACGTGGTCGCGGCCGCGAGCGGCGCGTCGCTCATCGTGCACGCGGTCAATCCGCCCGGCTATCGCAACTGGGGCGAGCTGGTCCTGCCGATGCTCGAGAGCACGATCGCCGCCGCGCGGGCGAGCGGCGCCCGCGTGGTCTTGCCCGGCACCGTCTACAACTACGGGCCGGATGCGTTCGGCCGGCGCATCGACGAAGAGGCGCCGCAGCACCCGACGACGCGCAAGGGCGCCATTCGCGTCGAGATGGAGCGTCGCTTGCGCGACTCGGGACAGCGCGTGCTCATCGTCCGCGCCGGCGACTTCTTCGGCCCCGGCGCGGCAAACAACTGGTTCTCGCAGGGCCTGGTCAAGCCGGGGGCGCCGCTGCGCAGCATCAGCAATCCCGGACGCGGCGTCGGTCACCAGTGGGGCTATCTGCCGGACGTCGCCGAGACGATGGTGCAGCTCGTCGAGCGCGAGCCCAGCCTGCCGCGGTTCGCGACGTTTCACATGGACGGCCACTTCGACGAGGATGGGACGCAGATGGTCGCCGCCATTCGGCGCGTCGTCGGCGACGTACCGGTGCGGCGCTTCCCGTGGCGCCTGGCGATGCTCGCCTCGCCGTTCGTGCCGTTCCTGCGCGAGCTGCGCGAGATGCGCTACCTGTGGCGCGAGCCCTTGCGCATGAGCAACGCGCGTCTGGTGGCGACGCTGGGCGCCGAGCCGCACACGCCGCTCGATGAGGCGGTCCGTACGACGCTCG
>CAZLIE010000212.1:1950-4205 GCA_964559345.1 uncultured Terriglobales bacterium
AGCACGTCCGCGCGCGTCTCGACCGCGAGCCCGACATGCCAGATGTCGCGCGGCAACGAGCCACCGACGGGCCGCACGATGCCGTCGAACGAGAAGAAGTCGATCACCACGCCCCCGGGCAGCTCGAACGCCATGAGCAAATACTCGTTCGCGTTCCAGACCTCGGCAGGCCCGGACTGCGCGTGCCGCAGAGCTCCGCCGAGGATGTCGGTCGTAAAGCGGATCGTGGCCGTCACGTCGAAACAGGGAAACGCGAGGTGATCGACCTTGAACATATCGGCAGCGTAACACTCCGCGATAATCAGGTTTCGAAATAGGGCGGGCGGTCGAGATCGGCAATCAGCCCCGGCTGCGTCGGGCGCCAGCCCAGCCATTGCCGCGTCAAGGCGCTCGACGACGGATTGTCGATGGCGACGAACCTGGCGAACCAGCCGAAATGCGCGGCGGCCTCGTCGCTGGACCTGGCGGCGACGGGAAGGCTCAGGCGCTTGCCGATGACGCCCGCGATGTCGCGCATCGGCACGCCCTCCTCGGCGACTCCGTGGAGCCGGCTCCCTGCCGGGACCTTCTCGAGCGCGAGCCGGAAGAGCTGCGCAGCGTCGAGGCGGTGCACCGCGGGCCAGCGGTTGAGCCCGTCGCCGACATAGGCCGAAACGCGCTTTTCACGCGCGATGCCGATGAGCGCGGGGACGAAGCCGTGATCGCCGTCGCCGTGCACCGACGGCGGCAGGCGCACGACCGACACGCGCACGCCACGTGACGCCAGCGCGAGCGCCGTCTGCTCCGACACGCGCGGGACGACGTGGGAGCCGGCGTCGATGGCGTCGTTTTCCGTCGCCAGGCGGCCCGTGGCGAGGGCCGCGGTTCCGGCGGTGACGACGAACGGGCGATTGGACCCGGCGAGGGCGTCGCCGATGGTCTCGATGGCGCGTCGATCGGTGTCGGCAGCGGCCGAGAAATTGGCGAAGTCGTGGATGAACGCCGTGTGGATGACGCCGTCGGTTGCAGCCGCTGCGCGCCGGAGGCCGTCGAGATCGTCGAGCGCGCCGCGATGCACCTCGGCGCCGGTGGCGGCGAGCGACGTGGCGGCCGCGTCGGAACGGGCGAGGCCGAGCACTTTGTGCCCGGCGCGAATCAGCTCTTGGACGACGGCGGAACCGATGAATCCCGTGGCGCCGGTGACGAAGACACGCATGTCGATCCTCCGTGGAATCTGTCGTGTCTGATATAGCGAGGCGCCCGCGTGTCGGATTGGCAGTTCTTGGCGGAAATAACGCGGTGGTGGAGCCGGCTAGACGCTGCGGGCGAATTGTCCCGGCGTCATGCCGACGATGCGCCGGAAGTGCCGGTTCAGCTGGCTCTGATCGTAGAGGCCGACCTGCGGGGCGATGTCCTTCGGCTTCGCGCCCGCCGCCAGGAGCTCCTTGGCGTGCATGATTCTCAGTCGCGTCAGGTACGCATGCGGCGGCATTCCGACTTGCGCGCGGAACGCGCGACAGAGGTGAAACTTGTCGAGCCCGGCATATTCGGCCAGCTCCTCGAGCGTCAGCGTGTCGGCCATTCGCTCGCGAATCATGGCGAGCGCACGGCGCACCGGCCGCGAATGGTCGGACTTCGCCTCGCCGATCGTCGACAGCGCCGTGATCACCTCGGTGATGGCGCAATCGAGCGCGAAACGATCCGCGTTCGCCGCGACGGCGTCGTGGAGGCGCTGAAACGGGGCGGCGCGCTCGTCGTCGGCGGCCAGGCAGGCGGGGACGCGGACGCTTCCGAGGACGCTCTCGACGGTGCTCGGCGGCAGGACGATGATCTGGTACGTGATGGTTCCGTCGCGCGACACGTCGCGGTGGACGTCGCCGGGTTGCTGGAGGACGACGGTGCCGGGGCGGCCCTTCCAAACGCGGCCGCGCGTCCAAAACTCCGAGCGACCCTCTTCGATGCGGCAGATCGAGAACCACTCCTTCATGCCGACGTAGGGCGCGTCGATCGACGAGCGCACGGCGCGGACACCGGGCACGGAGACGTTGATGGCCTGGACCCGAGAAGCAGGAGCCATGCCTATATCGTAGCTCCGGACGTGCGCGCGGACTTGGGCATTCTTGGCGCGCTCGCGTCGCTCGCCGGCAGCAGCGCGGCGGGCCTCACGGCGGGGACGGCGACGGCGCCGGTGGTCCGGCCAGCTGCTCGCGGGCGCGCGCATAGGAGTAGTCGCGCGGGAGCAACCGCTCGACGAGGCGGAACAGGCGCTCGACGGG
>CAZLIE010000213.1:0-4190 GCA_964559345.1 uncultured Terriglobales bacterium
GCAATGTACCGCGTGCGCGGGCGTTGGCTTCCGATCCTGCTTCTAAAAGTTGATCCCAATGGATCGTTTCGGCTCGGATGAAATGCTTCTCCAGATCGGAATGGATTGCGCCTGCGGCTACCTGCGCGCGCGATCCGCGTTCGATGGTCCAGGCCCGGCACTCGTCTTCACCAACGGTGAAGAATGAGATGAGCCCTAATAATTCGTAGCTCTTGCGGATGAGCCGAACCAGACCGCTCTCGCGCAGTCCGTAGCTGGAGAGGAACTCGGCGGCCTCCTCGTCGCTCATATCGGCAAGTTCGGCTTCAACCCTGCCGCAGATCGCGGTTACGCCTGCATTCGGACGCGACGCCAGCTCTTTCATTCCATACTTCTGCTCAGCCTTCTCGAGGTCATTCCCGAGCGTGGTGCTCTCCGTGACATTTAATGCATAGAGAATCGGCTTTTGGCTGAGAAACATGAATCCGCGGATGCGCTTTTTGTCTTCGGCGGACATTTCCATGTCGCGCAGCGGACGCTCAGATTCAAGATGCGTTTTGGCGCGCTTCAGCAGATCGAACTCGCGTTCAAGCTCTGCTGTTCTCATTTTCTTGAGGTCTTTTTCCAGTCGTTCAAGCCGCTTCTCAATCTGGCCGAGATCATTTACGACAAGATCAAAATCGACGTTCTTCGCGTCGCGCAGCGGATTGATGTCGCCCACATGCGGGATTGACGGCTCATCGAAGGCGCGCAACACGTGAATGAGCGCGTCCATCGTTCGCAAACTGTTCGCGTAGGCGGATTCCTTCAGCGCCTCCTGGCCGATTGCGGCCACATCGGAATATTCCACGCTGGCGTGGATCAGTTTCTTGGGGTTGTAGAGCGCCGACAGCTTGTCCAACCGGTCATCGGGAACCTTCGCGACACCCAGATGAGCTTCGCGTGTATATCCCCGGTCTTCGATCTGGGCTTTAGTGAGAATCTTGAAAAGCGATGTCTTGCCGACCTGCGGCAGACCGATAATTCCTGTCTTCATTGATACTGGGACCTACTGTCTCGCTTATGAGGGTTGAGGCAATCGTTTATCTTAGCAGCACGAGATTTGCGCTGAGGCTGCGGGAAGCGGGCGATTCGCGCCATAGAGAACAACTAGGGTTGGACGCGAACTTTGTGGCGATCGATCTGATACCGCCGCTCCAGATCGTAAAACTATCGTTTCGGGTGATCGGAACGAGCATTTGGAACAGCTTGCTCGAACCGCGAGTCGAATCGGTGCACGACTGCGTCCAAGTGGTCCCGTTGTCGAGCGAAGTTGCAAAACTATCGCGGCGCCGCCTCCTTGAAACCAGCGGCCGATTTGGAAGGCGATGACGATTGTTGCGCCGAACGTGGCGGCACTGGGTTCAACTTCGGTTGCGTGTTGGCTCACGGAATTGGTGAACGTGTCAGTGCGCAGCGGTGCGAGTCCGGTGAGCGGAATTGCGCTGGGAGCTGGAGAAGCCACGGGGGCCTCGCCGGACTCAGAAAACTTCACCCGCCGGATCCTCCACTGCAACTCAGTAGGACGCAACTCGCGATCGCACATAGCAGGAACAGAGCCGGGCTGACCAGTCGGCCGGCAAATGCAGAAATGGATTGCCAGCTTGATTTTGCCAGCGACATCCGGTTCACAGTCTATTAGGGTTCAGGCTCTCAGCAACGCTGGTGTCATCGATGCAGCGCCATTCGGGTCAAAGCGGCATTTTCGATTCGGTCGAAGCTGATGATCGCGATCCATTGCTGGCCTCTGGCTCGTTGCCAGGTCACGCGTCCGCCCAGTGCGACTGCCGCAGCCTCGGGCGGCAAGTCGCGATGAAATCCGAAGTACTTGCGGCTCATGCGCTCCCACCATGGCCAGCGGTCAAGCAGGGAAGTGGTCGGCTCTTGCTTCGTGGAGAAGACCAGCGCGACATCGTAGGCGGAAGGCGCCATGCTTGCCATCTGGAGCTGGGAATATGAAAAATCCTCGATGCGCGCGACACTCATCGGCTGACGGACATATCCCAGGAATGGCTTTGTCAGCTCGTCAGTTGCAGTCCAGGCAGTCAGCACGTGCGCCTTCGGATCGCGGTGCTCGAGATAATCCGCAGCCTCTTTATGTACCAGGACGTAGTTGCGATACGAGAGATTGTCTTCCGGTGGAATGTATCCGAACGGATTGGTGAACAACGCGAGCACAAATCCGGCGAGCACCAGCGCCACCATCCACTTCCACTCTTCAAGACGCCGCCTCAACGTAGCAATTCCAATCAGGATCACGAGCGGATAGATCGGCAACAAGTAACGCGCGAGCACGGCTCCGCCAAGCAGCGAAAAACAGATCAGGTTTGCGAAGAGAATCGCGCCAATTCGAAACTGCAAAGCCAGTGGGATGCGGCGGCGGACAACTCCAGTGCCGTCGTCTTGCGGCGGATAACGCATTACCCAAACCGTCATCACCGCCAGCAGCCACAGATTCATGTAGCCGAACATGTGCCACAAACGCGTGGCCAGTGACAGCGCGATGCGCAGAGGCGTGAGCGTCCCGGTTACGTTGTAGGAGAAGAACTCAGGATTGCCAAAAAAGAACCCGGTCTGATGATGGTGGTAAAGGAACCAGAGCCCAAGCGGAAGCGCACTCAAGGTTAGCACTACGGCTCGAAGCAAAACCCAAATGTTGTAGCGCTGTCGAACTCCATCGACCAGATCGTATGCGGCAAGCGCGAATGGGAAGATAACGGCCGTCTCTTTGGACAGCGCGGCCAGTGAGAACAGCGCAACGGAAATCCCTAAGTCCCGGCGCGAGTGCAGGAAATCCGCGGGCAACTGATCATCGAGCTCAGATGCTACTGCGCTGTATCGATATCCCGCTCCCAACAAGCTGCGGAAGTAGAAGAAAAGTCCCCACAAGACCAGGGCAGCTGCCGGTAGATCCGCGTGGGCGAGAGAACTCTGTGCGAACCAGACGGGAAATAGGCCTACACACACCACAGTCGCCATTGCCACAGATGCATCGGTCAGCCATCGAGCCAATCGGAAAATCGCCGTCAATGCCAATGCGGCCATGAGCAACATTGCCACGCGCGTCGCGGCGGGCTTGAACGCCGAGAGCTTCCACCAGAGTGCCAGGTAGATTGAGGGAAGCGGAGGATGTCCGTTGCTCGGCACCGAGTGTGGAATCAGAGTGCCGCTGATAAAAAAGTCGTACGCAGCCGGAATGTAATATCCGGCTTCGTCCCAGTAGTACGGCAGACGCAGCAGAGGCAAGTGCAGCAGAAAGATTGCCGTGAAGATCAGGGCAAAGATGTGGATGCCCTTCAGCTCCCGCATACCCGAACTTGTGCGGGAGCGGCGTGCCATCAATTCACTGAGCCGGCTTGTGCGAATTGCGGATCGAGCTTGATCTCTCCGAAGGCGTGCTCGTACTGCGAAACATTCTGCTGCAGGATCATCAACAGTGCCTTAGCCTGCTGCGGGCTGAGATAAATCCCTTGGAAGTTGGCTACTTCAACCTCCTCCGGAGTCTGATTGCGCAGCGTTCCGAAAGCCAGAAAGAAGTCCCAAACGCTGACGCGCACTTGCACGCTGTTGGAATAGTTTTCTCGATATTCAGGAGTGTTGACGAGTTTTACCTGCGGAGGTTGTGGCGGCACGGTCATAAATCCTTTTGGTCGGGAGATGAATGCAAGGAAATAGCATACGACAGCGACGACATCGAAGCCCTCTGCTGATCTTCGAACAGAAAGAGCCGCGTAAATTCGCGGCTCTTTCTGTTCCGAAATCAGATCTGACGATGTACGCCCGTCAGATCGAACTCATGTTCGCGAGGAACTCGCCGTTGGAGCGAGTCTTGCCCAGCTTGTCGATGAGCAGCTCCATGGCTTCTACCGGCGACAGCGGATTGAGCACCTTGCGGAGCACCCAGATGCGCGCCAGATCGTCCTTGGGAATGAGCAGCTCTTCCTTACGCGTCCCGGACCGCTGAATGTCGATTGCAGGGAACACGCGCTTATCGACCAGCTTGCGGTCGAGGATGATTTCCATATTGCCCGTGCCTTTGAATTCTTCGAAGATCACGTCATCCATACGCGATCCAGTTTCGACGAGCGCAGTAGCGATGATCGTCAGCGAACCACCCTCTTCTATATTGCGGGCGGCACCAAAGAAGCGCTTCGGACGTTGCAGGGCATTCG
>CAZLIE010000214.1:0-4185 GCA_964559345.1 uncultured Terriglobales bacterium
TAGTCTGCCTTGACTGCTTATCCCCTTGCGGTTCGCGGCCTCCACCGCACAGTCGTGGACGTTCACCTAGCCCTGCGGCCCTTCCCCGTGTCCTGGGCATTACCCCAGGCATTTGAGTACTACGACCGCTCAGTCGCCATGAGGGTCTCCCCTGGTAGGCGATCCCGAAGTTCTCATCGTGTCCTGGTCCGTACGTAGGCATCCGTTGGGTGATTACCCCACTCACTGTGGGCGTCTCTGGAGAGGGTAATTACCGACCCCGCGATCCTAGATCGGTAACTCCAGACCCGCTTCTCAACATCCCTTCGCGGGAGACGGCCCGATAGGACTGACTCACCTTGGTTCGACTCTAAGTCTAGCCATATACGGCCTAGTTGCACGGCCTTTGAGACTGGATGTTGTCTCGCACCGCGCATTTCACAACCATGCTACTGTCCCCTGGCGTCTTTCGACCCAAGGTAAGGTTGCACTTTAGCCACCTTTACCCTAGTGGCGTTGGACTACCCCAACAAGGGCACTATGAGCGCATCGGCGCACATCGCGACAGCCCGCTTTACCACGCCCTTTACACGCAACGCACTTGTTGTGAACGCATCAACAGCCAGGCCAAAGAGTTGGGCATCGAACGCCCCAAAGTGCACAATGGTCGCTCGGTCAAGAACCTCAATACCTTGCTCTATCTCATTATTAATGTACGCGCTCTCCAACGAGCGAAATCGATCAATAAAGGACTTCTACAAATGAATTAATTGCACCCCTCCCGTCTGGGATTGAAACAAGGGAACATATTTGTCCCCTGCAAGCATATACACTGGCTAAAAGGCCGCTGGGGCCCGTCTGGGATTGAAACCCGAAGTTGTTGTGCCAGCGGACACCCGCCGCCCGGGACTAAAAGGCCGCTGGGGCCCGTCTGGGATTGAAACCCGCCAGAACCCTTTTGCCTCATTCTGAAGCTCTGCCGGCTAAAAGGCCGCTGGGGCCCGTCTGGGATTGCGGTTGCCGTATTCCTCTGTTCAAAAGGATTCTCCCTCTCTAATTGCTTGCTGCTTATGTGCTACTCCGTTGGAAAAAGGGCTAATGAAAGATTGTTTCTCTGTGGCTGAGGTATGCTTATTGCTGTCAAGTTTGCCGTCATTAGTCAGAGATTTTGCTGGTTGGTTGGTTTGGTATTTGGTATGGTGGGGGTTGGCGGGTTTTTGTAGTTGCGAGATGTTTTGAACAATGAACACATACCCCATTTTCCTTCCCATTCTTTTCCTATGCAGAACCGTTCTCGTTCCTACTCTCACCCATTCTCACCAACTACACTAGGGTTAGATACGATACGTCGCCTTCTATCCCAAGAAAGGCAGCCAACGCATGAAATGGAAAGCCGAATGCAATTTTGTACGAGCCTGCGGATTAAATGGCCACAAGTTATCACAACTCTCGGTCAAAGGTATCAGATGGAAAGATGGAAAACTCTATGTGTTCATCAGAAGATTTTTGAGCAGAGATACCCTGCTGGCAGATGAACGCTTTGTTCCAGTGGTATCTGGTCTCACAAACAGAGAGAAACGCCTCAAAATGAACGCAATTTGTTATTTTTTGCGTTCTTTTTGCGTTCTTTTTGCGTTCATTTTTGCGGAATCTAACGATATCGTCTCCGTTTTGAGGATATCCTTTACGCACCATCAGCGCACGTGATTTCAGCCTGTTGAACAGGAAGCCGGGTCATACCTTTTCTTTGAGAGCGCGACGGGTGAAAGGAAGAGGTGGTGTAGGCGGAACTGGACCACTGCCTGGGCAAAGAAAGAGTGAACTTACCTGCTTTGCACTTCTTCCCCTGTCAAGAACGAGGAACGTCGCTTCTGGCAGAATAGGACACCTTGCAAGCAGCGTTTCGAGGATGTGGGGAGACATTTGGAATACTTTTATTCCCTGTTCCAACGAGACTAGAAGGAGACTACTGTCTTTCTGTTGAGCAACCACGAAAACAGCGCAGCTTGTCGACCTGCTACTACGAACTGCTCACCCAGTCAATCAGTTGAGCTGTTGGTGCAAGCGCCTGGGCTGGTGGCTGAAAGAGCACAAGAGCTGGTGTTTAGCCCTGCTTCCCAGTGAAAAGGGGGAATGTCACCCACTGGCATGCTTTCCTGTTCTGCAGGAAGTGATTCCCATGCTTTTGTCCTTCGTTGCACTTGCTTCCCCATCAAGAAGTGTTTCCCCCTCATTTTGCCCGCTTTCGACATTCAGCCAAGAAGGACGCTTTCCTTGCTTGAGGTTCCTCTCGCGCAGTGCAGCGGGTATCCCTTCTGCGCAAAACGTGCCGCCGCTCCTGGGCGACAGCACGTTCTTTGCCTCTGGTCCACCTGAAGGTTGCCAGCACACCTGTGTCCCCGAACACAGCGCTTCACCCCCTGTGCCGGGTCACCTCGGCCTTGTCCCTCCCGCCCCTTCGTCTGGCGCGCGAAACAACACCGGGAGCCGTTCGTAAAAGGTGATGGCTTCCGAGGCCTCACGCTGGGTCCAGCCTGCCGTGCGTGCCTGCTCAGCGAGGCCCCGGTTGTAGTGTCTCAGCTTCTTCAACTGCTTCTCGCTGGCGGGCTGCTCTAACCACGCCGCCTCTTTGCCGGCAAACGCCTCCCGGAAGAGGTCCCTGGTGGCCTCATGCACCAGCGCCACTTGCTGCCGCAAGGGCAGATACCGCCGTTCAATCCAGTGGTGCTCCCCCGGAGGCTCCGGTTGCTGTGTATACTGCCGGGAGCGGTAGAGACCACTCCTGTCGGGATCGCTTTCAACGATGACGATCACCTCGGCGTTGACGCGCGCGAAGTAGCCGCGGCGGTACGCCGTCCAGCGATACTGTGAACGGCCCAGCGGGTCCAGGAGCGCCAGCCCCATTTCCCCCTGGCCTCCTAGGATGGCACGCAAGACGGGATCGGTTCGCCTGCTCCCGGCAGGCCTGCCGGCGGATCGCTCACCTTCTGCCGCCGCCTCGTCGATGCCCACCACATGGGGCAGCACGACCTGGCGGCGGGGATCGGGCTGATTGCCCAGCACATCGATGACCAGGCAGTCGCTCTTACCCTCCGCCTTGCGCATCCCTCGGCCCAGCATCTGCATGTACAGACTGGGCGAGAGTGTAGGCCGCGCGATGACCAGGGCGGCGAGAGCGGGAAAGTCGAAGCCTTCGGTGAGCAGGCTGCAGTTGCACACCACCTGGATCGCGCCACTGCGCCAGTCCGCATAGATGGCCTCTCGCTGCTTGGCGCTGGTGTCGCCAGAGACGACCGCTGCGGAGAAGCCACGCGCGCCAAAGGCGGCGGCCAGGTGTTCGGCATGCTGCACGCTGGCAGCAAAGACCAGGGTCGGACGCTTGCCGATGAGGGCAGCCGCGTGTTCCACCAGGCGGGTGGTGATCGTCTCGTGCAGCAAGTGCCGCGCCAGGGTCGCCTCGGCGTAGTCCCGTTCGCCCGACTCATACGTGATGACGACCTGCTCCAGGTCCAGGTCCACCCGCACCGGTTTCCAGGTGAGGGGAGCCAACCAGCCTTCCTGCACCATTTCCGGGATGCTGCGCGCAAAGGCACAGACCGGCAGGACATCCAGCATGCTGCGTGTATCACTGCGATAGGGGGTGGCGGTAAAGCCCACAGCGGTGATAGGCTGGCTGCCGGCGGCGTCATCGAGAGTGGTGAGGGCGCGCTGGTAGGCCGAGCCGGGAACGGCATGGTGCGCCTCGTCGATGAGCGCCGTCAGCAGCGGGTCCGGGTGAGCTGCCAGCAGATCCCTCATGGCTGCCAGCGTGAGGGATTGGACGGTGGCAACCACGACCGGGGCGTGCAAGGCGCGTTCGCCCTCCATCAGCAGACCCACTTCGAGACCTTCCCGTCGGAAGGTCTGGGCCAGTTGCCGCACCAGATCCTGGCGATGTACCAGGGCCAGGACGCGCCCGTGGGTATCCTGCAGCCGCTGCGCCGCGAAGGCGGCGGCAATGGTACTCTTGCCGGTGCCGGTAGGTAAATCAACGTACAAGCGCCGCCACTCGTCGTGGATGCGTCGGTGCAGATGCGCGAGCGCATCGAGCTGATAGCGGTGCAGTTCAGTGCCCATCGACTTCCTCCTTTCGCTGCTGGGACCTAGTCGCCACCTGCACCTGCCTCGCCACGCTGGGGAGAGCTACTGCTGATCCAGGCAGAGTCG
>CAZLIE010000215.1:0-4170 GCA_964559345.1 uncultured Terriglobales bacterium
CACTCCTCCTCCGTTCGGCGTCGGCGCTCGTCGCAGCGACGGTGGTCGCGGCGCTGCTCGCCCCCGCGACCGCGATGGCGCAGGGGTTACCGGGCGGCGGCGCCGCGCCAGCACCCGGCCCCGAGCCGCCGCCACCGCCACCACCGGCGACGCTGGAGCAGCCGCCGCGGCTTCTCCACTTCGTGCCCGCGACGCCGCCCGCCGAGCTCGCCGGCCGCGGCCGCGTCGACGTCATCCTCACCCTCGACGTCGACGAAGCCGGCAAAGTAGGCAGTGTCAACATCGCCCGATCGGCCGGCGCCGCCTTCGACGAAGCCGCCGTCGCCGCCGCCAGGCAGTTCACCTTCGCGCCTGGCATCGCCGGCGGCAAGCCCGTGCCGGTGCGTATCACCTACGACTACGCCTTCATCGAGAAGCCCGCGCCGCCACCGCCGCCGCCGCCGACGACGCCGAGCCCGCCGCCGCCGAGCGCCGCGGTCGAGCCGGCGCCCGTGACCGTGCCGCTCGACGGCATCGTGCGCGAAAAGGGCGAGAACCTGCCCTTCCCCAACGTCAGCGTCTTCATCGCCGGCCAGCTCGCCGTCACCAACGGCGACGGCGCCTTCCACTTCGACGCCGTGCCCGTCGGCACGCACGACGTCCGCCTGAGCGGCCCCGAGGTCGCCAGCATCGCCCGACTGACGCTGACGCTGACGGCGGGCAAGCGCCTCGAAGTGACATGGTACATCGCCCGCAAGCAGCGCTACACCTCGACGGTGCGCGGCCAGCGCGTCGTGCAGGAGACCGTCGAGCACACCCTCTCCGGCGACGAGCTGCGCCACATCCCGGGCACGCAAGGCGACACGCTGCGCGCGGTGCAGACGCTGCCCGGCGTGGCGCGCGCCCCCTTCGGCGGCGGCCAGATCATCGTCTGGGGCACCTCGCCGGCGTCGACGCGCAGCTATGTAGACGGTGTCTACATTCCGACGCTCTACCACTTCGGCGGCCTGCGCTCGACGGTGAACGGCGAGATGGTGCAGGACCTGACCTTCATCCCGGGCGGCTTCGGCGTCGAATACGGGCGCGGCTTCGGCGGCGTCATCGAGATCGACACGCGCAAGCCCAAGGACAGCGGCATCCACGGCTTCGTGCAGCTCGACCTCATCGACGCCTCGCTCATGCTCGACGCCAAGCTCACCAAGACGCTGTCGGTCACCGTCGCCGCGCGCCGCTCGACCATCGACGCGTGGCTGCCCTACGTGACGCCGAACAGCTTCCAATTGACGCCGACCTACTGGGATTACCAGGTCAAGCTGCACTGGCACCCGACGCCGCGCGACGATCTCGAGCTCTTCGTCTTCGGCTCCGACGATGCGCTCAACGTCACCTTGCACCGCCCCGACCCGGCGACGTCGGCGGCGCTCGACTCGCACACCTATTATCACCGCATCCTGGCGAAGTATCAGCGACGGCTCGGCCGCGCCAGCCTGACGGTGACGCCGTGGGTCGGCTTCGACCAGCCGATCCAGGCCAACGGCAGCTTCGGCAACACCGCCATCACCTTCGACGTCAACACCATCGCCTACGGCCTGCGCTCGGTCGCGCGCACGCCGCTGACCTCGTGGCTGCGCGTCGACGCCGGCATCGACTTCGAAGGCTCGCGCTGGACCTTCGCCGGCTCGGCGCCGTTCGCCGGCGCCACGCGCGGCGGCGCCGGCATGGGCGGCGGCTCCGTCGGCAGCTCGCCCGGCCTTCTGCAAGACAACGCGACCTTGTACATCAACAACACGGCGCCGTTCGTCGCGCTCGCCTTCGCCCTCCTCGGCAAGAAGCTGAGCATCACGCCCGGGCTGCGCCTCGACGTCTACACCTGGACCGGCGCCGACGTCGTCGGACAGTTCACGCACGGCTACGCCAACCTCGAGCCGCGACTGGCCGTGCGCTACCAGATCAACAAGTGGGCGGCGGTGAAGGCGGCGACCGGCCTCTACTACGAGCCGCCGCAGACGTTCAACCTCCTGCGCGCCGTCGGCAACCCGAACCTCCGTCCCGAGCAGGGCTGGCACTACGTCGTCGGCGCCGACTTCGATCCCTACTCGACGCTGCACATCGAGGTCGAAGGCTTCTACAAGGATCTACGGCAGCTCGTCGTCTCCGGCGAGCACGCCGGCGATCCGATCCAAGAGAACGACGGCATCGGACGCGTCTACGGCGCCGAGCTGCTCGTGCGCCAGGAGCTGTTCCACAACTTCTTCGGCTGGGTCTCGTACACCATCTCGCGCTCGGAGCGCAAAGATCATCCCGACACGCCGTGGCGCCTGTTCTCGTCGGACCAGACGCACATCCTGACCATCCTCGGCAGCTACAAGCTCCCGCGCGGCTACCAAGTCGGCGTGCGCTTCCGCTACGTCACCGGCAATCCGTACACGCCGATCCGCCAGTCGTACTTCAACGCGTCGTCGGGCGACTACGAGTCGCTGCCGGGCGATCCCTACTCGCAGCGGCTCTCCGACTTCCACCAGCTCGACGTGCGCTTCGACAAGACCTGGACGTTCGATCGCTGGCGGCTCAGCGTCTACCTCGACATCCAGAACCTCTACAACCACCGCTCCGAGGAGTCGCGCCAATACAACTTCAACTTCACGCAGTCGCAGCCGGTCACGGGCCTGCCGTTCGTGCCCGACCTCGGCATCCGGGGGGATTTCTGATGCGCGCCTTCGTCGCTCTCGCGCTCGCCGCCGTCGCCGGCTGCAGCAACGACTTCGATCCGGCGTCGTACCTGGCGCCGGGCTCGCTGCGCGTGCTCGGCGTCGTCGCCGATCCCGCCGAAGCGGCGCCCAACGCGACCGCGACGCTGACGGTGATCACGCCCGATCTGCCGTCGCCGCCGACGTACGATTGGGTGGTGTGCACGCAGCCGCCGTTGCCCGGCTCGTCGTCGATCGATCCGTTGTGCCTGGAGGCGGACATGGGCAGCTTCCTCGTGCCGGTCGCCGGCAACGGCCCGAGCACGGTGGTGACCATGCCCGCCGACGCCAGCCCCAAGACGCTCGGCGTCCCCGACGCCACCGGCGGCTTCTACGTGCCGGTCAAGGTGCGCGCGACGATGGGCAATCAAACGCTCGACACCGTCTACGGCCTGCGCCTGTCGCTGCCGGGGATCGAGCCGCCCAACCACAACCCGACGATCGCGTCGGCCAGCCTCGTCGACGCGCCGCTCGACGCCTCGCCGATGAACGTGACCGAGCTGTCGACGGACCCGGCGGCGCCGACGCCCGTCGCTGCCGGCAGCGAGCCGACGTTGCGCCTGCAGCTGACGCCCGATTCGTTCGAGGTCTACCCGCAGATCACGGGGACGCCGCCGAACACGACGTTCGTGATGACGACGGAGCAGCCGCGCTTCTTCTGGTACGCCGACGCCGGCATCTTCACCGAAGACACCACCGGCGGCGACAAGCCGGACACGCAGCTCAAGCTCGACGACAACAAGCACCACCCGCCGCGCGCCGGCGATCGCATCAACGTGATCGTCGTGGTGCACGACGAGCGCGGCGGCACCGCCTTCACGCACCGCTATCTCGTCGTGCAATAGCGCCGCAGCGGCTCACGGCGCCGGCAGCGGTGCGCGCGATGCAAGAATCCGTCCGCACGGGCGCGACCGGCACAGCGACGGGAGCTCATACTTCTCTGATGCGCGGAACCGGCGCCAGCGGCATCCCGTCTACCCCAGGATGAAACCGCGTCCTACCCCTATCGTCTCCTTGATCGCGCTCGCATGCGCGCCGCTCGGTTGCCGTCACGCGACCGTTTCGACGAGCGCGCCGGATCTCGCCACTGTCAGCGCCAGCGACGGCGCCGGCGACGACGCCGCGGCCGACCCGGGCGCCGACGGCAGCGCCGCCAACGCCAGCGCCTGCGCCGCCATGTTCGCCAACGGCGTCGCGAGCCAGTGGGTCTACTACGACGCCTCCGGCAAGCTCGTCTACCGCCCGCTCGACGGCAACGGCGATCGCATCATGGACTTCTCGCACGCCGGCTACGGCGGCGGCGGCGTGCCGCTGCCGACGGTCGCCGCAGCGCAAACGCTCGCGCCGTCGGGCGCCGACGACACCGCCGCCATCCAGGCCGCGCTCGACGCCGGCGCGCAGCGTCCGCTCGCCGGCGGCTTCCGCGGGGCCGTCGTGCTCGCGC
>CAZLIE010000216.1:0-4167 GCA_964559345.1 uncultured Terriglobales bacterium
TCGATCAGTCAACGGGCGAGATCGTGGACACAGCGCGCCGAACCGGGGCGCAGGTTGCGGGACCGATTCCGCTACCCACCATCAAGAACAAATACTGCGTGCTGCGGTCGCCCCACGTGGACAAGAAGTCCCGTGAGGCCTTCGAGATCCGCACACACAAACGGCTGCTCGACATCCTTGATCCCACACAGCAGACAGTGGACGCGCTGATGAAGCTCGATCTGCCGGCTGGTGTGGATGTGGAGATCAAGGCGTTCGGGAAATAGCTTCAGCAATCGAGTTTGCCTACAGTCCCTGCGGGGATGATGAGGAGAGATTATGGTTTCAGGAATTTTAGGTAAAAAAGTCGGAATGACCCAGATCTTCGATGAGAAGGGTGAGGTTCGTCCGATGACCGTGCTGCAGGCTGGGCCGTGCGTGATCACGCAGCGCAAGAATGCCGCGCGCGATGGGTACGACGCCGTCCAGATTGGTCTAGTCGAGTTCGTAAAGGGCTCGCGCATCACTAAGCCCATGCAGGGACACTTCGCGAAGTTCAACACTGCTCCGGTGAAGTTCATGAGGGAAGTGGCAGTCACTGGTCCGGAAGAGGCTGCTGAGAATCAGGCAAAGGGTGAAAGCCCGGCAGCGGAGACGAACGGGGCCGTCAAGGCGGGAGACAAGGTTCTGGTTGACATCTTCCAGGACGAGAAGTTTGTCGACGTCACTGGCACCAGCAAGGGACGCGGGTTCGCGGGTGTGGTCCGCCGGCATCACTTCGGCGGCGGTCCCAAGTCACACGGACACATGTTCCAGGTGCAGGGCTCCATCGGCGCATCGTCGTTCCCATCACGCACGTTTCCTGGACAACGCATGTCAGGTCACATGGGTGTGGACACATGCACCGTCCGCAACCTGCGCATCCTGGGCATTGACCTCGAAGACAACCTGCTGATGGTCGAGGGTGCAGTCCCGGGTCCTAAGGGCGGATACGTGGTGATCAACAAGGCTAAGAAGCCACCACGTGAACGTCGTGGGTTTGCTGGAGCGCAGACTGTCGATCCATTGAAGGCCGCCAAGAAAGCCGCGGCAGGTAAAGGTAAGAAATAGTCGGCGAACATCGCCGAAACGTGACTGCAAACGGGAGTCACCGATAAGGGTTGCAATGGCAAAGATTGATGTAGTGGACATAGCCGGAAAGAAAGTCGGCAGCTTCGAGTTGGCGGACGAGGTATTCGGCGTCATCAACGAAGACCTGCTTTGGGAAGCGGTCACGCATTACCGTGCTGCACAGCGGGCCGGTACCCATGCGACCAAGAACAAGAAGCTGGTCTCGGGTGCGGGCAAGAAGCTGTGGAAGCAGAAGGGCACCGGACGGGCACGTGTTGGCTCGATCCGCTCCCCTCTATGGCGTCACGGTGGTACCGTGCACGGACCTCAACCCCGAAGCTACGACTTCGCATTTCCCAAAAAGAAGCTCATGGGCGCCTTGCGTTCTGCGCTGGCTTCGAAGTTTGCCGATGGCAAATTGATCGTCGTCGAGAGCCTGGAAGCGCTGTCGAACAAGAGCAAGGAAATGCGGAAGGCGCTGGATGTGCTCGGAGCCGACAAAACGTCGCTGCTCGTAGCCAACCTGAATCCGGAAAACCGTCAGCACAGCCGAAATCTCTGGCTGAGCTCGCGCAATCTGGAAGGCGTTGAATTGGTTTCAGGTCACGAAGTTCATCCTTACCATTTGCTGCGATACGACCGCGCGATTTTCTCGCGTCCCGCGATCGAGAGATTACAGGATTCGCTCAAGAAGACCGTTTCCAAGCGGCAGAAGGCTGAGGTGGCTTAATGAAATCCGCTTATCAGATCATTCACCGCCCTGTAATTACAGAAAAGGCCGAGCGCGCGAAAGAGTTTGACGCACGCGCGGCCAAGGATAAGACGTCGCGCAAGAAGGAGCCGACCTCCGGGCAGCTTGTGTTCGAAGTGGCCTCACAAGCGACGAAGACCGAGATCAAGCAGGCCGTGCAGCAGGTGTTCAAGGTCAAAGTGGAGTCGGTACGCACGGCAAATTTCCACGGCAAGGAACGACGTCGTGGACGCTTTGCCGGACACCGTCCCGATTGGAAGAAGGCATATGTTCGCTTGAAAGTGGGCGAGAAGATGCCGGAATACGCGGACAACGCGTAAACAGTTATTGAATTTTTTGGGCTGGCCGTTTTGCATTGAAAACCGGCGCCCAGAGTTGGTGTAAACAATGCCGATAAAGACATACAGACCGCTGACTCCGTCGCTGCGATTCAAGACGACGCTGGTCAATGACGAGATCACTACCGATCGTCCGCACAAGGCGTTGACGAAAATCAAGCTGCGCACCGGTGGCCGCCGCAATGCGGGCGACATCACCAGTTGGCACCGCGGCGGCGGGCACAAGCGCAAGATTCGCGTCATCGATTTCAAGCGCGACAAGGCGGGAATTCCCGCAGCGGTGGTTTCGATCGAATACGATCCCAACCGTTCTGCTCGCATCGCGCTGTTGGCCTACGCCGACGGAGAGAAGCGCTACATTCTGCAGCCGGTTGGACTGCAAGTCGGACAGAAGATTGTCAGCGGCCCGGAAGCCGACATCCTGGTTGGCAATGCGCTTCCGCTGCGTAATATCCCCGCCGGAACGACGGTGCATAACGTCGAGTTGAAACCGGGCAAGGGCGCGCAGATGGTTCGCTCAGCCGGCGGCTCGGCGCAGTTGGTGGCCAAAGAAGGCGACTACGCGCTGCTCAAATTGCCTTCGGGTGAAACCCGGCGCGTGCTGATCGATTGCATGGCGACGATTGGCCAAGTGGGCAACACCGATCATGAAAACGTTTCCATCGGCAAGGCTGGACGCAAGCGTTGGATGGGACGCCGTCCCGTGAACCGTGGCGTCGCTATGAATCCGGTCGATCACCCGCACGGCGGCGGTGAAGGTAAGACGTCCGGCGGCCGGCATCCGGTTACACCCTGGGGACAGCCGACGCGTGGATACAAGACCCGCAATAACAAGCGGACCGACAAGTTCATCGTCAACAAGAGAGGGAAGTAGGACCAGGCAATCGCGTATCGCGAAGCTGTCCTATTGGAGAACTGAGGAATTATGCCTAGAAGCACCAAGAAAGGGCCCTTCATCGACACACACCTGATGTCCAAGGTGGAGGCGATGAATCGCGCCAACGACAAAAAGGTACTGCGTACCTGGTCGCGCCGCTCGACCATCCACCCGGACATGGTGGGGCATACGATCGCGGTGCACAACGGCCGCAAGTTCATTCCGGTGTACATCTCGGAAAACATGGTTGGTCACAAGCTGGGGGAGTTTAGTCAGACGCGCACGTTCAAGGGTCACTCAGTTAAGGCCGCGACCGAAACCGCAGCCCGGCCGGCGCCGGCTCCGGGGAGATAACAGATGAATTTCGCGGATAAGGAATTTTTAGCTCAAGCCCGGTTTCAGCGAGTGTCGCCGCAGAAGGCCCGCTTGGTTCTCGATCTCATTAAGGGCCGTCGCGTGGAAGACGCCATGAACACGCTGACCTTTACCAGGAAGGGCGTTGCGCCCTCCATCGCCAAGCTGCTGCGTTCGGCAATTGAGAATGCGAACTATGTCGGCCAGGAAAAAGGGCTCGACGTGGATATTGATCAGCTTTATGTAAAGCGGGCTATCGCGAATGATGGCCCGCGCATGAAGCGTATTCGTCCGGCTCCGATGGGACGAGCGTTTCGTTATCAGCGTCGTATGGCGCACATCGAGATTGCACTGGCTGAGCGCCTGCGTGGCGGGGCAAATGGAACCGCAACGGTCGTCGGAGAAGAAGCGGCAGCAGCCCCGGCCAAGCGTCGCGCTCCGCAAAAGACGGCAAAGAAGAAGACTGCCTCGAAGAAAGCGAGCGCAAAAGGATAAGCATTTGAGACCGCTTGCATGCGGTCGTCCTGAGTCTGCGAAGACGAAGGATTTGAGAGGAAATTATGGGACAAAAAGTTCACCCCTACGGCTTCAGACTGGGCTACACCAAGCCATGGAAATCGCGTTGGTTTGTCGAGCGCGATTACGACAAGCTCCTTCTTGAAGACGTGAAATTGAAAGCCGAGTTGAAGGACAAGTTGAAGTCCGCCGGCGTAAGCGCCATCGCAATTGAGCGTCCGGGCAACAAGCTGCGGATCAGA
>CAZLIE010000217.1:0-4166 GCA_964559345.1 uncultured Terriglobales bacterium
CGTCTCGTACTGATAGAGATCGTCGAGCCGGTTCATTCCCGCGTGCAGCGCGACATCGAATTTCTTGTATTCGTAGCGCGCGCCGGCACCGACGGTGTTGAGGTTGTCGAGCGGCCAGTAATCGAAGAGGTAGATATCGTCGCCACGATACATGCGCGAGCCGGCCCACAGCGACAAGCCGTCGACGCCGAGGTTCACCGTCTCGGCGTAGGCGTTGCGAATGGCGATGTGCGAGGTGAAATCGCCCGAGTAATGGAACAGGTCGCCGCCGGCGAACGCGGGCACCAGCACCACGCGCCAGCGACGGTGCGGATCGCCGCCGATGGAGCGCGAGTAGTAGAAGTTGAGCTCGAGGTAGGGCGCTTCTTCCAGGCGCGAGCCGTGCGAGACGACGTTGGTCGCGTAGCCTTCGTGGCCGCGCCCGTCGGAGCCGACGCCGACGCGCCCGTAGCTGCCGAAGTCGAAGCCGGTCGCCGTCTCCGTCGGTGGCGGCGGCGATCCCGGCTCGCGCGCGGTGCCCTCGGCGGCGAGGCCACGCTCGCCCTTGGGCAGGCGCGGATCGTTCGCCGTCGGTGCCGGCTTCGGTGCCGGCTGCGACAGCACTTCCTGTGCACGCAACTCAGAGCTGAGTGACGCCACCCCCAGGCAACAGAAGATCCATATGTGCCGGCGCATGCGCATCTACTTCAGCGTCGGCGACACCCAGGCATGCCCCTTGAGCTGCCCGAGCATCTTCTTGTACAGCGCGGCCATGCGCTGCGTGTTGCCCTTCTCGACGGACTTATCGGTGCCGTGCCCCGTCGAGAGCTCGAGGAAGGCGCGCCCATGCAGCTGGCCGATCTGCTCCTCGAGATCGCCGATGTTGACCGCCTGGTACTGCGCGCGGTCCATCCCGATCTTGACGACGTCCTGATCCTTCCAGCGCCCGACGAAATTCATCGCGCGCAGCTCCGGCACCTTCTCGAACAGCTCCTTCGCGGTGTCGGTGAAGATGACCATCGCCTGGTTGAACGACAGCTTGTCCGCGTAGCGGTCCTCGCCCGGCTCGGTGTACGGCACCGTGATGGTCAGCGTCTTGTTGGCGTCGTTGCGCTCGACCTTCTTCTCGAGCTTCCAACCCTTGTCGGTGTGCGGCAGCGCCTGATCGACCTGCTGCCAGAACTCGAGCGGGATGTTGTTCTCGAACTTCGGCCCGACGTCGCCCGGCTTCTGCACGACGCTGGCGACCGGCGAGCGCGGCGGCGTCTTGTACTGCGACTCGTCGGAGTAGACGTAGGCGGCGACGCCGGCGGGCTGCGGCTCGGCGCGCGTCATGAGGTGGCGATAGAGGTACTTGAGGAGCGCGTCGGCTTCGTCGTGCTTGGGCTGCGCGCCGAGGAGCACGTGCTGCTCGACGGTGTTGGACTGCTTGTTGACCTCGTCGCCGAGCACCCGGTACTGCATGGGCGCGTCTTTGGGCGACGTGGTCTCGCCACCGGCGGACGCGGCCGCGCTCTTCTGCTGTTGCGCGGCGCGCTCGTCGATCGGGTTGGAGCACGCGGCGACGACGAGCGCGATCGAAGCGGCGGCGAACAGGGCGCAGGCGCGGCGCATTGAGGCGCACGCTACCGTTTCGCACGCGTTGCGGTCAAGTGTCGTGTGCGTTGCCGCACTGCGGCGCAGCCCGGCGCGACGACGGCAGCGATCGTGCTGTTCTCGACGGACATGAGGCGGCGCACGGCGTGGGGTGGCGGCAGCGGCGCTCGCTTGCGCCGGCGAGGGAATGCGCGTTCCCGCGGATGGAGCGGCGGCGGCGCGCGCGCCTTCGACGGGCAGACGGCGCTGCGCGCGCTCGCTTCCGCGGCGAAACCTGATCAGCCGGCGGCGACGGCGAACGGCTCGAGCGGCAGCGTGAACCAGAAGCGGGCGCCGCGCTTGCCGTCGGAGCGGGTGCCGGCGCCGATGTGTCCGCCGTGCGCCTCGACGATGGCGCGCGCGATCGCCAATCCGAGCCCGCTGCCGCCCTTGGCCCGTCCCGACTTGGTCTGGTGCCAGCGGTCGAACAACTCGCGCGTGTCGGCGTCGCCGAAGCCGGGCCCCGAATCCTCGACGGCGACGACGGCGTCGCAGCCGGCGCGGCGGACGCTGACGTCGATGCGCCCGCCCGGCGGCGTGAACTTGAGCGCGTTGCCGACGAGGTTCTGCATCACCTGCACGATCTTGGCGCGGTCGACGTCGGCGCAGAAGCGCATCGGCTCGGCGTGGATGCAGAGGGTGATGTCGCGCCGCTCCGCCAGGTCGCGCATCTCGCCGACCGTCTCGGCGACGACGTCGTCGAGCGCCGCCGGTTGGCGCGACAGCGTCATCTGGCCGGCGTCGACGCGCGACAGCTCCAGCACCGAGTTGATCAGCGTCTCCATCTGCCGGCAGGCGCTGCGGATGGCGTGCGCCGACTGCTTGAGCTCGCCCTCGGCCTCTTCGTCCTCGATGAACTCGGCGCGTAACGCGATGATAGCGAGCGGCTGCTTGAGGTCGTGCACCAGCATCGCCGTCTGGTCGCGCTTGAGCGCCTCGAGCTCGCGCCGCGCGGCCGCCAGCTTCAAGAGCGCCCGGATGCGCGCGCGCAGCTCGGCCGGGCGCACCGGCTTCTGCAGGTACTCCTCGGCGCCGAGCTCGAGGCCGGCGCCGACGGACTCGGCGTCGACGCGCTGCCCGGTCACGAGGATGACCGGGATGTCCCGGTGGTCGCCGGCGCGCAGGCGGCGCAGCGTCTCGAAGCCGTCGATGCCGGGCATGGAGACGTCGAGCAGGATGAGCGCGGGCGCGCGCGCCTGCACCGCGGCCAGGCAGGCCGCTCCGTCTTGCGCCTCGCGCACGCGATAGCCGGCGTCGCGCAAGAGGGCCACGTAGCCGAGACGATTGTCGGTATCGTCGTCGACGACGAGGATTTCGTCCGCAAGGGACGTACTGCGCATGACCACGAGGTTCTGCGCAGGCTGCCGCGACGTTCAAGAGGGACGCCGCGCAATTGTTGCGCTATTCTATCCTCGACGTGGGCAAGGTGATCGACGTCGAGTTTCGCTCCGATCGCGGCCGCTGGTGCGTGCGCTGCGACGAGCCGTTTCCCGACGGCACCGCGATGTGCCCGCGCTGCGGCGGCGATCTGGCGTCGGCGGCGCGCCACCGCGCCGAGATGCAGGCGCGCGCGCGGCGACGGGCGCGTCGCTACGTCGCCACCGGCGCCGGCCTCGTCCTCGCGATCCTCGCGGCGCTGGCGTGGCTGCTCTTCGGTCCCGGTGTCGCGCGCGGCGAGGAGAGCGCCGCTGCTGCGCCGTCGACGGGCGAGGCGGCCAAGGCAGCGACGGCAACGCCCAAGAACGATCTGAAGCCGATGACGCCGCGGCCCGACGCGGCCAAGAAGGTGCGCGCCGACAAGCACGCCGACAAAGGTGGCGCGCCGGCGGTGGCGGCGGCGCATCCGCCCGACGGCGGCGTGCCGCTCGATCCGGCGAGCGACGCGACGGCGTCGCCGCGGCCGGTGCGCGTGCGCCTGCTCGACGGCTCGACCGTCGTCGGCACGGTGCACGCCGAGGAAGCGGCCGCGCTCGTCTTCGACTGCTCGCTCGGTCAGCTCGCGATTCCGCGCGTGCGCATCAGCACCATCGCCTACGACGCGGCCGCGGGCGTCGGGCAGAAGCGCGCGCCGGTGCAGCAGCTCGACGACGAAGATCGACCGACGAAGAAGCGCGCGACGCAGCCCTGATCACGTCGCTGCGCGTCGCCGTCGCCGCGTTGGGGGGGCCCGCGCCCACCGATTTTCGGAGGCTGTGGTGGAAAACCCCCGGGCGCTCCGTCGAACGCGCTAGCAATATCACGGAATTGCGAACGGTACGGCTCCTGCTAATCAGTGCGGTCGATGGAACGCGAGCGACGCCGTCACGCGCGATATCCGTTCGAGCGGCACCTCGAGGTGCGGGCTCCGGAGCCGTACGGCAAGCTCCTGGTGCGCGCGCACGACATCAGCGAGAGCGGCTTCTCGTTCGCCAGCGACGTCGCGCTGCGCGTCGGCGATCGCATCATGCTCGGCCTGCGCCACGACGACGACGTCTACGTCGAGGCCGAGGTGCGCAACGTCCGCGTCGTCGGCGAGCACTTCATCGTCGGCGCCGAGCGCATCGGCAACGCCT
>CAZLIE010000218.1:0-1965 GCA_964559345.1 uncultured Terriglobales bacterium
CGCACATCGAAATGAACTCGACGAGTGTCGCTTGATCCACGAACTGATCGAGAAAAACCACGTGTGCTTCGATGCCCAGCTCCCGCGTGCGCTTCTTCAAACGCTCCCGGTAGGTCTCACCCTCGCTGCGAATGAGATTGGGATGCGTTGCCCCGAGCACGACATACACCGCATCGGGGCGGGTCCTCAGAATCGCCGGCATCGCCTCGATCATGACCTCAAGGCCCTTGTTAGGCGAGATCAGCCCGAAGGTGAGAATGACGGCTCTCCCGCTGAAGCCACGGGCGAGTTTTGCTGTGTCCGGCTCGACGAAAGGGTAGTCGGGAATACCATGTGGAATCGTCAGGATTTTCGCTGCCGGCACGCCATACTCGGAACGAAGCAATTGCCGGCCTTTCTCGGCCATGACAACGACGTTCGTCGAAACGTCGGCGATCTCGCGCAGCACGCGGCGCTGCGCCGGACTCGGCTGCGCCAAGACCGTGTGCAACGTTGTGACGATCGGCATTGCCAGACCCACTAACAGGGTCATGATATGACCGCCCGCATCACCGCCGAATATTCCAAACTCGTGCTGCAGGGATACCACATCGAACCCTTCCGTGTTCAGGAAATGAGCAGCGCGTTCGTACCCGCCGAGACTGCCTTCATGCACCTCAAGGCGAACGATGGGTGGATAGTCGTAATGTCGGCCCTGATCGGTCATTGCGACGATAGCAGTTTCAAAGGTCGCACCGTTGGCGGCGATAGCCTGTTGCAGATCGGTGGTAAATGTCGCGATTCCACAGCGGCGCGGAAGCGAATTACCGACAAATGCCACACGGCGAGGTAGTATCAATGGTTTCTCCGAAGGACAAAAGGGACCGCCGTGAGTGGCTAGACGCAGCAAGGGCGCCGCATCCGGGAAACAGTTGCTCCGCAGGGCGCGGAACTGACAGTCGCTGCTAGCAGTTGGCGCCGGTACACGGGCCGTTCGCATCTCGATCGAGAGCGATGCAGAGCGACTTTACAGGGTTGGAATGGACGGTCTGTGCGTCAGCGTACCGACTCGATGCACGCACCTGCGTAGGATTACCAGCGTAGTCTCGCTCGACGTTGTCCAAGGAAATTGCCATGAAACGCGACTGGATTGAGGATGGGTGGCGGCGCTTTCTCGAACGGCTGAAAGGTCTGTGGGGGAGGCGCGCGGATACTGATCCGTCAACGGCCTGATTGCCTCAGCAGGATCGAGCGGAGCCGCTGCCCGACGGAGTGCGGGCCGGGCAGCTTTACTTACGCGGAGCGGAGACGGTGGCCAGGCGGGTCTGCTCGCGCCGCGTGAAGTCGATGGTGAAATGATCACCGTCAAACTTGACTAACTTGCCAATCAGATCCGAGCGGACGTGAAACCTTCGGCCGCCGCGCTCGTCACCCTCAGTAGACATCACGACCATCCGGACGGGAAGTGCGCCTTCCAGCGCAAGCGTTAGGTGCTGACTGAGGAGCACACTCTCCTTGGACTCAGCTGATTCCCTGGAGAGTCTGTCCTCGTAACGAAGTACTCCCGGGGAAGGGTGTCCGAAGTAAGCTTTCGAACAGTTGAGCACCACGGCTCCGTCAGCCGCCATCGCGGACAGGCCGTACACTCGATTGTGAGGTTTGGCGCCGAATTTGCCGAAGGCATCGACGAGGCTGAGATTCATTCCGTACCAGTCCTGCGCTGATGCGCGACAACGAGTGAGCGAATTCGAAGACGGCCATGAAATCTGGCACTCACATTCCCAGATCTCGAAGAAGGGCGATGGAACGGGTCGATTGCGGAGTCACTCGCATACTGCCCGTCAGACGACGCCTGCGCTTCCAGCACCACATTGCCAAACGTGTCGGTGGTGGTCGGGAAGACAAACAGGTCCGCCGAGGCGTAGGCCTGCGCGAGTTCATCCCCGTTTAAAACGCCCGTGAAGGAGACCGGCAGTCCGGCGCAGG
>CAZLIE010000218.1:1975-4161 GCA_964559345.1 uncultured Terriglobales bacterium
CCCAGATCTCGAAGAAGGGCGATTGAACGGGTCGATTGCGGAGCCGAGGACCATCGCGCTTCCAGCATGGCTGAAGTTGCGCCTTTGCGCCGAAGAACGCAACGTCCATGCACGTGGCAATGCACGAGGATGCACCAAGACATGAAATGCCTGCAGAGTTGCTGTGCTTCCTGTACCCTGTTTACAGGCTCGTATTCTTTCCGGCTTGACTGCCTTGGCCTTCCTGCGCCGCTACGGCGCCCCTTGCCGGCCAATGTCTGCCACCCACGCAAAGCTTGGCGAACCAGGAAGCAGGCTCTACCTGCCCGGTCTTTCCATTTCCATCGCGAGTAATCACAGTGACTAAGCTATACGTTGGCAATCTTCCTTTCACCGCGACCGATGAATCCGTGCGCACACTGTTCTCCAAACACGGAACCGTCGAGACGGTTGCACTGATCACCGATCGCGAGACGGGTCGCGCGCGCGGCTTTGGGTTCGTGGAGATGCCGAATGCTGACGCATCGCGAGCCATGCAGGCGTTGAACGGCACCGACTTTGACGGCCGCGCCCTCAAAGTCAACGAAGCGCAAGATCGCGAGCGCTCTGGTGGTGGCAACCGCGGGCCGCGCCGCTTCTAAAGCGCAACATACAACAGGCACCGCTCCCAGGGCGATAGACCTCCTGGAGTGTTGCCTCATTATCATCCCAGCTCATGTCGAGGTCCCATGAGCACATACGAGTTCACGATCTCTCTGCACATTCGGCACCCCACGATAGATCCCGGCAGGATCACAGAGATGTTGGGCATTGAGCCGCAGCACACGTGGCAGGCGGGCGGTCCGCGCCACGGTCCGGCTGGGGAGGATCGCGAAGGTGTGTATCGCGAGAGCTATTGGACGGCGCAGTTGATGGAAGGGCCGCAGCTATCATCCGATGGTGTCTCGGTGGAGACAGTCCTGATGCAAACCACCTCTCTACTGCACCGTGCACATGATTTTCTGGAACAACTGAAACTCGATGGCGGCGTTGGAGAGCTGCACGTCAGCTTGTTCGCCCGCGGAAATTTCCGCCTGGAGCTGCTCGCTGATTCATTGGCTTTACTCGGTCGCCTCGGGTTGGCGATCGTACTCGACGTTCATCTTCACACGGCGGACCACCCTTCCCGCTCAGCGGCAAACTGACAACGACGCGCTTCGCCTGCGCGATGGAGCTCGTCTCATGATCGGAACCAGGATTTCATCCGCGCAAGCCCTCATCGTCGATAGCCGGGGCATAACGAGATTGCTGGACGAGGTACTGGAAGCGGAAGAAATCCGCCCAGAGCTCGCGAAACCCTACTTCTTCGTCCGCCGCTGGCAACAGTCCATGCAGCGAAGCTTCTGGATCACGAGTGATGGCACAACCGCGCTCTGCCTCACTGTCACGGGGCTGGATATTGATGAGATGGTCGTTCTCTGGGTCAGCTTTGAAGAGTATCGCCGGCGTGCCGACTTCACGCTGTCGGCACCCACACTCAGTCAGATCATCGAGGCCGAGCTCGGCCTCACCGTCGAGATCGAGAAATGATCGTACTCGCCTTTCGCCCGGTCCGCGGTGAGTCACCCGTGCACGCATGGACGACATCGGGTGTTCGATTGCAGCGGACCTGTTTTTCTACGTGTGATCAGCAGTGACGGCAGACGCGAGCGTGCGGGACCCTACGAGTTCGTCAAGGCAGCCGGGGGTGCGATATTCACGCAGGAAAGATGCCTGGCTGTTCACGATTTCCGCACGCAAGTTGGATCCGCGCTCACTCTTTACCAGGAGATTGCCTTCTTGTCCGGCGAATAAAAGGGCCGAAAAGCGCTGCAGAGCTGGCGGAGACGTTGCGTGTTATGACGGCGGAAACCGGATCTGAGAAAACTGGCGGCCCGCGGTGATCGCGCGGCGCTCCACTTCGATAGCAGAGGGTATCCAATTCTTCTGCTCGAGGAACTGCAAGAAGGCGCGCGCCGATACCTTGCGGCAGCAGTCCGGCAGCAGGAAGCTGGCGCGCGCGATCTTGTGATCCTCGAACAGGAAGACGCCGGTCTTCGGTGGCGCCTGCAGCGCGAAGCCACTCATGACTTCCTGGATGGCGAGCTCTCCGAGGCCTGACCTCTTGATCGGGAGCGCTTCGGCGATGGCTTTGTCGTAATACTGACCGACTTTGGTAGTCAACACGA
>CAZLIE010000219.1:0-4146 GCA_964559345.1 uncultured Terriglobales bacterium
CGTCGGGGAAGCCGCGCCCCTCCTTGCCGTAACGCCGCCACAGGTGGCGCATCACGTCGTCGAGCGACTTCTTGCCGCCCGACTGCGTGCGGATCTCGAGGTCGAGGAGGAGCGCGACCACGCCGCCCTTGAGATAGTACGAAATCGTACTATTCACCGAGTTCTCGTCGGGGCGGTACAGCTTGATCCAGGCGTCGAAGCTCGACTCCTCCAGGCTCTGCCGGAAGCGGCCGGGGATGCCGGCGATCTTGCCCAGCTCCTCGCCGAGCTTCTCCAGGTAGCGCTTCGGCGTCTGCAGGCCCGCGCGCACGAGGAGGTAGCGATCGTAGTAGCTGGTCACGCCCTCCATCACCCACAGGGAGCGCGTGTAGCACTCGCCCTGGTAGTCGAACGGCCCCAGCGCCTCGGGGTGGATGCGCTTGACGTTCCACAGGTGGAAGAACTCGTGCGACACGAGCTCGAGGAACTCCTCGTACTTCTTGCGCGGGTGAAAGGTGAACGGCGACGAGAGCAGCGTGCACGAGCGCGCGTGCTCGAGGCCGCCGTACTGGTTGGGCGCGAGCATGAGCAGGAAGGTGTACGCGTCGTAGGGCAGGCCGTCGCCGAACAGCGCCTCGGCGGCGTCGATGATCTTGACGAAGTCGCCGGTCAGCCGATCGCGCGGCAGCTCCGTCTGCGGGCGGCCCCAGATGGCCAGCCGGTGCGGCTTGCCCTGCGTGGTGAAGTGGATGAGCTCGTGCGTGCCCACCTCGACGGGAGAGTCGACGAGCTCGTCGTAGTTGGCGGCGCGGAAGGTGTGCGGGTCGCCGTCCTCGTCGAGCGCGGTGGTCGCCTTCCAGCCGAGCGGCGCGATCACGCGCACGCGATGTGGCAGCGCCATGGTGGCGTCGGTGTAGAGGCACACGCAGGCGCCGTTCCAGAAGCCGTGCGTATCGTCGAGGTGCGCCGCCCGCACGGTGAGGTCCCAGGCGTAGACGCGGTAGCGCGCGCGCACGCGGCGGGCCGAGCGCGCGTCGACGCGCCAGGTGGCCTTGTCCACCTTGCGGAGCGGCAGCGCGCGGCCCTCGCCGTCGTCGCAGGTGACGTCCTGCAGGTGGCGCTCGAACTCGCGCACCAGGTACGAGCCCGGGGTCCACACCGGCAGCTTGAGATCGACCTCGCTGCCACCGACGGGGAAACGCGCCTCCACCGTGTACAAATGTGCATGGCGCTGGCTGAGATCGATCGAGTACTCGACGGCGTCGCTCATTCGCCTTGGTGTATCACGGGGGCGCCCGCGGGGGGACCAAAGTGCCTGCCGCGTCGTCGAGGCGGGTCACCGGCGCCGAGCCGTCGGCGCCCGCCTGCGCGATCGTCACCGGGGAGAAGCGCGCGCGCAGCTCCGCGCGCAGGAGCGCGCGCGGCAGGCCGAGGGCGGCCAGCTCGTCCCAGCCGCGAGGATCCACCTCGTCGTCGTCGAACAGGCGCACCGAGAGCACGCGCCCGCCGCGCGCTCGCGCCAGCCCTCGCTCCTTCTCCAGGCGGGCCCACATGGCAGTGACGCCGTCGCGCGCGGCGTAGTAGACGATGGGGAACGGCTCGACCTCGGCGGTGGCGTAGAAGCTCACGTACTCGTCCCACGAGTGGCCGGGGAAGAGCAGGAGATCGCCCGCGCGCGTGAGGTGCGCCGTGGCCTCGGCGCGCGCGCGCACGCCGGCCCAGTCGCGGTGCTGCGGCCAGATCCCCGTCGAGAAATTGAGCACCAGCAGGTAGGCGACCACGCCGACCGCCACGCGCGTGCGCCGCGGCCCGAGCGCCACCACCACGGCCGCGAGCAGCCACAGCCCCGGCAGCACGAACACCCAGCGCTCGGAGTCGGAGCCGAAGAAGGCGACGCCGAGCGCGGCGTAGGGCGCGATCCACAGCGCGTAGAGGCGCCACTCGAGCGGCGGCAGCGCGCGGCGGCGCAGCACCACGGCGACGGTGAGCGCGACCAGCGGCAGGAGGCCGAGGAGGAATTGCCCGAGCAGCACCTGCGCGTCGCTCTCGAACAGGTACGGCGACCACACCAGCGCCTTGGCGAGGCCGTAGACCGCGTCGGCGAGCTTGTAGGGCCCGCCGCCGTAGCGGAAGCCGTGCTGCGCGGTGGCGATCCAGCGCAGCGCGCCGTCGAGGTCGTGGTGCCGCACGCCGAACGCCGCGTAGGCGTAGAGGGCGAGCGTGAGCGCGCCCCCGACGGTGAGCGCGAGCGCGGCGTGGCCCAGGCGGGCGCGCTTCGCCGGCGCGTGCGACCACAGCCAGCCCGCCACGAACAGCGACAGCAAAACGTGCGAGAGGTGACACAGCACCGCCACGCCGAGCGCCACACCGACGGCGAGCGCCCGCAGCACCGTCGGATGCGCGCGGTAGGCGAGGGCCAGGCGCACCGTCGAGAGCAGCGCCACCAGCGCCGCCGCGTAGGCTTCGACGTCGGCGCCCTGGATCCACACGCCGTAGGAGACGCCGAGGCCCGCCGCCGCGAAGGTGGCGCAGAAGCGCACGTCGCCGGCGGAGAACGGCCGCCCGAGCGGCAGCGCCGAGAGCGCGCGCCGCGTGGTGCCGTAGAGCAAGAGCACCGCCGAGCCGCCCAGCATGGCGTTGACGAAGCGACCCGCCTCGAGGCCGCTTGAGCCGATGAGGCGCGTGGCCGCGCGCAGGATCGGCATGTACAGCAGGTGGCCGGCGGCGAAGTTGTGGGGCAGGAGCTTGAGGTAGCCGAGCCCGTCGGGGTTCACCACCGACGGCGCGGTGCACAGGTAGAGGAGGGCGCAGGCGGCACCGAGCGTCAGCGCGCGCGTGCGGTCTTGCGACGGGGCGGCTTCGTGCATGCGCTATTCGAAGAAGGCTTCGTTGCGGATCTGCCGCTTGCGATCGACGCCGCGATCGAGGAGGCCCTGCTTGAGCTCGCGGATCATCGCGCCGTTGCCGACGAGGTAGAAGGTGGGCTTGCGCTGGCGCGGCAGATCGTCGAGCACCGCCGGCGTGATGCGCCCGCGCTCGCCACTCCACGCCGCGTCGGGCTGCGACAGGAACAGCTTGGGTTGAAAGCGCGGATGCGCCGCCGCGAGCGCCTCGAGCTCGTCGCGCCAGAACACGTCCTCGCGCGCGCGGTTGCCCCAGTAGAGGGCGATGCGCCCCTGTTCGCTCGGGCGCGCGAGCAGCTCCTCGACCATCGGCAACACGGGCGTGATGCCCACGCCCGTCGCGGCGAACACGACGTCGCCGGCGTGCTGCAGGTCGTTCACGAAGAAGCCCATCGGTCCGGTGAAGCGCACGCCGTCGCCGGGGCGGAGACGCTGGAACCAGGCCGAGCCGGCGCCGCCCTCGACGAGCTTCAAGATGAGGTCGAAGGTGTCGCGCCCGGGCGCCGACGCGATCGAGTAGCTGCGCAGGACGGCGGCGCCGTCGCCGTCGTCGCCCACGCGCAAGGACACGAACTGCCCCGGACGAAAGCGCAGCGGCTCGGGCGGCGTCACGGCGAAGCGCCAGCGCACCACTGCGCGCGCCAGCGTCGCGATGTCGACGACGGTCGCCTCGTGGACGTTGCCGGGCACGGGTGCTAAGGTACGCGCATGTCTCTCAAACGTCGAGCCTGTCCGGGGCCCGGCTCCCTCCTCGTCACCGTCGGGCTGTCGCTCGGCCTCGCGGCTTGCGAGCGCAAGCACGACGCGCCGCCGCAACCGGCCGGTCTGCCGCCGCTCACCGCCCAAGACAGCAGCAAGGTGGCGCAGCCGACGGGCGCCGAGGCGTCGCACGCGGCGAACGCGAACACCGGCACCGCCGGCGCGCTCCCGCCCGGCCATCCTTCCATCGATCCGAACGGCACCACGCCTGCCGACGTCGCGCTCGATCCCAAGACGACCATCAGCGGCGTCATCAAGGTCGACGACAAGCTGAAGGCCAAGGTCACCGCCGGAGACACGCTGTACCTGGTGGCGCGCCTGGCCGATCAGCCCGGCCCGCCCGTCGCCGTCAAGCGGCTCACCGTCGGCAAGTTCCCCATGCAGTTCGAGCTCGACAACCGCGACGCGATGATCGAGGGCACCAAGATGAACGGCAAGATCACGCTGTCGGCGCGCGTCGACAAGGACGGCGACGCCATGACCAAGAACCCCGGCGACGTCACCG
>CAZLIE010000220.1:0-4106 GCA_964559345.1 uncultured Terriglobales bacterium
CACCGGGTCGGCGTAGAAGCTGTCCGTGTCCGGTACCGCGTGCGGCACCATCGTGTTGATCATCTGTGGCGGTACCAGCATGGACATCGTCGCGTTGGCCCGCTGGTCGGCTTCGAGGTCGGCGTAGAACCGCTCGTCGACGAGGTCGCCGAGTACCTCGCGCAGCTGCTTGACGTTCTTCACGCAGTGCGCGCGCTGCCACTGCGCGGACTCCCACTGGTCGCGGGTGACGTGGCGCCAGCCGGGCAGCCGGGTCCAGTCGGGTTCGACCAGTTCCCGCCGCCGGTACTCATACGGTTGCGCACCCACGGCCGCCTCCTCGCGTCTGGAAAATCTTTGGAATTCAAACTAGGCTACCGTAAGTCTTCCTGCCAATCGTCCAAGGAGCCGCGAAAATGACCTCTCCCGTCGGTCTGCACCGGGTGCTGGAGCCCGCTGGTGTGCTGCCGCAGGCGGCCTGGCGGCTGGATGCCTCGCCGGAGATCGGCGCGGACGAGGTGCGCATTTCGGTGGACCGGCTCAACCTCGACGCCGCCAGCTACCGCCAACTCGCGACCAAGCACGGCGGGGACGGCGCCGCGATCCGCGCCGAAGTGCTGGACATCGTCGGTACCCGCGGCAAGATGCACAACCCGGTGACCGGCTCGGGCGGGATGCTCATCGGTACCGTGGCGGAGGTCGGGCCCGACTCGCCGCTCGGCGTCAAGCCCGGCGACCGGGTAGCGACCCTGGTGTCGCTGACCCTCACGCCCCTCGCGATTTCCGACGGCCTCGCCGATTGGGACGGGCGCTCGGAGCAGGTGCCGTGCACCGGCCACGCGATCCTGTTCGGCCGCTCGGTCGCGGCGGTACTGCCGGAGGACCTCACGGACGCGCACGCGCTCGCGGTGCTGGACGTGTGCGGCGCGCCCGCGTTGACCGCGCGCGTGGTCGCCGGGTACGACCGGCCGAGGGTGGCGGTCCTCGGCGGGGCGGGCAAGAGCGGATCGCTGTCCCTGGCCGCGGCGCGGCGCGCCGGTGCGGTCCACACGGTCGGCGTCGTGCCGAACGAAGCGGAGGCCGCGCGGCTGCGGGACAGCGGCCTGGCCGACAGCGTCACGCTCGCGGATGCCCGTGATCCGGTGGCGCTCGCCGCCGCGGTCGGCGAGCCGGTCGACGTCACCGTGGTCTGCGTGGACGTACCCGGCTGCGAGCAGGGCGCGATTCTGGCGACCGCCTCCGGCGGCACGGTGGTCTTCTTCAGCATGGCGACCTCGTTCCCGGCCGCGGCGCTGGGGGCGGAGGGCCTCGCCGCCGACCTGACGATGCTGATCGGCAACGGGTACCTGCCGGGCCACGCGGATCACGCGCTGGATCTGTTCCGCTCCGAGCCCGGCGTGCGAGCCCTGTTCGAGGCGCGCCTCACGGCAGACTGAGCGGTATGACGACCCCTGTGACCCTGTACCGCAACGGACGGATCTTCAGCCCGGCCGACCCGACGGCGACCGCGCTGCTGGTACGCGACGGGCGGATCGACTGGCTGGGACCGGACGCGGACGTGCCGATCTCGGGCGTCGACGCCGAGGTCGACCTTGCCGGCGCGCTGCTCACCCCGGCGTTCGTGGACGCGCACGTGCACACCACGTCGACCGGGGTATCGGTGCTCGGCCTCGACCTGTCCGGCTGCGCCTCGGCGACCGAGGTCCTCGACCGGGTGTCCGCGTTCGCGGGCAAGCTCGCGCCGGACGCGGTGGTGATCGGTCACGGCTGGGAGGAGTCCGGCTGGCCCGAGCGCCGGCCGCCGTCCCCGCAGGAGTTGGACCGCGCCGCCGGTGGCCGACGCGTGTACCTGTCGCAGGCCAGCGTGCACTCGGCGGCGGTGTCCAGCGCGCTGCTGTCCGCCGCAGGTGAGGACCTGCCTGGCTACGACGCGGCCGGTTGGCTGCGCCGGGACGCGCACCACGCGGTACGGGAGGTCGCGATGGGTTCGCTGACCGCCTCGCAGCGACGCGACGCCCAGCGGGCAGCTCTGCAACGCGCCGCGTCCCTGGGCATCGCCGCGGTCCACGAGTGCGGCGGCCCGGGTACCTCCAGCGAGGACGACTTCACCGCGGTACTGGCGTTGGGCGGGGCGGGGTTGCCCGAGGTCTACGGGTACTGGGGTGAACTGGGCGCCGCGACGAAGGCCCGCGAACTCGGCGCCGTCGGGGCGGGTGGGGACCTCTACGCGGACGGCGCGCTCGGTGCGCAGACCGCGCACCTGCGTTCCCCGTACGCGGACGCGGACGGCTCCGGGCACGGGTACCTGACGGCGGAGCAGGTAGCCGCCCACCTGATCGAGTGCACGAAGCTCGGGGTGCAGGGCGGGTTCCACGCGATCGGCGACCGGGCGATCGCCACCGTGATGGCCGGATTCGGGTTGGCCGCCGCGCAGTGCGGTATCGACGACATCCGCGACGCCCGGCACCGCCTGGAGCACGTGGAGATCGTGGACAAGCAGCTGATCGCCGGTCTGGTGTCCTTCGGCGTGGTGGCCAGCATGCAGCCCGCGTTCGACCGGCTGTGGGGCGGCGAGGACGGCATGTACGCGACGAGGCTGGGCGTGGAGCGGTCACTCGCGTCCAACCCGTTCGGCTCACTCGCCGGGGTGGGCGTGGCGCTGGCGTTCGGCTCGGACTCGCCGGTCACGCCGTTGGATCCGTGGGGCACCATCCGGGCGGCGATGACGCATCACAACCCGGTACAGCGGATCGGGATGCGCACCGCGTTCGCGGCGCACACGCGCGGCGGCTGGCGTGCGGTGTGCCGGGACGACGAGGGCGTGCTCGCGCCGGGCGCGCCGGCGACGTTCGCGGTGTGGTGGGCGCAGTCGCTGGCCGGCGGCCTGCCGGTGCTGCTGCCCGAGGACGACGAGACGCCGACGCCTGACCTTCCGACCTGCCTGCGCACGGTGCTGCGGGGCGAGGTGATCTACGAAATGGAGAGCACGTGAGCAAGCTTGACCTGGACCGGGACGTGGTGCGCCGGGCGCGTACCCTCGCCCGCCGGGCCGGTCGACCAGTGGTGGACCTGGCCCGGGGACACACCACGGTCTCCGTGGAGCGGGCCGTGCTGCGCCTGGCGGGCGTGACCGGTGCCGACCCGGACGGCATCCCCTGGGTCAACCGGCTGGTCGACGCAGTGGTGGCCGACGTCGGGCTGGGGTACGGCGTCGCGGTACCGGTCTTCCACGCGCTGACCGCGTCGGGAGCGCACGACCTGAACCTGTTGGCGCAGAAGGCGGCCGCGGGTTCCGTCCACTTCACGGTGCCAACGGGTAGGGCGGCGAGCACCGCGCGTCGGGCCGCCCGCATGGCTGTCGGCGCCGGTATCCGGCAGATCGACCGGCGTCGCGCGGAGCGGGACCGGATGATCGCGCGGTACGGCGACCCGAAGCAGCGGCCGTGGATCTACCTGATCGTCGCCACCGGCGACATTTACGAGGACATCCCGCAGGCGCAGGCGGCGGCACGCGCGGGCGCGGACGTGATCGCGGTGATCCGCTCCACCGGACAGTCCCTTTTGGACTACGTACCCGAGGGCGCGACCCGGGAGGGCTTCGCCGGCACATACGCCACCCAGGAGAACTTCCGGTTGATGCGGGCCGCGCTGGACGAGTCGTCCAAGGAGCTGGGCCGGTACGTGCGGCTGACCAACTACGCGTCGGGCCTGTGCATGCCGGAGATCGCCACCCTGGCCGGGCTGCAGCGGCTGGACATGATGCTCAACGACTCCATGTACGGCATCCTGTTCCGCGACATCAACCCGATCCGTACCTTTGTCGACCAGCGGTTCTCGCGGCAGATCCACGCCCGCGCCGGGATCATCATCAACACCGGTGAGGACAACTACCTGACCACCGCCGACGCGGTCGACGCGGCGCACACGGTAACCGTGTCTCAGCTGCTCAACGAGTACTTCGCCAAGGAGGCGGGGCTCGAGGACTGGCAGCTGGGCCTGGGCCACGCCTTCGAGATCAACCCGGACCTGCCGGAGTCGTTCCGGCTGGAGCTGGCGCACGCCCTGCTGGCCCGGGAGCTGTTCCCGAAGGCGCCGCTGAAGTGGATGCCGCCGACCCGGCACATGAC
>CAZLIE010000221.1:0-4077 GCA_964559345.1 uncultured Terriglobales bacterium
CGTGGGCGCTGCGGCGCGAGCTGACGCGCGCGTTCGCCGCGCCGCCGGAGCTCGTCGTGGTCGGGCGGCCGCGGCCGCCGCCGGGCGCGACCTGGCTCGGCCTCGCCGCCTACGCCGTCGCCGGCGCGCTGCTGGCGCTGGCGATCGCCGTCGGCACGCGCATCGGTCGGCGGGCGCGCGCGGCAGCGCTGGTGCTGACGGCGCTGCTGCTCGGCCTCGTCGGCACGATCGTGTGGGCGCTGGCGGCGCTGTCGACGTTCCCGGAGCTGACGCGCAACGAGATGCTGGCGAGCTTCTGGCCGACGGATCTGCTCCTGCCCTTCGTCGGGCGCCGCTACCTCGACGCGCGCCTTTTGGTGCTGGCGCTCGTCGTCGTCCTGCACGTCGGTGTGTTGGTGCAGCCGCTTGGGCCGTCGCTGCTGGCGATCCTGCCGCTCGTCGCCGCGCGCTTCGTTCAGCCGCCCTCGCGCTCCCAGTAGCCGACGTCGGGCTTCATTCGAACATCTTGCCGACGGGCACGATCTCGACGTCGCTCTCGCCCGCCACGCCGAGCGGCAGCTTCTCGATGATCTTGTCGGCGGCGAGCAGCGCCTCGGGCTTCTTGGGCACGTTGCCCTGCGCGTCCTTCTGGTAGCGCATCGGCGACGGCGCATTGGTCACGATCGCCTGCTTCAGCTCCTTCGCCTTCGGCCCCACCATGACGATCTCGAGCTGCGGCAACAGCGTCTTCATCTTCGACCACACGCGATTGACGTCGGCGGTGGTGACCTTGGCGATGTCGGCGCGCAGCCCGTCGAGGAAGGCGCGATCGCCGCCGAGCGCGCGATCGTCGAGCGCGTAGCCGAGCCGGCGCGCGTCCGTCTGCGCGTAGAGGAGCACGTAGCCGTCGAGGAACCCCTTGGTGCGCTCGACCTCGGCGTCACTGAACGGCTCCTCGCCGACGCTGCGCTGCAATTCGTAGAGCGCCGCGCGCACGGCGAAGAGCGCGTTCTCGTTCTGCACCGGACGCAGCCAGATGGTGAATTCGCCCTGGCGGCGCGCGCGGCCCGTCTGCGCCGTCGCCGCGTCGCCGCCCTCCTGCACGAAGTGCTCGAGGTACGCGTAGTCGCCGTAGTTGAGCCCGCGCGCCTCGCGCAGCCGCTGCATGAGCCGCCCGTTGAGCTGGCGATGCTCGCCGAACGCCGAGCGCGCCACCAGCCACGCCGCGAAATCGGGCGAGTGGCGCGTCAGCGACCACGGCACGCCGATCGACACCGCCGTCGACGCCGTCTCCTTCTCGACGAGGCGCACGCGCGGCTTGTGCGGCTGCTGCAAGGCGATCTCGACGAGCGGCGCCCCATGCTCGGGCAGCGTCGCCGTCGCCGCCTCGAGCTTGTCGACGACGTCGGGCCCGTAGCCGCCGGCGACGCCGATGGTCAGCCGGTCGCGCGAAAAGACGCGCCGAGCCTGCTTCTTGACGTCGTCGAGCGTCAGCTTCTGCAAGTCGGAGACGTGGCCGAGCGTGAGGCGCCCGTACGGATGGCCGCGGAACATGAGCTCCGCGAGTGCCTCCTTGCCCAGGTTCTCGTCGTCGCCCTGGCGCAGCCGCTTCTCCACGTCGTTGACGGCGGCGTCGCGCAGCCGCGCGAGCTCGGACGCGTCCCAGCGCGGGTGCGCCACCACGTCGCCGAGGATGCCGACGAGCTTGGCGACGTGATCGCGATGCACCGTCGTGTAGAAGGTCGTCTGCTCCTTGTCGACGCGCACGCGCACCTCCGCCGCCGTCGGGAACAGCGCCTCGAGCAGCTGCTTCGCCGTCAGCGACTCGGTGCCGCCCTCGGCCATCACGCGCGCCGTCAGGTACGTCAGCCCCGCCTGCCCCGGCGGATCGTCGACGGCGCCGGCGTGGAACTGCAGCATCAACGTGACCACCGGCTTGTCGTTCGCCGGCAGCGTCACGATCGCCGGCGAGCCGCCCGCCACCGCCGGAGTCGCTGCCGCCGCCACCGTCTGCAGCGACATCGCGCCGAGCAGCGCCACCACGAACGCGCGCTTCATTGGCCACCTCCGTGCGTCAGCGTCACCGTCGTCAGGTTCGCCTCGGTCAGCCACTTCTTGGCGAACGCCGTCAGCTCCGCCGGCTTGACCTTGTCGATGCGCGCGTAGAGCTTATTCATCGCCTCCACGTCGCCCGTCGGCGCCATCGTGCGCGCCAGCGTCACCGCCACGCGCGTCGCCGTGTCGAGCGACAGGACCGCGCCGTACTTCAAGTTGGCGCGCACGGCGGCGAGGCGGGTCGCGTCGACGCTGCCGGAAGCGAGCTTGGCCAGCTCGTCGCGGATCGCCTTGTCGACGGCGTCGACATCGCCCGCCTTCTTGACGCGCACGAGCACGCCGAACAGCGACGGGTCGCGCGACTCGCTCCAGGTCGAGCGGATCGAGTCGACCAGCTGCCGCTCGAGCACCAGGTCCTGGTACAGCGGGCTCGTCGGGCCGAAGAGGTAGCCTTCGAGCACCGACTGCACCGCCGTCGCCGCCACGTCGCCCGCCGCCGGCGTGTGCCAGGCCAGCCACAGCCGCGGCAGCGTCGGCGCCTTCCACTCGACGTGCGCCTGGCGCGGCGCCGTCTGCGGCGGCTCGGCCGGGATCTTGACGGCGTCCAGTTTGCCCTTCCACGCGCCGTACGCTTTTTCCATGAGCGCCAGCGTCTGCTGCTTGTCGAAGTCGCCGGCGACGATGATGGTGGCGTTGTCGGGCGTGTAGTAGCGACGGAAGAACTCGCGCGAGTAGGCGAAGCCCGACGGCATGGCCTTGACGTCGTCGAGATAGCCGATGACCGTGTGCCGGTAGGTGTGCTTCGTGTACGCGGTCTCGGCCATTCTCTCGTCGAGGATCATCTCGGGGTTGGAGGCGCTCTTGGCGTACTCGCCGAGGATGGCGCCGGCTTCGGTCTTGAACTGCTCCTCGGTGTAGTCGAGGTGCTGGAAGCGATCGGCCTCGTACTCGATGATCGTGGGCAGCGCCTTCGACGGGCCGAACAGGTGGTAGATGGTCATGTCGTTCGACGTGAAGGCGTTGGTGTTGAGCCCGAGGCGCGTGACGGTGTTGTTGTAGTCCTCGCCCGAGTGCGTGGGCGTGCCGCGGAACATCATGTGCTCGAAGAAGTGGGCGTAGCCGGAGCGGCCGGGCTCGGGCTCGTTGCGCGAGCCGACGCGCATGAGCGTGTAGTAGGCGACGAGGCCGGGCGAGTCGTAGGGCACGAGGACGATGCGCAGCCCATTGGGCAGCGTGTGCAGCTCCGTCGGGAACGGGAAGGCCCTGGTGGGGGCGGCAGCCGGCCTGGCGTGCGACGGCGCGGCCAGCGCGAGGGCGGCGGCGACGAGTACGGCGCGCATGAGCACCTCCGTTGCGGGTGCCGGAGGCGTAGCACATTTGCTTGCGCCGTTGCGCGCGCGATCTTACGTGATGCGCATGATCATCCTCGTCACCGGCTCCACCGACGGCATCGGACGGGAAGCGGCGCGCCAGCTGGGCGCGCGCGGGCATCGCGTGCTCGTGCACGGGCGCTCGCGAGAGAAGGCGGAGCGCGCGGCGCGCGAGCTGGCGGCGGCGACGGGCAAGGCGGACGCGTTCGAGCCGGTGGCGGGCGACTTCGCGAGCCTCGAGGAGGTGCGCGCGCTCGCCGAGGAGGTGCGGCGACGGGCGCCGAAGCTCGACGTGCTCGTCAACAATGCCGGGATCTACGCGCGGGCGCCGGGCGTGTCGCGCGACGGGTACGAGCTGACGCTGGCGGTGAATCAGCTGGCGCCGTTTGCGTTGACGCATCTTTTGATCGATCGGCTCGAGGGTGGGCGCGTCGTGTGGGTGTCGTCGAATGTGCATCGGAGCGTGGGCGAGATCGACTTCGAGGGGATCGATCGGTACGAGGGGTACGAGGCGTATGCGGTGTCGAAGCTGATGAACGTTGCGACGGCGTTCGAGCTGGCGCGGAGGGTGGGCGGCAGGATGGCGGTGAATGCGATGCATCCGGGGGTGATTGCGACGAAGCTGCTGCGGCAGGGGTTTGGGGCGGGAGGAGGAGGGGACGTCGCGCGGGGG
>CAZLIE010000222.1:0-4065 GCA_964559345.1 uncultured Terriglobales bacterium
CAGACGAGAAGCAGCGGCGCGATGATGTGCGAGGTCGATGTAGCGTGGCGGAGTGGGGACGGTGATCCGGAAAGTGCGGTGCAGGATTCACGCCCCTTCTCGAGCTGGCGCTGCGGAGCTGGCTCGCAACGACCGATGAACGAGCTCTGGCGACGCGCCTGCGATCGATACTAGCGCTGCCAGACGCGGCGGATGTCCCGACTTCGTGACGCACGGTCTCCATCCTCGACGGGCGGCGCCGATGCGGCGTCACCGGGGGCCGAGTCCGCACCCTTCATTGAGCAGTGTGTCTTGCCCGTCATGCTCGCGCCGCGGGAGATAGCCGATTTCGCTATCGCGCACGCTGGCCGCCCGCTTGCACGACGCGCCGCCACCCATTGGAGGTGCGTTCGATGCTTCTGCCGCTCCGCCGACTCACAATCGCGCTCGCCGTCGCCGCGCAGGCACTCCTCGTCGGCTGCCACCGCCCGGCGAACGATCCCGGGCGCACCACGACGTCGATCTCGCAGCGGAAGCTGCGCGACACGCTCGGCATGGCGGCCGGGCTCGACATGAACATCCCGCTGTTGGCGCAGTACGGTTTCACGCATCTGCGGACCGACTTCACCTGGTCCAACATTCAGAAGAGCAAGACGACGCCGCCCTCACAATGGAATTGGGGCCCCTACGACAGCTTCGTGGACGCCGCGCGGAGCCAGGGCATGAGCGTCCTCGGCATTCTCGATTACGGCAATCCGTGGGCGAACTCGGGCTACTGCAACAGCAAGATCGACCGGCGGCCGCCGGATGATTTCGCCACCTTCGTGAAGTACGCGACGGAGACGGTCAAGCACTTCGACAACCGCGTCATGCAATACGAGGTCTGGAACGAGCCGAACAATACGATCCAGTTCTGGAAGAATGGTACGCTGAGCTGTACGAAAACCAGTTGTAGCTGCAGCTATAGCGGCGTCGACGATGCTCCGGCGTTCGGCAAGCTGGCGTCGCAAACGATCGATGCGATCAACGGGCTGAAGCTCGGTCACGCACTACCGCGCGTGACCACCGGCGGGACCGTGTACCTGTGGGAGCCCGGATTCAATCGTTCCGGCAACGATTACATGACCGATGCTTTCAACGCCAACGGCGGGCTGGCGTCAAAGCTGACGGCGGCGGCGATTCATGCATATACAGCATATCCGCCGCAAAGCCCGCCCGAGGACGACCAGTGGGACGAAGGCACGCAGAACGTGCAGCTCGGCAGCAAGATCGCCGCGGCGCGAAGCGCGTACGTGAGCCACGGCATGTTCGCGGCGCAGCCGATGTGGATCACCGAGGTCGGCTGGCCGACGATCAACGGCGTTCAGTATGTCGATCAGGCCACGTTCACGATTCGCACGATCCTGCTGAGCGCGCTCAACGGCGTCGACGAGGTCTATCTGTACAACTTCAAAGACGGCAAGGATGCCAGCTTCTGCAACGGCGACCACAAGCTGGCGGTGTGGGATTACGGCCAGTCGGAAGATTGCTTCGGGCTCTTCTTCTCCGACGGGGTGACGCCGAAGCCGGCCGCGAGCGCGGTGCGATATCTGATGCAGCTGCTCGGGGACTATTCCATCGGCGCGCGCGTGCCGGCGCATGACGCCAACGACAGCGTCTACATCCTGCAGCTCTCCGACGGCACCAATACGTGCTACGCGGCGTGGGATTGGAAAGGCGATAAAGGATACGATTGGACCGTCCCGAGCAATTTTGGCGTCTGGGACATGATGGGCAACGAGCTGCACGTCGGCAATCGCGTGCGGCTGACCAGCTCGCCGATCTATTCCTGCCAAAAGCCGGCGCCGCCGCAGCCCTCCGATACGGTGTTCGGATGCAACCACTCCGGGCAGCCCATGGAGAGCTTCGATGGCGTCATGGCCTACTGCGACGATGCGAACGGGGGCGGCGAGTGGCAGTGCGATCAATATGCGAATCGTGTGATGAGCGCGCTGCAATATCCGCCCGTCGACAACTGGGTCGATAATCTGGCCTGCGAAATCTGCGACCTCGTTTCGAATGATCCCTATTTGAGCGCGCATTACTCGGTATGGGGGCCCGGATATCGCAATACCAGTGGGCGCCAACCGACCACGAACGATCTGCTGGTCTGGGACGAGCCGTCGGCGGGGTGCAACGAGGCGAACAAGAGCGCGCCCGGTCACGTCGCCGTCGTCACCGGCGCCGACTCGAATTACGTCTACTACATTCAGCAGAACTGGATCATCAACGCCAGCGTCAACGGCTCCGCCTATGCCAGCGTTTCCCGATCGTCGACGGCCTGGAATTCTTCGAATTCGTTCTTTGGATATGCGGGCGGGCCGGGCGGCGTCAATTACGCGCCCAAATGCTGGATTCATCCCGAGCAGAGCCTCGGCCCCGGCCACAATCCATGCATCAACGTCAGTCACGCCAACAACGGGCAGTTTTGCGGCACGTCGCCGCAGGCCGGATTCCAGAATCACAATTCGAATCCGAATACCGATGCGAATACGATTTATGAATGCATCGACGGTCAGGTGGCCAACGAGCGTCATTGCGAGGCCGGATGCGTCGTCGCCGCGTCGGGCGTGCAGGACTATTGCGTGACGAATGATCCTTGCGCAGGCGTTCCCTCGTCGGCGAACGGATTCTTCTGCGGCCATTCGCCTCAATTTCACTTCAACGCGCGTGGCACGGCGAATCCGTCGGGGCTCTATCACTGCGTCAACGGCAAGACGACGGAGTACGCCTTCTGCTGGAACGACTGCAACGTCGCGACCACCGGGCCCGACAGCTGCAAGAACGACGCGTGCGCCAACGTGCCGCCGTCGCAAAACGGGACCTACTGCGGCAGCAGCAATCAGAGCTACTTCCAACCGACGCTGGCCGATCAGAATACCGTTTATACGTGCGTGAACGGCCACACCGTCGACTCGGTCTGGTGCGAGCACGGCTGCACGCCGGCCGGCGCCAATCATCCCGACGTGTGCAACGACGATCCGTGCGCGGCGGTGCCGCCCGCCGACAACGGCGTCTTCTGCGGGCGATCGCCGCAGGCGCATTTCGCCACCAGCCTGGCCGATCAGATCTCGCTCTACTACTGCCAGAACGGTCGCACGCTGTGGGCGCAGTCATGCACGAATGGGTGCTACGTCGCGGCGGGCGGTCAGGACGACGGTTGCCGATGAGAGAGTCATGCATGAGGCAATTCGTGAACGCGACGTCATGCCGAGCCGTGGGTGCGTCTCGTCGACGAGCTAAACGTCAGCCGAGCAAAGAGGCGACGCTGTCACGATAGGCAATGCATGCGCGCCGCCGCTTCGAGCGCGTGCGCCGCGGCTGGTAAGATGGCGCCATGCGCTGGTGCGTTCTCGTCCTCGTTCTCGCCGGCTGCTTCGCCGACGAGGCGCCGCTCACCGGCGGCGCGACGTGCCAATCCGGCAGCGGCTGGTGGTGCGGCTTCGACGGTGTGCCCGGCCTGACCAGCCACCTCTACTATTGTCCGACGACGGCGACGCCGGCGACGCAGGCGCTCGACGTTGGCGCCTGCCCGTCGCGGTCGTGCGAGCACGGGGCCACGAGCGGCGTCGACCACTGCGGCGGCGGCGTCTCGCGCACGCACGCGTTCGGCTACCCCGGCTACGGCTGGTGGTGCGGCGAGGCGTTCTCCGGCGGCGTCGTCGGCCACCTCTACTTCTTCGACGAAGGGTGGGGCAGCGACCTGGGCGCCTGCCCGAGCGGTTGCGTCATCGCCGCGATGAACATGCCCGACTACTGCCGCTGACGCAGCCCGAGGCGATCGAGGATGCGGTAGAGGTACCGGCGATCGAGGCGCGTCAGACGGCAGGCGGCGCTGAGGTTGCGGCCGGTGAGCGCGAGCACGTGGGTGAAGTAGTCGCGCTCGAAGCGCGCGAGCGCGTCGGCGCGCTCGGCGAACAGCGGGCCGCGCGTCGGCGCGGGGAATGGCGCGGCGGGATCGACGGCGGCGTCGGCGAACAGCGTGGCGCGCTCGACGGCGTTGCGCAGCTCGCGGACGTTGCCTGGCCAGGGCTGCGCGGCGAGGCG
>CAZLIE010000223.1:0-4055 GCA_964559345.1 uncultured Terriglobales bacterium
GGACGCTTTTCTGCCTCACGTGGAGAAAGGCAACATCCGTTTGATCGGCGCGACGACCGAGAACCCGTCGTTCGAGATCATCTCCGCGCTGCTTTCGCGTACTCGCGTGTACGTTTTGAAGCCTCTCACCGAGGACCAGATCATCGAATTGCTGCGCCGAGCGCTTGCAGATCGTGAGCGCGGCCTGGGAAATCTGGACGTGAAGGCTGACGAGGAAGCGCTGCAGAAGATCGCGGCGTATTCCAGCGGCGACGCGCGATCAGCGTACAACGCGCTCGAATTGTCCGCGAAGCTCGCGCAAGACCAGAGCAAAACGGACGGCGAGCGCGTGATCACCGTCGATTTAGTCACCGATGCGCTGCAAAAACGCATTCTGCTGTACGACAAAGCGGGCGAAGAGCACTACAACCTCATCTCTGCGCTACACAAAAGCGTTCGCAACAGCGACGTCGATGCATCGCTTTATTGGCTCGGACGCATGCTGGCGTCGGGCGAAGATCCGCTTTATGTCACTCGGCGCGTAGTGCGAATGGCCGTGGAAGACATCGGACTCGCTTCTCCGCAGGCGCTGAGCATGTGTTTAGCGGCAAAAGATGCGTACGAGTTTCTCGGATCGCCGGAAGGAGAGCTCGCAATTGCGCAAGCTGTGGCGTATCTGGCGCTCGCTCCAAAGTCGAATGCGATCTATAGCGCGTACGGAAACGTCCAGCAAGACGTCGAAAAGACCGCCGCCGATCCGGTTCCGTTGCATCTGCGCAACGCGCCGACTGGGCTCATGAAGGCGTTCGGATATGGAAAAGGCTACCAATACGCGCACGATCTGGAAAACAAAGTGGCCGATATGCAGTGCATGCCGGACAATTTGCGCGATCGCGAGTACTTTCACCCAACAAACGAAGGCTTCGAACGCGAGCTAAGCAAGCGAATGGAAGAAATTTCGCGAGCGAAAAAGGACGCCCACGCAGCCCAAGAGAGCAATAAAGAACAATAAGCATCCCACTTACTCGGTCGAAAGCAGTGTCAACAAGACGCTCTAGCAGACAAAAAATCGCGAGGTCCGTGAACGTCCGTGCGATCCGTGGTCTGCAGTGGCAGTGCTGTTGCCTTAATTCTCCATTCCCAGTTGCCAAAACAAAAACGAATACAGATCTGTGAACTCTTCCAACTGTTTTGACCGGGGTTTTCCGGCCCCGTGACCGGCCTGACTCTCGATTCTTAGCAGGATTGGACGGTCTTTTGATCGTCCATTTGCGGCCTCTGCCTGCATCAATGCGGCCATTTTCTTGGCGTGCATGGGATCGACGCGCGTGTCCGTGTCAGCGGTCATGAACAAAACTGCGGGATATCCCCTCCCCGACTGGACGTGGTGATAAGGCGAATACGCATATAACCACTCGAATTGTTGCGGATCTTGGGCCGTTCCATATTCTGGAATCCACAATTTAGCGATTTGGAAACCCTGGTAGCGCAGCATATCCAGCAGCGGAACCTGGCAAATTACGGCGCGAAACAGCTCCGGGCGCTGCGTCATCACGGCTCCGACGAGCAGTCCACCGTTGCTTCCACCCTGGATTGCCAGCCGGTTTGGGTTCGTATAACGCTCGCGAATGAGGTATTCGGCGGCGGCGATGAAGTCGTCGAAGACGTTTTGTTTGCGGTCGAGCATGCCGGCGCGATGCCAATCCTCGCCGTATTCGGCGCCGCCGCGGATGTTGGCCACGGCAAAAATGCCGCTGCGCTCCAGCCAGAGGTGCGCGGAAGCGCGAAATACCGGCGAATTGCTGACGTTAAATCCGCCGTAGCCGGTCAACCACGTAGGCTGATTGCCATCCAAAGCAGTCCCTTTGCGGCAGATGATGAACATGGGCACGCTGGTTCCGTCTTTCGATTCGTAGAAAACTTGCCGGACTTCGTACGCGCAAGCGTCAATCGGCGCTTTTAACGCCTGCCATGCGGTTACGGAAGCGTTCGCCGCGAGGTCAATTCGATACACGGTTGGCGGAATCGTGAACGATTGAAAGTCAAAAAACCCTTCTTGCGTGTCGTAGTTGCCGCTGATTCCGGTGATCGATCCCAGTCCCGGCATTTCGATATCGCGCAGAAAACGGCCTTGGAGTGTGAAAATCTTGGCTTGCGCGGTGACGTCCTGCTCATAAGTAGCGACCAATTGGCCGCCAATAACGGCCGCACTGTGCAATACCGCGTCCCGCTGGCCCGGAGTTTGCGGAATAATCTCGCGCCAATCGTGGCGCAAAGGCTGCCCTACATCGATTTTGAACACACGAAAACGCGGCGCATCTTCGTTGCTGACGAGATAAATCGAGCCTTTATATATCTCTCCACGGTACAAAAAGTCCTTGCCTTCGGTGATTTCAACGGGCTCAGGCTCACCAGCAAGGCCCTTGAGGAAGAGATTTACGCGCGTCCAACCTTGGCTAACTGCGATTAGTAGCCAGCGATCGTCGTCGGAAATGGACACATTGGGCCAGGCTTGTGGGTCTTTGTCATACGAAAAGACGAGTTTGTCGTCCGATCCATCGCCCGCCGAGCCCAGCGCGTGATAGAAGACCTTGCGGTAGTAGACCTCATCTCCGGCCTCTACTTCGCCGGAACGTGGATATCGCGTGTAGTAAAACCCGGAGTTATCGTGCTTCCAAGCGACACTGGCGGCACGCGCCCGAGTAATTTTCAATGGTAGAAGACGTCCGCCAGCGGTCTCAATCACCTGCAGATCGCTAATTTCCGATCCGTTTTCCGACGTTCCGAAGCACACATACGTCCCGTTGTGCGAGGCATAGAACCAATCCAGCGCAGTTGTACCCTGCGGGTTGAGCTTATTCACATCTACCAGAGGGCGATCTTCCCCCTCTAGACGATCGCGGACATACAACACAGCCTGGTTCTGACGACCCTCACGCCGGGTATAGAAGTACCTATTGCCACTCGTGCGCGTCCCAATTTGCGGTGCAGTGATGCTGCCAATGCTGAAAAGCTGCTCCAAACGCGCCCGAATGGCGTCGCGCGACGGCCGCGACCCCAACAAATCCTGCGTATACGCCATCTGTTCGCGGACAAATTCTTTTGTTTCTGGGCTATTAGCATCCTCCAAATCGCGGTACGAATCGCGAATTTGCATACCGTGAATGGTCTCTTCATGGCCTTCAGGCGGCCTTTTAGCGGTCAGAACCGTGCTCATAATGAAAGATTAGCAGGCGGGAAACGGCATTTTTGTTGGTTCGAGTGACGGAAAGGAGATCTCTTTCATAATTCGCGATGCGCTGCAAATCTCGCTTCGTTTTCCGCCACACCATCTTCCTGACGCCTTGAGGTTAGCCGCATGGCGGAGCCGTTGTTTCCGTTTATGCGGGGCTGGTTCGGACGGAAAAGGTTGTGCAAGCCACAAAGTTTCTTGACTTGACCAATTCCGAATCGCCCGAGTTCATCGGACGGGCCGTCGCTGCACTCGCGGCCGATTCGGATGTGCTCCGCTACACCGGAAAGGTGTTGGTGGTCGCCGCCTCGCAACGGAATACGGCTTTACGAATATCGACGGCAAAAGACCGCTTTCTCTGACACTCGACCGTGTCTGACAGTTCCGAAGTGGAAGTCCGATGCGGGCCACCAAGTATCGTCACTGGCAGTCCGGCGTGTTCCGTGTATGGAGACTCGGAGGGAAGCTCTGCGTGAGGTGCGTCCACATACACGCGCGTTTTCATACGACGGCAGCGGCACGACAAGCCTAGCAGGCGAGTAACGAGCAACTCGGAAAGTACTAATTAGGGAGTCTTAACGCCCCGATCGCCGGCCATCCTGCTCTGTGGCAAAAGATTCACTCCTCTCTCAGCGCCTTGTTGGGGTCAACTCCGGCGGCGCGGCTTGCTGGGATCCACGAGGATGCAGTTGCGATCGCGAGAAAAAGCAGCATCATGGTGACAAATGTGAGCGGATCGGTGGGCTTTACGCCCACGAGCATTGTCGTCATCAGCCGCGTGAGCATCAGTGCGGCGATGATGCCGATGGCCAGTCCGATTGCGCTCAAGCCGAGGCCCTGGACG
>CAZLIE010000224.1:0-4030 GCA_964559345.1 uncultured Terriglobales bacterium
CTGAGAGCCAAATTCTCTTTTGAGACCAAGGTCTTACCGCTACCGGACGCAGGCGATTTCCGTGTTGCCTTGGGTGATGAAGAGAAGGAACGCATCAAGCGCCAGATCACGGCGGCAGTAGAGGCATCGCTCCAGGTCGGTAGCCGGGAGCTGTGGTTTCGACTTTACGAGGCGGTGCAGCACATGGCCGATCGCTTGACGGCATACAAGGTCACCGACCAAGGCGTGGAACACCCGTTCCGCGATACCGTCGTTACCAATCTGGTGAAGCTCGTTGATGTTCTCCCGAAGCTCAATGTCACCAACGATCCTGAGCTCGCCCGCTTGGCGGAGCAAGTACGGACCTCTCTTCTCGTCGATCCAAAAGAACTGCGCAAATCGGACGTTGTTCGAACGGAAACAGCCAAAGCTGCGGCGGCGATCGCAGACCATATGGCCGGCTACATGGCTGGCTATTCCATTTCGGCACCTGAGCCAGTGGAGGTCGCATGAGGATTGAGAGCAGCCTTGAGCGAAGACTGACCCGAGCACGGACACAACTTCTGCTGAACCAACCTTTCTTCGGAACGCTGTGCTTGCGGCTTAAGCTCGCGCCCGGTCCCGTACCAACGATGGCTACAGATGGTTGTCGCATTGTTTACGATTCCAGCTTCGTCAACTCGCTCAAACCGGCAGAGCTGGAAGCAGTCTTAGCCCATGAGGTCCTGCACTGCGCGCTCTTGGACATCACTGCCGTCGAGGACAACGCGATCCTCAACTGTGGAATCAGGCCGCAGACCTGGCCATCAATCCCATACTGATCGGAAACGGCTTCACGCTTCCATCTGGAGCTTTGGTCGATCCGGGTTTCGATAACTTGAGCGCCGAAGAAATATATGCACGGTTGCTCCAGCGCAAGAACAGCGATTCGAATTCGACGCCACCTCAATCGCCGCAGCCACCGAGTTCCGAGAGCAGGGCGGACAGTTCTGGCGCTCAACAACGTGCCCAGGACCAACAAACTCCAGGGCCTGGTTCTCCCGATCAGTTGCCTCCACAGCATGGTGATAACGAAAGAGACGATCGAGAAGCGGAAACTGCATCGCCCCGACCCGGCGCATTCGGCGAAGTCCTGGACGCCACGGACGAAGATGGCGACCCTCTCTCGGAGGCGGAAAAGAGCCGTCAGCAGCACGAGTGGAGCATCGCGGCTGACCAGGCCATACGATCCGCGAAGGCATGCGGCCACGAACCGTCTCATGTCGACCGACCGCTTAATGAAAGCCGCCAATCAAAGCAGGATTGGAGGACTATCTTGCGCGACTTCATCGCAGCAAGAACGCCGTCCGATTATCGATGGAATCCGCCAAATCGCCGCTACATCGGTTCAGGGCTGTATTTGCCCTCAGTCGAGAGGACCGGCCTCGGGACGATTGTTATTGCAGTCGATACGTCAGGTTCAATTGGTGGAAAAGAGCTGGACCAATTTGCGGGAGAAATTTCCGCTATCTCCGACGAGGCCAAACCGGAAGCTATTCACGTAGTTTATTGCGATGCGGCAGTTCAATCCTCACAAGAATTTCAGCCATCGGAACCCATTCATCTCGAGCCGAAAGGCGGCGGAGGCACGGACTTCTGTCCGGTGTTCGAGTGGATTGAGGAGAACCGGATCGCGGCTGCATGTCTTATTTATTTAACGGACTTATGCTGCCATTCCTATCCGGACCCGCCCGACTATCCGGTCCTCTGGGCGACAAATTCCCGCAAGACTGCGCCATTCGGCGAAACAGTGCAGATCAGTCTTGAATGACCCATGAGCGTTCTTAGGGATGCGACCTTCGAAGGGATCGTGCCGCGATTAAAGGAGGGACAGAACATGAACGGCGAAGAGTCTCTAACAAGTCCGCCCGACGTTCCTCGTGCTCCGGTGATCCAGCTCCCTATCGGTCTATACGAATCGAACGGACTCATCTTTGAGCTATACCGGGGTGGCCAACCTTACTCCCCCGTAGTGATTCGCTAGGAGCGACTGAAGACAGTCACAGTCACTCGCGAAGACGATTGTGTCTCCAACGTACACATCAACCAGGGCCGGCGAGACGTTCCGAACGGGCAAGAATGAAAATAGCCTGATTCTCTTAACTGATTTTGACGGAACGTTTATCTGAGACTGTCCGAAGGGAAAATGACCATGAAATTGTCCAACTTTCTTAAAGCACTGCGCGAGAAGTTCTATGCGGAACTGTCCGCGAAAACCGGTTGGGGACGAGAAGAACTAAAGATCGCATTCGAGCGCGCGATTTCCGATGCTCTCGCCCAGAGCACGACCGTCGATTAATCCAGCCCATTCCAGGAGCACTAATGTCCTTGAGAATCAGATTTCGATTCGATGGTCGGTGTAGTGTGCATCCCCGCTACAACCCAGACAAAGACGGAAGACCGCAGCACAAAGATTGTCCCGGCTGCGACTCACTTTGGGTCGTGCACTTGTACTGTGGCATCGCTCGCCGGAAAGCTGAGACCGGAGAAGGAATCCTCGTTTCGCATCCGGAGATGCACACGAAGAGCGAGTCGTGCACAGTAGATGACGAAGACCCGACTGGCGCTCCCGAGGAGCAAGAAAGCGAACCGAAACCCGCGACACGACCTGTAATTCACACAGCGTTCGTAAGTGCCACTTCCCTTCCCATTTTCCACAAAGCAAGCTCGCTCAACCTAGGTGATATGTGAAACGCGAAGACCTCCTCTTTGCCCTAAATGAAACGACCCACGCGTTGCGATTTACCCAATCGGCAGCAAAGCGGTTTGCGGTTAATGTCGACGAATTAGAAGCCGACTCCAAGACAGCAGCCTCGGTGGCTTACATCAAGAATCGTCTTTCAGACGCCCAGACCTCACTCTCGGCGGCAGAAATTGAACTTAGCGGGCTTCTAGGCGAAGGTGCATGTTGACTAAAGCGGGCGCACGGTTATTAAGTCGCCGCTGTGCTAGTGGCCCTGCTGAGAGTAGCTGCTGCTTCTCTATTGAACGCACAAAGCCCCAGTGGCAATTTCATGGGTTCGAAAGCGTGCACTGAACCCATGACGTTGCCGGAAGATTTCGGTGCGACGCAGTGCCTTGCAGCTTCTTAAATCTCTTGTCTCGCTGCGAATCTGACCGCGGAACGCCGAAATAGCAATCGACGACTCAGAGCGGGGTTTGAACCCATTAAGGTTGCAAAACGTGCGCGGTCATGGGTTCAGTCACGCAGCTCCATCTCCCAAGTTAGGAATTGCTTATGAGACTTGCAGGCAGACTGAAACTTGGTTTTTACCCTCTACCAGTATGCGAAGCTGAGCGCATACGCGTGCGTTTGCAATATCCGAGCGAATTTTCTGCTTTGGATCCCTGTGTTGGCGACGGAGTGGCGTGCTGTCGATTGTTAGGGCAGACGAAGAGCCACGCCTACGGAATCGAGATCGATGCCTACCGGACAGAACAGGCGAAACAACTCGGACTCCACGTCCTCCAAGCAAACGCCTTGAACGTGCGTTGTCCTGCAGAGTCCATATCGCTGCTCTATCTAAACCCGCCGTACGATTTCGAAGTAGGACAGCAAGGAAACAAGCGGCTGGAACAGGTATTTTTGGAGCATACCTATCGCTGGCTGAAGGCCAAGGGTGTCCTGGTGTTTGTGTTGCCGCGCCCGCAGCTAAGAGTATGTGCACGGTTGTTGGCCGAGCACTTTGTCGATCTCCGGGTCTATCGACTCACGGAACCGGAGTGCGTTCAATACGACCAGATCGTCGTGTTGGGGCTGCGCCGGCCACGCCACATTCATATGGAAGACTTAGCGCTCCTCCAGCGAACCGACTATCTGCGCGGGCTTGCAGAAGACAGCGAAATCGCACCACTTACGGAAACGGCGGATGCGGGTTACCCAGTTCCAGTTTCGGGAGAAGTAACTCTCACCGATCAGGGTATTCCACTGGACCAAGCGGAGGACGCGCTGTTGCGCTCCGCTGCGTACCGACAAGCCAGCCGGATTCTGATCCATAAGCAGAGCTCGATT
>CAZLIE010000225.1:0-3766 GCA_964559345.1 uncultured Terriglobales bacterium
GAGACGATGCGCCGCGAGCCGGTGCGCCGCTCGGAGCCGCCGCCGTCGCGCCCGGTGATCGCCGCGCCGTCGCCGTCGACGCCGGCGGTGGCCGAGCCGCCGGCGCGCGCCGAGCGCAAGAACGAGATCTCGCCGCGGGGCGAATGGGAGCCGCCGCGTCGTCGCGCCATCGACACCAACAACCCGTATGGGGACGAACGATGAGGACGATCATAATCGCCTTGGCCGCCCTGCTCGTCTTGTGCGCGCCCCTGTCGGCGCGCGCCGGCACCAGCGACAACGCCAGCCGCGACGCCGCCAAGCACTTCCAGCGCGGCGTCGACCTGTACAACGAAGGCGACTTCCGCGGCGCCCTCGTCGAGTTCAAGAAGGCGTACAGCATCTGGCCGCGCGCCAACGTGCTCTACGACATCGGGCAGACCGAGTATCAGCTGCTCGACTACGCCTCGGCCCTGAAGACGATGGAGCGCTACCTGGCGGAGACGGGGGCGAACGCGCCGCATCGCCAGGAGGTCGAGGCCAGCGTCGAGGTGCTGCGCGGGCGCGTCGGCCGCGTCGTCTTGACGTCGGACCCGTCGTGCGACGTGACCATCGACGAGCAGCCGGCGGGCACGACGCCGCTCGACACGCCCATCCTCGTCTCCGTCGGGCCGCACCGCCTCGCCGTCAACTGCGCCGGCCCGCGCACGGCGCAAAAGCGCATCGAGGTGGCCGGCGGTGAGAGCCTGCGCGTCGAGCTGCGTCCGCCGCCGGCGCCCGCCGCGGCCGTGCGCATGGCCATGAACGGGCCGGCGCGCGAGTCGAAGCCGTCGAAGCCGGGCCGCCCCTTCGTGACCGGCTGGATCGTCACCGGCGTCCTCGTCGGCACCACCGCCGCCCTCGGCATCACCACGCTCGTCGAGGAGAGCCGGCTCAACGCCATGCGCGCCAGCTATCCCGTCGCCGCCGGCGATCTCAGCCGGCAGCAGGCGCTCACCACGGGCCTGGCCATCACCAGCGACGTCCTCGGCGCCGCCGCGCTCGTCGCCGCGGGCGTGTCGACGTATCTGACGATCAAGTACGAGCGCGAAAAGCACGTGCGCATCGGCGCCACCGCCGGCGGCGTGCAAGTCGCGGGGACTTTCTGATGGAGGTCGTCATGCGCAAGTTGGGCTTCATCGTCGCCGTCGCCGGCTGCATCATCGCGACCGCCGGGTGCAGCCTCCTGCTCGACCGCGCGCCGCAGTGCCGCACCGACGACGACTGCACCAGGTTCGGCGGCCACCCGCTGTGCCAGGCGGGTGTGTGCACGCCGTCGGGCCTCGGCCCCGACGGCTGCCACTTCGGCACGCCGCAGACGCAGTCGGACTACCTGAACGCGTGCACGACGGCGCAGAACCTGCCGTTCGACAACTGCTCGCGCCTCGGCATGTGCGCGGCGGGCACGCCGATGCCGCAAACGACCGATCCGTCGAACCCGACGATTCCGCCGCTGGTCAACCCGGTGACGGCGCCGACGCAGTACTGCAAGGACATCGCCGGCACCTCGAGCCTGATCTACCTCTACGGCACCTCCGACTTCGCGCCGACGTTGAAGGCGATCCAGCCGCTCCTGTCGCAGAACAAGCCGGCCTATCGCGCCATCTTCCTCAACGCGACCTCGTGTGCCGGCGTCATCTCCGTCTTCGACCCGACCAAGCGCGTGATCACCAACCCGGCGATGGGCGCGACGCCGAACTATGCCTTCTTCTTCGACGACAACGGCAACCAGGTGTCGTGCCTGCTCGATCCGAGCGGCAACACCGTCGACGTCGGCGTGTCGAACCTGTACTCGACGACGTGCAACACCTCGATGGCGCAGTACGTGCCGGGCCAGGGCGTCAGCGACTACACCGGCCCGGTGGTGCCGTTCGTGCTGTCGGTGCCGGCGGCGTCGTCGCAGATGGTGATCAGCGCCGAGGCCGGCCACATGGCGTTCGGCCTCGGCGGCCGCTCCGGCGCCGTCATGGGCCTCAAGGACGCGCTGCCGTGGACCGATCCGACCTACTTCGCCATCCGCAACGGCAGCGCCGGCTCGACGGTGTTGAGCTCGCTCGTCTTCGAGGTGCCGAAGAACAAGTTCTGGGGCGTCGACCGCCTGTCGACGGACAACCTGCGCGACTCGCTGTTGGCCTCGACGTCGCCGGAGCAGTCGCTCGGCATCCTCTCGATCGACTACGCCGACAAGAACCGCGGCAACCTGCGCAGCCTGTTCCTGCAGGCCAAGGGGCAGACGGCGGGCTATCTGCCCGACTCGACCAAGAACACGTTCGACAAGATGAACGTGCGCGACGGCCACTATCCCTTGTGGGGCTACGTGCACTTCTACACGCCGATCGGGCCGGGCGGCGTGCCGTCGGACGCGGCCAAGGCGTTCGTCACGCGCATCTCGGTCTCGCGGCTCGATCAGACGCTGCTCGACAACTTGATCGGCGCGTCGCTGGTCCCGCAGTGCGCGATGAAGGTCGTGCGTACGTCGGAGGTGGGCGACTTCGGGCCGCAGAACGGGCTGCAGTGCGGCTGCTACTTCGACTACAAGACGACGGGCAAGACGGAGTGCACGCCCTGTCAGCAGTCGTCGGAGTGCCCGTCGAATCGCTCGGCGTGCAACTACGGCTTCTGCGAGGTCAACTGAACGCGCGAAAACTCGATATCGGATAATCGCTACGTGGTGCGCTCCGAATAATCGATCCAAGCTTCGCAATCCTGCTTACCAAGCAAATCTCCGACGGTAACTCGACCGATCGTGCGCGCATCTCCCGGCGCACGAAATACCGACATTGCATATCGCAGTCGCACATTAGAATCGAGTTTTCGAACACTTGCGATTCAATGCGTACGCTGCGCTGCAGACTGCGTCATCTCGCCCGCACTACAGTGGCCGACGGGGGATGGAGGAGCGAATGCCGTCGCAAGCTGCTTCGAAGACTCCGCGCGTAGTCGCCGTCAATACGTTCGTCCGCAAGCACTTCGTGCACCTCATCTCGGTCACCGCGCTGGCGGCGTTCCTCACGCCGTCGATCTCCTCGACGGTGCGCGCGCACAAGGCGCTGCACGGGCAGATCGACGCCTCCGGCCTGTCGCTCTTCTTCATGATGCTGTCGGCGGCGATCCAGTGCGGCTTTGGCGCCTTCCGCGGCGTCATCGCGCGCCCCAAGGCGCTCGTCCTGTGCCTGCTGCAATTCTTCGTCGTCCTGCCGTTGAGCTGCTGGCTCCTCGGACAATTGTGCGTGCCGCTCCTCGGCCGCGAGCTCGGCGAGCCGATCCAGATCGGCCTCGACCTCGTCATCCTCATGCCCGTCGCCGCGACGGCGTCGATCTGGGTGCGCGACACGCGCGGCGACCTCGAGCTGCTCGTCAGCCTCGTGGTCATCACCATGTCGCTCGGGACGCTGACGGCGCCGGCGTACCTCTACTTCATGAGCGGCCTGACCAAGAACTCGATCGTCATCCCGCCGCTCATGATCCTGCGCCAGCTCATCTTCGGCGTGCTCGTGCCGCTCGTCGTTGGCCTGACGCTGAACAAGCTGCTCCGGCCGCGCCTGCCGCGCGTGCAGCCCTGGTTCGCCCTCCTCGGCAGCATCGGCCTGTTCATGGCGGTCTACCTCAACGTCGGCACGGCGGCGCCGCTGCTCCGCCACCTGCCGCTCGGCAAGATCGCCGCCGCGGTGCTCATCGTGCTCGCGGTCAACGTCGCCAACTTCCTCATCGGCGCGCTCCTGGGGCGCCTGGCTCGGCTGGGGCGCAA
>CAZLIE010000225.1:3776-4018 GCA_964559345.1 uncultured Terriglobales bacterium
GCGATCGGCAGGCTCGCCCACTTTCAGCGCGGGCACCAGGTGACCTGCGAGTTCTCCAGCGGCATGCGCTCGAACGGCACCGCGCTCGTCGTCGGGCTGGCCTCGTTCCCCACGGCGCCGCTGGTGACGGTGCCGGCGGCGATCTACATCATCTTCCAGCACCTCGTCGCCAGCATCGTCAAGTCGCGGCTGGTGGCGCGCTTCGGCGACGGCGAGAGCGAGCCGGCGCGCGCGCCCGACGC
>CAZLIE010000226.1:0-3990 GCA_964559345.1 uncultured Terriglobales bacterium
GCTCGACTACCTCAAGAACTACGATTCCGAGCGTTATAAGGACGTCATCCAGAAACTCGGTATTCGCAAGTAAACAGGACCTTGGGCGGCCCATTCTCCGCCGCACGTCGTATTGAGATTGTTCTCGATTCGGCAAGTTCTACAGATTGCCCGCGAAGAGTTGGCTCGCCCCTTCCCCGAGCGCATGCATGGACGCCGCCTTTACGTTGAGACCGGTGCTAATCGCAGCACCACGCCACCCGTCCCGGTTCTCGCATCCTGGCTCAGTTCAGCATTCCGCCTCACCGATGCTCTCCGACGCTGCAATGTGGCAGCTCCCCATAGAAAGAGGAATCCATGAAGCAAGATGCAACCGTTGACCTCGCAGGCGGTAAGCGGCTTGAATTTGAAACCGGCCGCCTCGCCAAGCAGGCGAGTGGTTCAGCCGTAGTCAGGTTCGGCGACAACGTCGTTTTAGCTACTGCCGTGGCCGCACCCGAACCCAAAGAAAATCAGGGTTTTTTCCCTCTCACGGTCGATTATCGTGAGTACACCTACGCCGGCGGACGCATTCCTGGCGGCTTCATCAAGCGCGAAGGCCGTCCGAGTGAGCGCGAAATTCTCACTGCCCGCCAGATTGACCGTCCCATCCGCCCGCTATTCCCGGAAAATTTCAAGAACGAAACGCAGGTGATCGCGCTGGTGCTTTCAGCCGACACGGAGAATGATCCCGACGTGGTCGCCATCAATGCGGCTTCCTGCGCGCTGGCCATTTCGGATATCCCATTCGGCGGTCCAGTGGGAGCAGTTCGCGTCGGAATCGTAAACGGCGAGATGGTAGTGAATCCCACCTACGCCGAGATGCGCGAGAGTCAACTCAACATTATGGTCGTCGGCACCAAAGACGGCATCGTGATGATCGAGTCGGGCGCGCGTGAAATCGGCGAAGACAAGGTCGTAGATGCGATCGATTTCGCTCATGCCGAAATCAAGAAGGTCGTAGCCACCATCACCGACCTGGCCTCCCGTGCGGGCAAGAAGAAGCGCGACGTTCCGCCGGCGGAGTTTGACGAAAAGTACTACAACAAGCTGAAGTCCAAGGTAGGCGACCAGCTTGCGGATGCACTCAACACCAGCAAGTATCCCAAGGCGGACAGCTACGCGAAAGTCGCCGAGATCAAGAAGCAACTCAAAGCCGACCTGCCGGAGGATGATGCTGAAGCTGCCGCGAAGCTGAGCGAGTATTTCGAGGTTCTGCGCGAACGGATTTTCCGCGAGCAGGTCACCAAGCAGCACACTCGTCCGGACCGGCGCCGTTTCGATGAGATTCGCCCCATCAGTATCGAGGTCGGCGTTTTGCCGCGAACTCACGGATCGGCAGTCTTCACACGTGGTGAAACGCAGGCGCTGGTAACCACCACACTCGGCACATCCGAAGACATGCAGCGTCTGGAAAACTTCGAAGGCGAGAAGAAGAAAAACTTTATGCTGCATTACAACTTCCCGCCATTCTCAGTTGGCGAAGTTGGACGCATGACCGGAGTTGGCCGTCGCGAAGTCGGACATGGAGCTCTCGCGGATCGTGCGATCTCCGCCGTGCTTCCGGACGAAACCAAGTGGCCTTACACGATGCGTGTGGTGTCGGACATTCTCGAATCCAACGGATCATCGTCAATGGCCTCCGTCTGCGGAGCGGCGCTTTCACTCATGGATGCCGGCGTTCCGCTGAAGTCCTCAGTGGCTGGTGTTGCCATGGGACTGGTGAAGGAAGGCGACGATTACGCAATCCTGACCGACATTGCCGGAGCGGAAGATCATTACGGCGACATGGATTTCAAGGTTGCCGGAACCCGCGACGGAATCACCGCACTGCAAATGGACATCAAGATTTCCGGCATCACCGGACAGATCATGCGCGAAGCGCTGGAGCAGGCGCGTCGCGGACGCCTGTTCATTCTCGACAAAATGCAGGAAGCTTTGCCCGAACCGCGAACCTCCACTTCCAAGTTCGCTCCTCGCATCCAGACGTTGCAGATTCCGGTGGACAAGATTCGCGACCTCATCGGACCTGGCGGCAAGGTTATACGCGGCATCGTGGAACAGACCGGCGTGAAGATCGACGTCGAAGACTCGGGCAAGGTGAACGTCGCTTCGAGCGACGAAGCTGCCATGGGCCGCGCGCTGCAGATCATCGGCGATATCACGGCTACACCGGAAATCGGCAAGACCTACCTCGGCAAAGTGGTTCGACTCGCCGACTTCGGAGCTTTTGTCGAGATCTTCCCCGGAACCGATGGGCTGCTGCACATCAGCGAAATCGCCGAACATCGCATCAAGGACGTTCGCGACGAACTGCACGAAGGCGATCAGATCCTCGTCAAAGTGCTTGCCCTCGAAGGCAATCGCATCAAGCTGTCGCGCAAAGCGATTCTGAGGGAGCAGCGCGCGAAGATGGCCGGCCAGGGCGGAGAGGTTTCCGGCGACGGAGCGGGCTCCAATAATGGCCCGGCGGCTCCAATGCGCAGCGACATGGGTTCGGAAGAGGGCAGCATCACCATTGAAGGCGGGGCTGACTTCACCGAAGACGAGAACGAGCCTAACTTCAACCGCGAAGGTGAGCCTGCACATGCAGCCGCAGGCGACAGACCCGGGGGCGGACGCCCGCAGGGCGGACGACCCGGCGGCGGCCGAGGACGTCGCCATCACGGACGTCGTGGCCCAGGCGGCGGAGGCGGAGATCGCAATCGCGGCGGCGGTGGGGGCGGCGGTAGGCGGTAGGCCACTCCCGTTAATAGCGATTTCACATGGAGGAGATATAACTCTCCTCCGTTTTTCTTTGCGATTGCGTTCGTCTCGCTTCCGATGAATTACTGTGGTGGCCGATGCGCTCGCTCAGCCGCAAGCACTACATCGCCTACGCCTCCATCTGCCTGATCTGGGGCAGCACCTGGGGCGCGATTCGACTGCTGGTCCGCGATGTCCCTCCCCTGCGCGCGGCTGCCGTGCGGTTTGGCCTGGCAGCGACTCTGCTGCTGGCGGTCATCGTCTTAAGGAGATTATGGTCGCGTCCCGATGCCCGGCAATGGCGGGCGCTGATCGTGCTTGGTTTCACGATGATGGGGATTCCCTACGGGCTGGTCTTCTGGGCTGAGTACCGCATCAGTTCGTCGATGACAGCGGTGCTGTTCTCGTCCTTGCCGCTGTTCGTCGCATTGATGACCCCGCTGATCACCGGCGCAGTAGTGCCGCGGCGAGCAGTCTTTAGTATGCTCATCGCGCTCGGCGCAATCGCCATTTTGTTTTACACAGGATTATCTGTTTCACCCGACCTGCTGCTTGGCGGGGCTGCGGTGATCATCTCCGTACTATCGAGTGCGTGGGCGGCCGTCTATGCGAAGCGGGAGATATCCGCCGTGAACCCGCTGCTGAGCACGGCAGTTCAGTTTGCAGTCAGCGCTGCAGTCTTGTTCATAGGCAGCTTGCTGTGGGAGCGCAACCGCCCGTCGGATTGGAACCAGACCAGCGTGCTCGCCCTTCTATTTCTTGCCATAGTTGGATCGGCAATCGCGTTTTCCGTGTATTACTGGCTTCTCAGCCAGCTTCAGGCTTACCAAGTCTCAACCACGAACCTAGTGATCCCCATTGTCGCGATTGCCGAAGGCGCTCTGCTGTTGCAGGAACGGGTGCCATTGCTGATGATGGCTGCCGCCACGGTGATCCTGGTCGCAGTCGGCGTTGTGCTCCGCGCAGAAGACGAGCCTCGTGCGGGACTTGGGATCGACATTCCGGCGGAGCACTAGAGGAGTTGAAAGAGCTTTAGGCCATCGCCTCGGAGAACGCGCTTGCCTTCTTCGGCAGCATCTCGCCCATACGCTTCATTTGGGCGCCCACGCCGCGCAGCTTCTCTTCAATCCGCTCGTATCCACGATCGATGTGATAGACGCGGTCGATGATTGTTTCGCCGTCCGCGACTAATGCGGCCAGCACCAGCGATGCCGAGGCGCGCAGATC
>CAZLIE010000227.1:0-3971 GCA_964559345.1 uncultured Terriglobales bacterium
CTTCGCCTGATGGTTCCCGGCCATCTGGGTCGGTACGGGAAATCCTCGATCTTCCAGCTGCTGCCGGAACTCGCGAAGGACACCCGAGCCGTACACGGCGAGCGTCAACTCAGCGACGGTCCGGTCGTCGATCGGCCCCTCCTCTGCCTCGACGGCATCGACCAGGCCGTACGGCAGCCGTTCTCGGAGGATGTCGCCACCCAGCATGGCCACGAGTTTGTCCCTGAGATCCGACAATTCCCGAACCATGACGATCTGCTGGTCGCGCTGAATGTCCTTACGATGTTGAACGACCTGTCGACAGCGGTCCTCCGAGAGTCCGAGCCTGAGGAATGCGTTCAGTTCTTTGAGGAGTGCCATGTCATCGCCACGGTCGAGCCAGTAGATCGTCCCTTCTTGCCGGCCGATCTCGACCGGTTCCGAAGTCTGGCCTGAGGGCGTCCGGATGAGCTGCTCCAGTGCTTCACAGCGCAGCAGGGTGAGGCCGCGTAGCGGACGCCCGGGTTCGAATTTCAGTTGCGGGAACACATCCTCTAGCGGGATCGGCTGTCCAGAGGAGGTCGCACGGAGTTCAGTGATGTAGACCTCATCGAAGGTCTTCATCCGCCACTGGTCGACGAGCTGGGCGACGTCGTCCGATTCGGGAACGAGCAGAGCAGGAATGCCGCCGGTCATGAGGCGCCGATACTGACTGGAGTCCGCGGTGGCGACGGCATCCGCGGGTGGACAGGTGATCCACCTCTCGCCTTGCTGGCAGCGGATCTGGGAAGGAGGGCTCAACTGCGTGGCGGCAAGGGCATAGAGGGCGCCGAGCTCCACATGTCTTTCGCTCTCAAGGGCCTGGGTGAGGAGCGACAGCCATAGAACCCCCTTGATCTCTTCGAGGGTGTTGGCGAGACCGAGAGCACGTGCAAGGCCGAGATCGATATCGGCGACCGGCAGGACGCGAGCATGGTCCCTCAGGCCTGGGCCGACGCAGTCTGCGACGCGCCGGATTCCCATCGACGTTGCAAGCCTGCCCCTCTTCTGGATGACCCAGACCAGGGGTGACGGGATGGACACGGGTACGTCATAGGGACGTGTGAGCGCGTGGACCTCCCAGGTGGTCACCAATCCCGTGTTCGGCAGGTTCTGAATGAATCGCGAGCGCGCCGCCGGCGTAAGGACGAACAGCAGCCCGAGGTGACCGGCATGGTTGGGGCCCTTGACTACGATCTTGCTCTGCTGCGGTCTACGAGCTCCTGCTGGGAGAGACAGGTAGTACTTGTCGATCATGCTCGCCCTGTAGTCGTCGAACCAAGCCTCCGATGAGGGGTCCACGTCGGGAACCGGTGTGTCGGACATCCCCAGCCGGCGCAGCATCCCGATGTCATCGTGGTGAAAGTCCTCGTCCACCACGAAGTCCGAGTCGTCAGGGCTGCCGGACGGGATGACGGAGCCTGGCAGCAAGCAGGCGCTCAGCCGTTCGTAGGTTCCGGCCCGTGTGCGGACCCTGAGACCCGCATCCGCGCCTCGACTGATCAGATGCTCGACCGCCCGCTCGGCGCCGGTCTGTCGAGCAAGCAGCCAGAGCCGGTCCCAATCTGGTCCACGGTAGCCGCCGAAGCCGCCCGAGACGGCTGCGGAGAAGCGCCCGAAAGCGTCCGCCTCCTTGATCCCGAGGATTTCGAGGAATCGAGAGGCGGCTGGGTCGTCCTCCAATTCCGGGTCTACGTAGACCGTGTCCTCGGCAGGAGGATCCATCGCCGTGCGCCGGAAGACCTTCCCCTCCAGAGGTGGGACCAGCCGCCCGTCCGCAGTTCGCAGAACCGCGGCGCCGCGTGCCTGATCCCCGTACAGATGGTCCTCGGAGACCATCTCTGCCACGATTGAAAGCGCGACGGCCGATGCAGCCGCTGAACCGTCCGAGACCAACGCCTCCAACCACTCCCGGACGTTGGCCGCCCTACCTCCTGACTCTTCAATCAGCATGTCGGCGCGGGCTCGACGCGTTGCCGTTCTCTCGACGGAGGGATGGCACCAGCCGGCAGGACGACCAGGATGGGTGGCCCACCGCTCGACCCACGTCCTCCATCGCTGCATCGCCTCGGTGTCGGTCGACGGTGCTTTCGGATGGATCCGCAGGTCTCGCGGGCGCTGGAACTCCCCCTCCTGATCAGGCAGAGAACGGCTGTGTGCTGCCTCTTCCCGGACACGGTCGGTGAGAAGTTCGTCCGCCCAGTTCCGCACCTCGCGTCCACGGGCGGTGATCAGCTCCAATGGTCGCGCTGGGTCGTCGGGTGTGGCGAGTTTCGGCAGGGAGGCGGCGATCAGTCGAGCCGCCTCCTTCATCAATTCCTCGTTGAAGGCGTTGCCCTTGAGAATGTGTTGGCGGTCCTCATTGGTCTTCCAGGCGGCGTTCAGGACACCGCTCAGGGTGGTCTTGTACTCCGTGGGAAAGAACGCCCAGAAGGTACCTTCCTTCTGTCCGCCGGAGTCCGGGACGGCCCAGGCGATGGGAACCGCGACCCGGTTGCGGTACTCGCCGGCATCGGCCCACGCCTCCTCTGGGAGAGAGGCGTTCGTCTCGAAGACCGACCATTCCAAGGGCTCCGCTTCGACGCCGTTGTCGATGACCTGGAGTGAGCGGCGAGTCCCTTCACCACCGACGAGGATCTCTTTGCGGTATGAGACCTTTCTGCGATCTTCCATGATCACGCGGCCGGCGTGCGGGGAGAATACGGCAAAAACGGCCGGAAACCTCTGCAGTTGCTCGGCCAACTGGTCGGCGAATCTATAGTCGCGTAGCGGAAGCTTGACCACGGTGACAGCCCAGGCCATCAGTTCGTTCAACGTCGGATCGGACATGCGTTCCTGATCTACGTCGACCAGGTGCGCGATGCGGAGTACCGGCGTGGGCCTCGCCCCGGGTACGCGTTCCAGAATCCTGTCTCGTGCGCGGCTTGCAGACCATGCGAAGGAGCCGGTGCGACTGAAGAAGAACGGCTGATCGGAAACGCTCAGGACGGACTTGAAGCCCACACCGAAGCGCCCGATCTCCGCACCGCGCTTACGAGACAGGTGCGACGCCAGGATGGTTCGAGCACCTTCAGGAGTGATCGGGTTACCGCGATTCGCGCAGTACAACGCTTCCGAAGTGAGCACGACGTGGATGAGACCGTTACGAGTTTCCCGTAGCTCGTCGGCCCCGTTCTGTATCAGCTCGAAGAGCTGCCTGTGCCCGTAGCCTCCCTCTCTGATGGACGTCTCGATGTTCGCATGTTCTTCGATCAGATCCGGGTTGGCCATGTAGGACCGTAGGCAAGCCTCAGACTGGTGCAGGACGACCTGAGCTACAACGCTGTCCTCGCCGCCTGACCAGTCAGAGCGTCCGGAACGCTCGGTCTCGTTCGGGCTGACCACTGAGATCCGTTCTCCTCACGAACAAGAGGGATGCCTGCTGTAGTGACGTTATTCCAGAGGTACGACAGATGGGCCAGTTCGACCGTTATGCCTCTAGGTTCGCCAGGCGATAGTGGCCAGGAGGAATCTCTTCGGGGGCGTCATCGTGCGACTGAATCAGCCACCCCTGATCGATCAGCTCGCGGAGCTCCTGGCGCCATGTAAGGGTCTTAGCGACACGTTCCAGCTGCTGCGGGCTCGCCGGCCAAGGGCTGATGTGCAGGAGGTACTCGATCAGCCTCTCCCCGGGATTCGTGCCGCCGACGGACTCGATGGTCTCTTCGCTCGAGGCGACGGACCTCTCCAGGTGAGGAGCGGTCAGCCTGTAGGGCGCCTCGGCGCCCGAGCCGAGCGTGTCGATGTCCCAACCGACCTGGCGGAGTTCGCGAATACGCCGTGCCCAGGCCCGAATGGCGGCCACACCCTCGAGTTGGTGGGGTGAGATTTCCTCCCCAGGGTGGCTACGGAAGTACAGAAGAAGTGCTGTACGGGCTCCACCGATGATCTCCTGACGCACTTCGGAAAGGGCG
>CAZLIE010000228.1:0-3950 GCA_964559345.1 uncultured Terriglobales bacterium
CGGCGTCGAGCAAATCATGATCGAGCCGGATGAAGTCGACCAGGCTGCGCTGCCCGGCGCTGAGCATCGACAGATTCGCCGGTACCGGCGGCTCGATCTCATCGTCGTCCAGGTCACCTTCCGCGACCGAATGCAGCCACGCCAAATACAACGGCCGCAGGTCGCCGGCAGCCAATTCGGCCCTGACACTAATGATCGACCCGAGGCGGCCGTGGCCGTCCTCGTCGAAGAAGTCGTCATCGCCATCGCCGTCGCAGCTGATCGCGATGATGATATTTCCGCGGCTGGCCCAGGTTGTCGAGGAATCGGTGAGGCAGTACGCGCCGACCATGTTCGGGTCGAGCACGCTCACCGGTAGCCGTAGCATCACCTGACGGGTGCCCCAGTTGGCCAGGTAAAGGTGCGCGTCGTAGTAGTGCTCCATCATCGTGCGAGGATCGCCGCGGAAGTTGCCCCAGTGGTACACGTTCACGAAACTGGTCGGGGTGACCTCCGCCCGGGTCGAGAGGGACCGGACCTCACGGAGCTGACGGGCGTCCAGGGGCCGGTCGGCAGCGAGGAATTCGTAGAACTGGTACTCAGTCAACTCGACACTCCATCGAACACGGTATGTCCCGAAGCTACTGGCGAGAGGCTATGTGTCCTGCAGCCATGACGGACACCAACCGGCCGGCATGTCGAACGGGTGCGGTGCGAGGCCGAGCCAGCGACGATAGGCGGCCTGCACCCACGCCGCGACCGCATCCGGCGGGAAGACCAGATCAACCGCCGCGAGGTCGCACGCGGCTCCGTCGCGACGACAACAGGCGACAATGCCCCGGCGCTCGTCGAGGTAATCGAACCTGACCACCTCGACCGGGGTGCCCAGCGCGGTCGCCGCCGCCGGCAGCTGCGCCTCCTGGTTGAAGACCTCCAAGAACGCGGTCTGCGGCTCGTCGTCGCCGTACGCGTCGACGGTGATGGCGGCAACCAGGGCGTCGAGGTCGGCGAGCGTAGTGTTGTGGCGGGCCACCAGGGCAGCCTACCGGCGATTGATGGGTATCCGGGTCAGGCCTTGGTGAACCCGAGGGTGCGGTAGCCGGGCATGCGGCGTTGCAGCGAGGCGGCCAGGATCGGCACAGCACGGTCGTGGTAGTCGTGGACCTCGGCGGTGTCCTTGCTGGGAGCGGCCCGCACGACCCGGCCGGCGCACTGGACGAGCAGGCCGTCGAAGGAAATCGGGGCGGCCAGGAACAGGGCGTCCAGCGCTGGTGCGTCGAAACCTTCACCGATGAACGGTGTGGTGCCGACGACGAGTACGCCGTCGCCGGTCTTGGTGTCGGCGAGGCGGTCAACCGCGGCGCGTCGCTCCGCGGCACTCATGCCGCCCTGCAGCACCAGTGCATCGTGGCCGCGTTCGACGAGCATTGATCTCAGAGCGTCAACGTGAGCGACCCGCCGGGTGAGGATGAGGCAGTTACGCCCCCGAGACAGAGCTTCGGCGACGTCGGCGACGATCTGGCTGTTGCGGTCGTGGTCGGCGACCAGAGCCCGGTGTACTTCGGCGAGAGCGCCCGGCGCGGAAGTGTCGAGGTTGTTGTGGCGGAAGTCGGTGTCGTGGACATGCAGGACGCGACGGGGGCCGGCCGGGGTCATCAGCGTGTCTTCAAGGGACACCTGGTGGGCGAGGGTGTGGCGGATGGGTCCGAGCTGCCAGGTGACGAGTTCCCCGAGCCCATCGCGGCGGGCGGGCGTGGCAGTCAGCCCGAGCCAGAACTGGGCGCCGATCCGCTTGACGGAGTGGTCGTACGCGGCGGCCGCGAGGTGATGGCATTCGTCGATGACGACGTGTCCGTAGCCGCGGGTGAGTTCGGCGACGTCATCGTGTCGGGCCAGCGTGGGCAGCATGGCGATGTCCACGACGCCGGTAAGCTTGCGCCGGCCGCCACCGACCTGGCCTGGTTTGACGCCCAGGAGCTTGAGGACCTGGGTGCGCCACTGCTCGGCCAACGCCTTGCGGTCGACCAGGATCAAAGTGGAGGTGCCACGCTCGGCGATGATCGCGCATGCCATGACCGTCTTGCCGGATCCGGGTGGCGCGACGAGCACGCCGTCGTCGTGGCCGAGCATCGCGCTGACCGCCACTGCCTGCTCGGTCCGGAGTTCGGCGGTGAACGCGACGTCGATCTCTGCGCCCGCGTTCCTTACATCGAGCAGAGCCAGCCGTGAGCCGGCCCGATCGACGATGCTGGTGATGGTATGCCTCAGGCCGCGGGGCAGTACCAGGTGGTCGTCAACGGTGACGTCGTAGCCTCGGACGAAGCGTGGAGTGTCCCAAGTGGACTTTCGCAGACGCTGCAGTTCGTAGAACTTCGGGTTGGCCATTGATGCCGCGTGTTTGAGGGTCGACAGCGCCGCGGCGGGCAACTCCGACATCGGCAGCCTCAACCCGGCGCCCAGCTCCGCGTGCACCACTGCGGGCAGGGGCGGGTGGACCTTGGTCGCCTCCGAGCGGCTCAAGGTTGCGACATCATTGCCGACCGTCGCCCGCTTGGCCTGTCGGGCGACTCGTTGGGCATCTCCCGGGCTGAGCTGGTCCACCGTGGACAGGAAGGCCCATTGGTCCTCGTACGGTTCCAGGGTCGCCAGGTCGAGGAACACGGTCAGCCCGTCGCGGCGGCGACGGCCCTGCAGCGGCGCGGCGATCAGGTTGCCGAACCCGCCTTCGGGCAGTACGTCCTGGTTGGGGAACAGCCGGTCGTAGGAGCGCAGATCCATCGAGCCGCGGAGCACCATCGCCTCGTGCACCAGCATGGTGCCGACTGCGCGGGCGACGGACGCGGGGACCTTGTCGGTGAAGAAGACCCATACATGCGCACCGCGCCCCGACTGTGACAGCTCCAGCGCTGCCGGTACGCCGTTGGCCCGGGCCGCCTTGACGTAGGCGAGGGCGTCGAGCATCGCAGCCTGACCGTCGAAGTCGGCGACAACGAAACGGCACGTGTTGTCCGCTAGCAACGGATACAGCCCGATAAACACGTCGCCGCTCAGATGAGCCCCGATCACCTGCGCCGTCAGCGGCAGATGCCGCGCGCTGCGCCGATCCATGCCCTTGCGCCACCCACCGGCCACCGCCGGCATCCACCCCGACGCCCCTGTACGGGCGTTCTCCCAACGCGCGGCGTGTACGTCGGTGCGGGCGTGGAACCGGGCGGCGTACAGGGCCAGCTTGTCCTGCACCGGCGACGCCATCGTCACCAGCGCCGGAGCCGGGACGGCGAGCTGCTCGTGGGCGGGCGCGGTGTCCAGGCCCCGCAGATCGAGTAGTCGCGTTAGACGGGCATTCTCCGCCTGCAGACGGTCCAGCTGCCGCTGAAGCCGATCAATCTCACTGTTGGTAACGACATCCGTCGAGCCCACCGGCGCATCGTCGCACGACAGGGTCGGTCTCGGGTTGGGCGCTCCCAGCATTCACGAAAGCAACGCTCACCCGACCGTGATGCGTTCGTCGCCGAACTTCGCCACGATCTCGACCTCACCGCCGAGCGCCTCAACGTAACCGCGGACCGTGGCGATCTCCGCCCGGTTCAGGTCCCCCCTCGCGATCCGTGAGATCCGCGACTGCGACATCCCCAGCCGCTTCGCGAGCGCGCTCTGATCCGGCCCGTACGCCTACCGGATCTTCGGCCAACCTGTGGGCACGCACCTCGGCACGCAGCTCACCCACGCGCGCCTCGTCAATCAAGCCGGGGTTAACGGGCTCCTACTGCGGGTGGCGGTCCGTCATGACGCCATGGAATCTGCGAGGCCGTCGTCCAACGAGTGCTGGTCGCCGCACGATTCGGCAATCGCCGGAAGCGACTCGATCGCGGGCGCCGTAAGCACCGCGGATCGCCCTGCTTGGTAGGCTCAGACTCATGACCCAGCCCGCGCTCGTGTACCAATGGAGCCAGAGCGAGTTCGTGCGTGCA
>CAZLIE010000229.1:0-3942 GCA_964559345.1 uncultured Terriglobales bacterium
GCGATCCCGATCCAGGAATATATGGCGCTGACAAAGGAATTTAAGCCGAAGCCAAACGCCCCTCGCGACTTCGCTCGGCTGGCCAAAGCGGCGGGACAGAAGTACATGGTGATGACTACCAAGCATCACGAAGGCTTCTGCATGTGGGATACCAAGCTGACACATTATTGCGCGCCGAAACAAGGGCCTGGACGCGATCTGGTACGCGAATACGTTGACGCTGCCCGCGCGGAAGGACTGCGCGTCGGCTTCTATTACTCGCTGATGGACTGGCACCATCCTGATGGCGCACGCTGCGCGGCTGATGAAACTGCACGGCGCCGCTTTGTCGATTACACGCATGGGTTGATTCAGGAGCTGCTGACCAACTATGGCAAGATTGACGTACTCTGGTATGACGTTGCATGGCCGCTCGATGCCGCCGGATGGGAATCGGAAAAAATGAATGACATGGTCTTCCAGCTCCAACCGGAGATCATCGTCAACAATCGGAATAAGGTTCAGGGAGATTTCTCCACTCCGGAACAACACATCACCGCCGAAAAAGGCGGACGCGCGTGGGAGTCGTGCATGACGCTGAATGATAGTTGGGGATATCAGCGCTCTGATGACAACTGGAAAAGCGCCAAGACGGTAGTCCGCAACCTTATCCAATGCGCGCGCGACGGCGGAAATTATCTGCTCAACATCGGACCTCGCGGTGACGGATCTATTCCCGAGGAATCGGTGCGAATCCTGCAAGAGGTTGGCCATTGGATGGAGCGCAACGGCGAGACGATCTACAAATCCAATCTATGCCAGCCTCGGCGTTCGGCGTATGCGACCTACACGCGAATCGGCGACACCCTTTACATGCACGTTCACTTCTGGCCGGGAGACACGGTAAACATTTGCGGACTGATGACCAAAGCAAAATCCGTCCGGCTGTATGGATCCCATAAAAATGTGGACTTCAAGCAGGATCGGTATCAGCTCCACATCTACAATTTGGCGGCGCAGGCGCCCGATCATCCAGTGACAACACTGGCAATCGAATGCGAATCCGAACCGACCCAGGACAATATTTTCGTTCGTCGAGAGAAGCCTCGGAACGGGGTTTAGCCTAACGCGACGGTTAATCCGCACGGACCTCCGAAAACCGTCTGCACCATCGCGGAAGAGCATGCCTTCAGTGGCTGCGGAAAAACTCAGTTCCTGCCAGAAACGCAGAAAAGAAATTGCGTTTAATTTCGATATTGGGCACCTTTGTCGTTCAACCGAACGCCGACTTGATACAGCGAATGCACAGGTGACCGCGGCCTCCCAATTTGCCCTTCGCCTTATGCCTGCTGGAATTCTTCCTCCGGAGTTCCAGATCGACTACCGCTGGTGAGCCGAGAGGCATCTCAATTCGATTAGAGAGGGACAGTGGCCGAACTCATTTACGAACATCCTACGAGCGTCACAGATGATGACGCTACTTACGTCGTGCGCATCTGTGCGGAGGAGAGGACGGATAGGACCTGGGAGGGATGGCTCGAGTTTTATCCAACTCACAAAAGCAAACCAGTTTTGTGTACCGGGCAGGAGACCTCCCAACCCAATCGCGTGACGATGCAATACTGGGCTCTAGGTCTAGAGCCAGTCTATCTAGAAGGTGCGCTGGTCCGCGCTCGGGAGCGCCTGCAACAACACCGAACTACGCCGTCAGATCGAGCTTCGTGACCACAGGAGGCTCAGGCTGTTGTTCGATCGCGCCGGCTTTGGTTCGCTTTGCAAGTTCTGCATTCAGCTCAGCGCCCACCAACATCGCAAATCCAGTCCAATAGAGCCACACCATGAGCGCTACTGCCGCCCCAAGCGTACCGTACGTCTTATTGAAATTTGCGAAGCTGCGGAAGTAAATGCCGAGGAGGTATGACAAGCCTATCCAGGAGCCCACGGCAAGCAAGGCCCCAGGCAAGGTCATCCAGAATCGCTGTTTCACATTCGGGGCTTTGAAGTACAAAACTTCTACCGCAAGAATGGTAAACATCACCGCCAGCGTCCAGTGAATGTAAGGCCAAGTCCAGATCCACAATTGGGACAACTGAAGCCGTCCCGACAGCCACTCGCCAAATCGCGGTCCTACGATCATGACACTTAGCGCGATCAGGAGCAGCGCTCCCATCATGAGAGTCAGGCCGATTGCGAGTGGTCGAAGTTTCCAAAATGGGCGCGTCTCCTCGACGTCATAGGCAATGTTGAGGGCTTCAATCGCGGAGGAGAAGCCACCGGAAGCAGACCAAAGTGTGCCCAGAAGTCCCAAGGACAAGAAAGCACCACGATTAGGCGTGACCACATCGGAAAGCACTTTTCGCACGATTCCCATGCTATCCGGAGGGACAAAACGGGACATGAGGCTCAAAGCCTGATTGAATAAGTCTGGAACGGGAAGATATGCCACAACAGCGGATAACAAAGTCAGCGTCGGGAAGAGTGACATCACAAAGTAATAGGACAGCGCTGCAGCCATCTGCAGTGTGTGGTTTCTACCAACGTCTTCGTAAGTCCGCGTTAACGCGTCTTCGAGCTCGCCAAAGCGCATGTAGATTCCCAGAAAGAAGGCGATGGACGTTCTTTCGATCCACCGCCTCTTTCTTGCTGACGTTTACCTGCTGGCTACTTTTTGAGCACGAGCGACTGTATCCAGAAAGCTGTTCGCTTCCGGTGGAGACGGCGTCTGGCCTGCAAGAAGCTGTTGGCTGGTGATTGGTTGGCCGTATAGAGCCTGCGTCGCATCCTCATCATGACGGATCACCGAGCCGTTCAGCGAGATCCCCGCAAATGCACCCTTGGCACGTGAATACGTCAGGATCGGGGCCTTCAGCTTCCAGTCGGTTCCGGCGCCAGCGTCGCGTCCTACGGGTCCTGCGGCGGCAGATGCATCTCCGCCGACCTGGAATTTATCCGAAAGTAATGCCTGCATGCCTTGCTCGTTCATGACCAGCATGACTAGGTCCACGCCCTCGGCGCCGAGTTGCAATCCAAAGCTTCCGCCCGAGATCGTGAAGAATGACGGAGCGCTCCACCCTTGTGTGTTCTTGCAGGTGGCTACGCCTTTGCCGTGCTGGCCGCCAATTCCCAATCCAGCCTTTACCATATGCGGAACGATGGCTATACACTTGGCGCTGTTCAGTACATTTTCGGGGATTCCCTTATCGGGCGCTGCCGAGATTTCCTGCAGCACAGTGGCAGCATTGTCCAACCGTTTCTGCACGTCAGATTTGTTTTCCGCAGCCGCAGCGAAGCCGCACAAACCCAGGGCCAATAGAAGCACAAGCAGCTTCTTCATAGATACTTCCTCCAGTTGAATTCGCAAGCTGAATCGTGGAACGCGTCGGGAACAGCAGGATTGTCCGCGGTTGGTTGCTAAAGACACTGAGGCGAAGAAAGCTGCCCTAGGTTGCTCGACAATGACATGATTGGATTGGAGGAGAGCAGTTGCTTCTTCAAAAAATCAGCAACTCCACCAACCGGCCAAAGGACCGACCCGATTCAACCGAGTCGATCCTCTGCTGCCTTCGACTCTGTTTCGCTCTATGCCGCTTTCACTTCCACTTTGTTGGCTTTCGCTGTCGCGGCTTTGGGTAATGTGATTTGAAGAATCCCATCTTGGAGGCTGGCGTTCACCTTATCAGGATTCACTTTGGTTGGAAGATTCAACATGCGGAAAATTTGATTCTTGTGACACTCGCTGTAGATCGTCTTTCCCCCCGATCGTTGTGTGCTCTTTTCCGACTCACCACGAATCAGCAGTCGCGCAGGCTCAACTTTGACTTCCAGATCTTTGGGCGTGAAACCTGGAACTTCAGCTCGCACGGTGAGTGTTTCGTCATTGTCGGCGATGTCCACCGGAACTGGTTGCAGTATTTCCGATTCCGCACGCAGCCAATCTTCGAAATGCTGCCCATGCATGTATCC
>CAZLIE010000230.1:0-1950 GCA_964559345.1 uncultured Terriglobales bacterium
ACAGCAGCACCGGCAGGGTGGCCAGGAACATGATGGCGAAGACCCCGCCGAGGTCCACCTGGTACTGGCCGATCGACCGGTACACGCCGGTGGTGACCGTGGTCCCCTGGCTCGGGCCGAGGATGATGAACGGGTCGATGAAGTCGTTCCAGATCCACACGCCGAGGAAGATCATCACGCTCGCGGTCGCCGGGCGCAGCAACGGGAAGACGATGCGCCAGAACACCTGCATCCGGCTGGCCCCGTCGACCCGCGCCGCCTCCTCCAGCTCCGCCGGTACCCCGCGGATGAAGCCCGAGAACACGAACACGCCGAACGGTACGTAGTAGCCGACGTTGAACAGGATCAGACCCTGCAACGTCGTCATCAGGTGCAGGATGCGCAGCACGTCGGTGATCGGGATAAGGATCACCTGCGGCGGGATCATCAGCCCGGTCAGCAGCACCAGGGTCAACGCCTTCGTCCACCGGCTGCGGGAGCGAGCCAGGTAGTGGCCGAGCATCGCGGACAGCACGGTCAGGATCACCACCGAGACGCCGGTGATGATGACGCTGTTGGTGAGGCTCACCCAGAACAGGCCGTCCGGCCGGGTCAGTACCTTGTCGAGGTTGGCCAGCGTGGGCGGGATCGGCAGCGAGGCCGGCGAATGCCCGATCTTGCCGCTGGGCTTGAACGTGTTGGTGAGCACGAAGTACAGCGGTACGAAGAACAGCGCGGTGAGCAGCAGCGCGACGATCGGCCGCAACCACGGGACACGAGACGTCTTCACAGGTCGATCTCCCGACGTTGCAGCAGCCGCAGCACGACCGCGGTCACAATGGCGACCGTCAGCAGCATGACGATGGCCATCGCCGAGGCGTACCCGACGTGGTTGGAGTCGAAGCCGGTGGCCAGCACGTCGAACGCGATCGTCGCGGTGGTACCGGCGCCCGGCCCGCCGTTCGTGATCACCTTGACGTAGTCGTACATCTTGAACGCCGAGATGAGCATGACGACGGTGTTGATGGTCAGCGCCGGGGCCAGTAGCGGCCAGGTGACCGCCCGGAACCGGCGCATCGGCCCGGCGCCGTCGATCGCGGCCGCCTCCTGCAGCTCCTGCGGGACACCCTGCAGACCGGCGAGGTAGACCACGACACAGAAGCCGAGCTGTTGCCAGCACACGATGGAGGCCAGCGAGTAGAGAGCGTAGCTGGGGTCGGACAGCCAGCCCGGCGGGTTGTGTACCCCCAGCCCGCGCAGCGCCTCGTTGACCGGGCCCTCGGTGTCGAGCAACCGGGTCCAGATCACGCTGACCACGACGGAGCTGAGGATGACCGGGGTGAAGAACACGCTGCGCAGGGCGTTGTAGAGCCAGCCCTTCTTGTCCAGCAGTAGCGCAATGAGCAGGCCCAGCACGTTCGGCACGATCACCACGATCAGCGTGAGGATCGTGGTCACCTTCAACGCGGTGAGGAACTCCTCGTCGTGGAAGAGGAGGTTGTAGTTGCGGAAGCCGACGTACTTGATCGGTGGGTTGAACGGGTTGTAGTTGGTCAGGCTGTACCAGAAGCTGATGCCGATCGGCGCGACCACCAGGCACAGGTAGATCAGCACGCCGGGCGAGCCGAAGCTCAGGAAGTGCCAGACGCGGGGCAGCACCGGCCGCCGGCGACGACGGTTCATTGGCCGGTCGCCGCCGCCCGCGCGGGAGACCGGGGTGGACGGGGTGGCGACTTCCGCAACCATGGTGCGCATTTCTCCTTAGCGATCGAACGCCGCCCTGCGCCGATCCGACAAGCTACTCGGCGGCATCAGACCGGTGTGGGGCACCGACCTCGGCACCCCACACCGGTTACTGACTGGTTGATCAGCTGGCCTTCGCCCACTCCGAGTCCAGGAAGGACGCGGCGTCCGCCGGGGTCTTGCGACCCGTGGTGAGGTCCTCGGCGGCCTGGTCGACCTTGTCGGCCA
>CAZLIE010000230.1:1960-3923 GCA_964559345.1 uncultured Terriglobales bacterium
GGAGGCCGTCGTCGGCGGTCTCCCAGCGGAAGGCGTTCACTACCGCGTTCTTCTGCACGCCCTCGGTGTAGAGGTCGTAGCCCGCCTTGAACACCGCCCCGACGTCGGTCGGCAGCGAGTACCCCTTGATGGCGGGGAACAGACCGTCCGACTTCACGGAGGCGTCCAGCTGCGCCTTGTCCGTCTGGAAGGCGAGCGCGAAGGTCTTCGCCGCCTCCAGACTCTTCGCGTTAGCGCTGACGATCATGCCGCCGCCGGTGTAGGCCGGCACCACGAGGCTGCCGTCGTCGGTCGGGAAGTTGAAGACCCCGATGTCGAACGGCTTCTTGCTGTCGGCGCTGGCGGCGAACCAGTTACCCATCGGGTACATGGCGCCCTTCTGGTCCAGGAACGCCTGCTCGGTCGACGCGTAGTCGCGGGACACCGCGGCCTTGTCGATGTACCCCTTGTTGGCCAGGTCGGCGAACTTCGTCAGTACGGCGACGAAGTTGGCGTCGCTGAACTTCACCTTGTCCGCACGGCGCTGGGTCATCCAGTCGTGGGTCTTGCCGTAGATGTCGACGCTCACCAGGCCGTCGAGGATCATCGAGGAGGGGAAGCCGTCCTTGCCGCCGCCCGTGACGAACGGGGTGATCCCCTTGCCCTTCAGCGCGGCGCACGCGGCCAGCAGGTCGGCCCACGTCTTCGGGGTGGCCGAGACGCCCGCGGTCGCGAACATCGCCTTGTTGTAGTAGATCGGAGGGATGGTCTGGGTGTTCGCCGGGAGCTGGTAGTACTTCCCCTTGATCGGGTTGGCCATGGGGAAGACGAAGTCCTTGAGCTCGTCCTGCTGCCAGGCGTAGAGGTTGCCGGCCTCCGCGAAGCCGGCCGGGGATACCGCGATCATGACGTCCGGGAACTGCCCGGACTGGAGGAGCTGCTTGGCGTAGTCGGTCCGGCCGTCCGCGGTCGGCGAGACCAACTTCTGCACCTTGATGCCGGAGTACTTGTCGGTGACCCGCTTGATCGCCGCGTCCCAGTACGCCGCGCTGAGGTTCGGGGTCTCGAAGGTCAGGAACGTGATGTTCCCGCTCACCGAGCCGCCGCCGGAGCTGGAGCTACCGCTGGGAGACGAGTTGTCCTTCACCGAGCACGAGGCCAGACCACCGGCGAGGACAGCAGCGGGCCCGAGGGCCAGAAGATTTCGTCTTTTCATCGAGATCCAACCTTTCGCCACGCCACGGCTGCGCCGGGGTCATGGGTTGATCCGCGTCATAGCACTGGTGCAGCAGTGCATCGGATGTCTGGATCCCGGTCAACGGGAAATTCCGCCTCAATGAACCCGCAGACGCGTCGATTCATTGGATGTATGTCGGGCTCAACCGTTCGGGCCACCCCAGGCTCCGTTCGGCGGACGCCGGTCCAGAGCGGGCGCCGGCAGTGAGGTTGTGCACACACCGGGCCGGATGTGATGTTCTCGCTTTTGTTTCCGGCCCGTCACGCACGAGACTCCCTTCCGGATGGTACCGGCGGGCTCGGGCGTAACGTGTGCACCGCGTGACCGCACCCCGCCCGGCCGCGCGGCGTAACCGGAACCCCACTCACAATTGGATGTCAGCCCGTCAGGGAGCAAAAGACAATGACGACGACGGCAACGAGGCCGGCGCAGCCTGCGCCACGGCCACGCGCTGCGATCGCGGCAAGGACGTTGCGTACAGATCGATGGTGGCTCGCCCCACTGCTCACGGTTCTCGGGCTGACGGCCTGGGTGGCGTACGCGACGGCCCGGGTCTTCATGCAACGGGACTTCTTCAGCGAAGGCGCCGGGTACCACTACCTCACGCCGTTCTACTCGCCCTGCCTGGTCAGCGGCGACATCCCGCACGGCTGCGGACCGGCCGCCGAGTTCGGCACCTTCCTGCCGCACATGTGGTTCATCCCGTTCGCCGCGCTGACCCTGCCGTTCCTGCTGCTGTTCCGGCTG
>CAZLIE010000231.1:0-3898 GCA_964559345.1 uncultured Terriglobales bacterium
TCTCCCACATCTGGGGGTGGTCAGCGTCTTGGCTCAGTCCCTCGCAGCAGTCCAGAGCGAGAAGGGTTGCGGCCAAGCCGGCCGCGGCCAGTAGGACAGTCGTGCTTGAGGCTGCGACAACCGCCAACGCGACGGCGAGTGCCAGCCCCAGAATCCGCAGCAGTCGAATGACGGGCCAGCGCAGAGCGGACCGGATGTCTCGCCGTAGCACGGGCGCCCACCGCAGGTGCTGCCGCGAAAACCGCAAGAGGGTGTTACGGCGGGCGCGCTCGCCGGCGAGTCGGCGATACGCGGACCAGGCCTGCCGGAAGTTTTCGCCACCTGCTGCGAAACCGATGAGCCCGACGAGTTCCGACCGGCGCCGAAGCCGCTCGATGTCGGCCGCCTCGAGCGTTACCAGACCCGCGAACACCAGGCCCAACGGCAAGGCCAACCCCAGAGGGCTCACCTGTGCGCCGGCTGGCACCAGCGCCACCGATGCCGCCGCGCCGAATGGCCAGACGGGAAGGTTCATGACGAGCGCCGTGGCGGCCAACAGAGTCGCCACTAGGCCAATGACGTCGGCGACACCTGTTCTAAAGCGTTTGCCGCAGGCAATCAACGCCGAGCCGGAGTAGACAAGCGCCGTCAGCGCACCGCCGGCTCCAGCGGACATTGCGAAGAGGAACGGCGAGCCGCGCATCCGAAGGGAGAATGCGATCCCGACTGCGGCGCCGAGGAAGGCGCCGAGGCCGATTGAGATCGCCAGGTGTCGGGCAGCTCCGCGCATGAGTGCCGCGCGACGTCCTAAGGGTGAGAGCAGGACAAGACTGACGAAAGGTCGCTCGACTGACAGAGGTCCGCCGCGCGAGCCGCTCCGCAGGCCCAACCAACCGACAAGAGACACGATCAATCCACCCACGACTGGCGCCTTCCGTGCAACCTCTTCGACTTGGGTGGACGAAAGCGGTGCGGTCCCCACGATCACCGAGATCGCTCCGGTGACGTACAGCAAGGCAATGCCGACCATCTCTACGTAAGCGATGCGGATCAGGAGGCCAGGGCTGCCGACCGCCGCCCGCCGGACCGCATCCCAAGAGGCGAGCAATCGCCAGACTGCAAGACCTCGAGTTTCAGCTGCCACGCTCATCGGCGCGCAAAGCCAGAGCCGCCAGCCGGCGAGCGGCCGCTGATGCGGTCGCTCGATTTACTGCGGCTGCGGACTCTAGCTCTCCTCCGGTCGCGCGATTTCGAATTCGGCCAGTCGCCCGAGCTCATCTAGGTCATTCGCTACGTAGGCTCACACCAGATCCGGGTCGAGACGATCGACGTACCCGTAGGCGACGATGTTGCGGAAGCCGCCACGCCACGGGGATGTCGGGATGGCGCCCCTTGACCTCGTCTGAAAGCTGAGTCGCAGACTCGGCAAGGGTCTGGAGCCGCCACAGTACGGCCGCCTGCAGGAGCTGGTCAGACAAGAACGCCTCTTTGCCGCGGTGGCGCCACTCCGCGAGAAGACCGACCGAATGCGAGATGTACCCGAGAAGCGCGGGTCGCGATTCAGAGCTGCGTGGCGTCCTCGAGCGCCTTGGTGTCCAATGGTCCGTGCAGCGTGCGCGGCGTGACGACGTGGACCGGCCTCTCGAGCAGCTCCGAAAGGTCTTCGACAAAGCCGCCGAGGTCCAGGAGTGAACTGCCAGGCTCGAGCTGGACCAGGAGGTCCACATCGCTACCTGCCCTCGCGTCGCCGCGGGCGACCGAACCGAAGACCTTGATGCTCGTCAGCCCACGTCGGCGAGCCACCTCATGGATCGCTTGCCGGTGGCGCCGCAGTGACGCCAGGGTTGGTGGGCCCGGGGACCGCGCTGTCATCGCGAGATGACCTTATCTTGCTCCAGCTAAAAGCTGGCAAATGGGACCGGTTTGGACCCAGATAAGGACCAATCTGGACCAATGGGGTGGCCCAGTCGGAAACCGGCCCAGTCGTTGCTTTGCGGAAATGGGCCGGTTGCCTCTTGGTTCATCGCCGACCAGCCTCGCGAAGAGCCTACTTACCGGCCGTAAGCCGCCGGTGAAACGATCCGATCGCACCCTGGCTGACCAGCCGTTTCATCAGCGTGTCCCCGACTTCGGCCGATACCCACGTTCCGCCGGGTCCCCAGTGATCCACGTCATAGGCGCCCAAGATGAGTACGCCCATCCGCGCAAGCTGAATGTGGAGAACGCCTTCGCCGTACCGCTTCCCGGTGGTGATGCGCTTAACGAGTGATTGGACAATGTCGGGCCTGAGGGGTACGACCGCGAAGTCCATGACGGGACGCCACATTTGGCGTCGCAGCGCCTCCGCTGGCGCCACGACCTTCGGAAGATCGTCGAAGCTGATCCCTGCCAGCTGGCCCTCGATGGCCATCTCGCCCTCTGCACCGAGGGCAAAGATCGCAGCTTCGAGGAACGCCCGAGCATCGCGAACGTCAACGGCGAAGGTCTGGCCTGGTGGTGGGACGCTGGCTCCGCTCATCCGGGCGATCAACGTCGAAGCGACGGGTCCGGCACGATGAACTCCTGCCACTCCCGTAGCGAACCCAGGTCGCGGTCCGACGCGAGCCGCACGTAGCGCTGCAGGACCGTGTAGTCGGCGTGCCCCATCGCCGAGCGCAGACGCTCGAAATTCCAGCCCATCTGGGTGGCGACGGTGGCGAAGGTGTGCCGGAAGGCGTGGGCGTGGACCCGGAAGCCGAGACGCCGCTCCAGCCGGTTCATCGTCGCCTCCACCCCGCCCTTCAGGAACGGCCGGCCGTTCCGGTTCAGCAGCAGGACCGGCGAGTCGCTGGCCGGCCGGTGGCGCGAGGTGTAGCGCTTGATCGCCGTCGCCAGCTGCGGGGTTACCGGCACGCGCCGGGCGCGCCCGCCCTTGGCGGACTCCCAGCGCACCCGGAGCTCGGCGTAGCCGCGGTCCAGGGAGTCGATCATCAGGTCAGGAAGCCCGTCCGGCCCCCGCACTGCCAGGCCGCAGAGCTCCGACATCCGCACGCCGGAACCGATCAGGATCCGGAGGAGCAGGTCCTCAGTCGGCGAGTTGCAGGCGGCGAGCAGGGCCCGCACTTGGGCGGCGTGGAAGACGGTCATCTCCTTACGAGGCACGCGGGGCGCCGGCAGCCGCAGCAGCCGAGGGTCGATCGGGTGGCCCTCAAGGTCGGCCCAGCGCAGGAAGACACGCAGCGCCCGGTGGGAGCAGTGGAGCGACTCCGGCGAGAGCTGGCGGCCGAACCGCGCCGGAGTCGAAGCCAGCTCGGCCCTGTAGCGCCGGACGATGTCGGCGTCGAGCTCGCCGAATGACGTGACGGCCGGATGGTTGGCCGACAGCCATCGGAAGAACTTGCCGAGGTGCAGGTCGTAGAAGTCCAGCGTTGCCGCCGACCGCAGCGCACCTTGTTTCTCGAGACGGAAGAGGTCGTACGCCTCCCGTAGCTGATCCGACGCGGCAATCGACCAGCGGCCGGAGAAACGCCGGGATGGGACCAGGGCTGTGAGCTCGTTCACGGGGTCAATCCTCCGAATCAGGAGACCCCGGTCAACCCTAGAAGTCCCCTGACTCGGCCTTTTCCGCCCTCTTTCCCACGCCGCGCCCATAACTGGCGACGTGGTTCCCAGGCGGTTACGCCGAATACGAGGAACCCCTAGCGGGGGATTTGGCTGGGGAGGAAGGATTCGAACCCTCGATCTCCTGATCCAGAGTCAGGCGCCTTACCGCTTGGCTACTCCCCAAGGCCGTGGCCTAGCGGCCGGGCACCCATTCTACCCAGCGTCCAGGGAGCCGAACCCACTCGCGCGCCACAGTCTCACGGCCAACCCGCAATCGCCCACAGCTCCACCGCCGAGTTTTCCACAGACCTTTCCCCAACCGGGGATAAGTAGCCAA
>CAZLIE010000232.1:0-3731 GCA_964559345.1 uncultured Terriglobales bacterium
GCGGAGACGTACCCGGCGGCGCTCGATCTCTTTCGCGAGCGCGGCGGCCGGCTGTGCTCGGGCTGGCACGGCGCGCGCTGCTTCTACGCGATGCCGGCGATCGGCAATCCGCGCAGCGGTCCGATGCCGGAAACGGCACGACGCGCGCTTCTGGCCACGCGCATCCATGTCGTCGAGGACGATGCCTACGCCGAGCTGCGCTTCGACGGGCGCATGACGCCGCCGCTCATCGCGCGCGATCGCGACCACGTCTGGCACGTCGGCAGCTTCTCCAAGACGCTGTGCCCGGGGCTGCGCGTCGGTTGGCTGGTGCCGCCGCCGGCGTGGCACGAGCGCGCCATGACGCTCAAGCACGCGACCGATCTGCAGGCGTCCAGCCTCGGCCAGACGATCCTGGAGCTGTTCCTCGAGCGCGACGACTTCGACGCGCGCATGGCCCGTGCGCGCCGGTTCTACGAGGCGCGCGCGAGCCGCCTGGTGCGCGCGGTGCGCCGCTACCTGCCGGCGTGGCGCTGCGACGAGCCGGAAGGCGGCTTCGCGCTGTTCCTCGAGACCGACGAAGCCGGCGACGATCTCGAGCTGCTCGAGATCGCCACACGCCACGGCGTCGGCTTCGATCCCGGACGCATGTTCCGTCCCGACAACGCCGCCTCGCCCCTGGCGATGCGCATCTGCTTCTCGTACGTGCGCGCGCGCGACCTCGACGAAGGCGTGCGCCGGCTCGCGACGGCGTGGCACGAGTACCGTCACAGACGTAGTCGCGCGATCGCGATCGGTCCGATGTCCCTTCCGCCGTGACCGCATGGTAGAACCGCGCGACGGAGGACAATGATGAGCCAGCTACGAGAGCTGTTGAACCTGCGCGTGGACCCGGTGGCGATCGCGTTCCGTCAGACGGCGCCGGCGGGCGTCGCGCACATCGTCTCGTCCGAGCCGGCCAGCTGCGCGTATTGGCGCCGCGCCGCCGCGGGCGAGGTCTTCTACACCAACGCGGACGATCACAAGCGCTGCCCCGTTGGCGCGCACACGCACGGCGTGCAGCTGTCCCCGGCCGAGGCGAAGGAGCTCGAGGGCCTGGTCAAGACGATGGTCGATCTCGAGTATCTGTCGATGGCCGAGGTGCCGTCGATCCCGACGCGCAAGCAGCCGTTCAGCGTCGCCGTCTACGCGCCCATCGATCGCGCGCCGCTTCCGCCCGACGTCGTCCTGGTGCGCGGCAACGCCCGCCAGCTGATGCTGCTCGCCGAAGCGGCGCAAGCGGCCGGCGTGAGCGCGACGACGCCGACGATGGGGCGGCCGACGTGCGCGATCCTGCCGCAGGCGATCGAGGAGGCGCGCGCCGGCGCCAGCTTCGGCTGCATCGGCAACCGCGTCTACACCGCGCTGCCCGACGACGAAGCCTACTTCGCCATCCCGGGAGGCGCGCTCCCCGCCGTCGAGGAACGGCTCGGCGTGCTCGTCCGCGCCAACCGTGAGCTCGAGTCGTTCCACCGCGCCCGCGCGCAGTCCTAGCGCCGCGACGAAAGTTACACAATCGACCGCGCCGCGCCGGCGCGCCGTTGCGTTATGATGCCGGGATGGCTTCCTCGACGGCAGCGGCGCTCGCCGACGCGACGCCGCCCGACGCCGAGTCGCTGGCGACGCGTCACGCCGGGCGCGTCAAGCCGCGCGACGTGCGCGCGCTGCATCGCTGGCTCGTCGCCATGCCGGCGTCGCCGTCGCTCGACGTCGCCATGCAGACGCTGGAGACGGCCGCGCGCTGGCTGCGCTCGGGCGGCGCGCTCGTCGAAGTGGAGCCGGCGCCGATCGTGCGCCTGCGCCTGCTCGTCGACGTGCTCGCGGAGGTGCCGGCGTGGCGCCGGGCGCTGGCGACGGCGGTGGCGCGCGTCTGCGCCGACGGCGACGCGCTGCCGGCGCTGGAGAGCGGGCTGCCCAACGATCGCGGGCTGTGGGAGGAGTCGGCCGATCGCATGTCGCGCCGCTTTCTGCCGTCGGCCGATTCGCCGCGCGATCTCGGCGCGCTGGTGTCGCGCATGTTCCCGACGATGCGCGACGCGCTCTGGCTCGCCTTCGTGCCCGACGAGCTGTCGGCGCGATTGGTAAAGCTGCTTGACCTTCGCGCGGACGAGCCGCACGCGCCGGCGCCGTTCGCCCCGCTGGCGCAGGCGATGCTCGACGTCATCGCGCTCGTCGCCACGCGCACCTCGGCGCTCGGCCTGTCGCGCGAGATCCGCGCGCGCAGCCCCGAGGTGCCGCTGGCGGCGTCGCCCTTCTTCTTGTTGCCGCGGCTGTGCGACGCGCTCTTCTCCGGCATCGGCTCGGCCGCGTCCTGCCGCGAACAGATCGTCGCCTGCCGCGACGCGCTCGAAGCCGTGCGCGCGCACCTCGAGGAGTTCGGCGTCTCCGTCGACGTCGTCTACCGCCTCGAGGTCATCGGCAAGAACCTCGATCGCCTGCGCGACCTGCTCGCCATCTCCGGCGCTGCCGACGACGGTACGCGCACCGCCGCCGCCTTCCACGTGATCGCGCAGATCGCCGCGGCCCGCGTCCGTGAGCGCAGCGTGCGCGACATGCTGTCGACGAACCTGCACCTGCTCGCGCGCAAGGTGATCGAGCACGCCGGGCAGACGGGCGAGCACTACATCACCATCACGCGCCGGCAGTGGTGGAAGATGCTCGCGTCGGGCGGCGGCGGCGGCGTCGTCACCGGCGGCACGATCGCCGTGAAGTACCTGGTGATGTGGGCGCACCTGCCGCTGTTCCTCGAGGGGTTCGGCGCGTCGCTCAATTACGCCCTCAGCTTCCTCCTCATGCAATTGTGCGGCTTCACGCTCGCCACCAAGCAGCCGTCAATGATCGCGGCGGCGCTGGCCGGCTCGCTGCACGGCTCGGGCGGCAAGGAGCGCGACGAGCTCGACGAGCTGGTCACGTTGATCCAGCGCATCTGCCGCTCGCAGCTCGGCGCCGCCATCGGCAACGTCGGCTTGGTCATCCCGACCGCGTTCCTGTTCAACATCATCTACACGCGCATCCACGGCGCGCCGTTCCTCGACGAGCACGCGGCCGCGCACACGCTCGAATCGTTCGATCCGCTGCATTCGGGCACCATCTTCTTCGCCGCGCTCACCGGCGTGCTCTTGTGGCTGTCGAGCCTCGGCGCCGGCTGGCTCGAGAACTGGGTCACGTACCGCCGGCTCCCCGAAGCGATCGCCAAGCACCGCCTCGGCCGTGTCGTCGGCCGCGGCGCCATGCGCTGGCTCGCGCGCGCGCTGCAACGCAATGTCGCCGGCATCGGCGGCAACGTCGCCATCGGCTTCCTCCTCGGCATGACGCCGGTCATCGGCAAGTTCTTCGGCCTGCCGCTCGAGGTCCGGCACGTCACCCTCTCGACGGGCAGCCTGACGCTCGCCGGCTGCACGCTCGGCCTCCACGCGCCGCACTTCTGGGCCGCCGCCGTCGGCATCGCATGCATGCTCGCGCTCAACTTCGGCGTCAGCTTCGCCTGCGCCCTCGGCGTCGCCCTGCGCGCGCGCGGCATCGACCACGCCGGACGCCGCCTCGTGCGCGCCATCGCCTTCCGCTTCGTGCGCGATCCGCTGCCCTTCTTCCTACCGCTAGGCGCCGACGCCCACCGCGCCGATGCCGAGCCGCACCACTGACGACGCGCTCCTGACGTACCATTGGCAGCAGCGACAAATGCGCTAGCGACGGCGGCGGCGCGGATCCCCGGG
>CAZLIE010000233.1:0-3665 GCA_964559345.1 uncultured Terriglobales bacterium
ACGCGTTCGTCGAGAAGAAGACGACCCCCGAAGAAGTGAATGCCGCTATGAAAGCTGCTGCGTCTGGCGCGATGAAAGGAATTCTCGGCGTCGAAGATGAGGAATTGGTATCCGTCGATTTCCGCGGAGACTCGCGGTCTTCGATTGTGGATTCCCTCATGACTCGCGTCGTCAATGGTAACTGCGTGAAGGTCATCTCCTGGTATGACAACGAGTGGGGATATTCCTGCCGTGTGCGCGACCTGCTCGCATTTATTGCGAAGAAAGGTTTGTAACTTGCGAAAGCTATCGATCAAAGATTTGCCGCTGCGCGATAAACGAGTTTTCGTCCGTGTCGATTTCAACGTCCCGCTTTCCGATGAAGGCCGCGTTACCGATGACACGCGCATCCGCGAGACGCTGCCCACGATCGAGTACGCGCTTCGGAATCACGCGAAGGTAATCTTGGCCTCCCATCTTGGGAGACCTAAGGGCAAACCGAATCCCAAGATGAGCCTCAAACCAGTCGCTGAGCGCCTGCGCATGTTGCTTGATCATGTGCTCGAGAGCGGATGCAACGTCGGATTTTCGCCGGATTGCGTCGGACTTGAAGCAGAAGAGTTGGCCACGCGACTGGAAAGTGGTCAGACGCTTCTACTCGAGAACCTGAGATTTCATCCGGAAGAAGAAGCAAATGATGAAAGCTTCGCTCGGGCTCTAGCAAAGCTTGCCGACTACTACGTCAATGATGCATTCGGCGCCGCGCATCGCGCCCATGCTTCGACGGCAGGCATTACGAAATTTGTCGATCGATCCGCGGCCGGATTCCTCATGCAGAAGGAGCTGGAGTACCTAGGCTCAGTGCTGGCACATCCGAAGCGTCCATTCGTTGCGATTCTCGGCGGAGCAAAAGTTTCGGATAAGATTGGCGTAATCCAAAATCTGCTGACGAAGGTCGATGCGCTGCTGATCGGCGGAGCTATGGCCTACACGTTTCAGAAGGCGCAAGGACGCGAGGTCGGCAAGTCGCTGGTCGAGCATGACAAGATTGAGCTCGCGAGCAAACTTCTGGCGGAAGCCAAGGACAAAGGTGTTCGCATGCTGCTCCCTGTCGATGACGTGATCGCTAAGAAGATCGAGAACGACATTCCTACCAAGATCGTCACTGCGAGCCAGCCGATTCCGCCCGACTACATGGGACTCGATATCGGTCCTGAGACGGTGAAGCTATATTCAGCGGAAATTGCCGAGGCGTTCACAATCGTGTGGAACGGACCGATGGGCGTGTTCGAGGTTTCCTCGTTCGCAGCCGGGACCAGAAAAATTGCTCAAGCGATTGCGAAGAATGAGGACGCCACTTCTATCGTCGGAGGAGGAGACTCGGTGGCCGCGGTACATCAGGCTGGTGTCGCCGAGAAGATTTCTCATATTTCCACCGGTGGCGGAGCATCGCTCGAATTCCTAGAAGGGAAAAAATTGCCGGGAGTCGAGGCCCTCAGCAACAGCAAGAAGAATGGGGACTAGCCTCGCCGGCGAACTTGCAATTCATCGGCAAGACCGGCACGCGCCAAATCTTCGACATGTTCCCCCGGCAGAACTTCCCTGAGCGCCCATTCGATACGCGTGACCGCTTGCTGGAGCATCGCGAGCGTCTCCGCATCCTGCTTTCGATAGGAGTAGAACGAGATAACCTGGAGAGCATTGCGGATATGGTGGTTCATCTCGGAAATGACGGAGAGCCGTTCGCGAAGAAAATCGCGACGCTCGCGCTCCCGGTGCATGAGTTGCCAGTAGAAAGCTCCCGCCACGATGCCAGTTAGAGAATTTGAAATCCCGAGAAGGTCGTATCGCGGAATACCTTCGTGAAGAAGCATCCGGTCGAAAGCCAGCCCGACGATGGATACGGTTACAGCAACAACAATGAGCAACACTCTCGACCGAGCGCGGGAATTTTCTTCCAGGCGATTCTGCATCCGGGCCCCTTACTACACGTCCCAAGCTGACGACGTGCTCAAGAAAATTATCGCATGCGAAAAAAACTGATCGCCGCCAACTGGAAGATGCACAAGACGCCCGATGAAGCGCGCTCTTTCATCTCCGAATTTTTGCCGTTAGTCCGCCCATCCAATCACGCTGAGATTGCATTGTGTCCTCCATTTATCAGTTTGTCGGCCACCATCGACGCGCTTCGTGGAACCACGATCCAGGCCGGGGCGCAAAATATGCACTGGGAAAAACAGGGCGCGTACACCGGTGAGATTTCTGCCGCAATGCTGGCGGCGATCGGATGTCAGCAGGTCATCATCGGGCACTCTGAGCGTCGGCAATATTTTGGCGAGACCGACGCCAGTGTCAATCGCAAGCTTCTCGGCGCATTGGCCGACGGACTGAAAGCGATCGTCTGCGTGGGCGAAGTAATCGAAGAGCGCGAAGCGGGTATCACGGAAGATGTTCTGCGACGACAAGTGGGCGTGGCCCTGCGCGAAGTCTCGGGCGCGGACATGGACAAGTTCGTGATCGCCTATGAGCCGGTGTGGGCAATCGGGACTGGCAAAACGGCGACTCCACAGATTGCGTCCGACGCGCATCGGTTCATCCGAAGTGAGGCCGCGAAGGCGATTGGAGATGAGGCCGCCCAGAAGCTGCGCATTCTTTATGGAGGGAGCGTTAAGCCTGACAACTGCAAATCCTTGATGTCGGAAGAAGAAATTGATGGCGCTCTCGTAGGCGGGGCCAGCCTCGATCCCCATTCGTTTGCGACCATCGTGAACTGGTAGGCACGCAGGGTCAGATTCCCTGGTACGCAGAGCGCCCCAAAAAATCGCGGGAATTTTGGCGTCAATTTCCATCAACTCGGCTTGTCAATAATCATGACAGGCGTCGGAAAAGCTTCTTTAGAACTGTATTACTGACTGGGACCACGTTACTCTCGTGTCTTGCACTGGAACGATAGTGACCCGACACTGGGCACGTCTTGGAAGCTGCTGCCCATGATGTCTGGCTGCTGGTGAAGGATATCGCCGTGCCGGATGAGTGGTTCGTGGTAGTCACCGCCGTACAAGCTGCATAATAGATCGGGTGTGGTGGTTGGATGTCCTCAGAGCCTCAAGTCGAAACTGTTGAAATTTGGAAGACTGCGCGCAAGTATCCGCGAGTCTCGCTCACACTTCCGATTGAGGTGCGTACAGGGGACGAGAGGACGATCACCAACAGTCTTAATCTGAGTGCCGGCGGCATGTTGTTCCAGCCGTACCACAAACGAATCGCACTCGGTTCAAACATACGACTGTCATTCAACTTGCCTACCGGACATTCAATATCTACCGCTGCAAAAGTGGTCCATGTAATGGGCTCGGCGGTGGGAGTCCAATTCCTCGATTTGGAAGAGACATCGCGGATCACATTGTCGCGCTTTCTCCGCAGGATGATTACCTATGTGCGACGTGGAGTGCGAGTCACCAGGCGAATGCATGTCACGATTCGCCTGGCCGGATCGCCTGAATCCCATTTTGAAATGGCTGAGACCATCGTCATCAGCCGGCACGGTGGCTTGCTCAGCACTCGCGCCCAGTTCGCTGTCAATGCCGAGATCGTCGTTTGGTGGCCGGACGGAAAGCGCGGCGCAAATGCTCGCGTGGTTCATCGCCGAGCCAGCGGAGCGGCTGGCCTGGTAGAGATGGGCTTTG
>CAZLIE010000234.1:0-3663 GCA_964559345.1 uncultured Terriglobales bacterium
CGCCCCGACGGCGCGTGCAGCCGATACGGCTGCGTCGGATCGATGGTCGCCGTCGAGACGTCGAACCAGTCGCCGCCGTCGCGCGCCTCGGCGGCCTGATGCGGCGACAGGATGACGAAGCGCAGGCCCTCGTCGATGAGCGCTTCCACCGTCGGCACCGAGACCGCGGTTTCGGGCAGCCACATCGCGTCGGCGCGCCGTTTGAACCGCCGTTCGAAATCGGCGAGGCCCCAGCGAATCTGCGTGCGCCGATCGCGCTCGTTGCACAGCGGCAGGATCGCGTGGTTGTACGCCTGCGCGATGGCGTTGCCGTGGCCGCGCGCAGCGACGGAGCGCGCGTCGGCCTCGAGGATGCGGCGGTAGGTGTCGGGCGTGTGCTCCTCCAGCCACTCGAGCAGCGTCGGGCCGAAGTTGAACGACATCAATTCGTAGTTGTTGACGATGCGCACGATGCGGCCGGCGTCGTCGAGGACGCGGGCGAACGCGTTGGGCGTGTAGCACTCGGCGGCGATGCGCTCGTTCCAGTCGTGGAAGGGGCGGGCCGAGTCTTGCCGCTCGACGACGCCGAGCCACGGGTTGTCGCGCGGCGGCTGGTAGAAGTGGCCATGCACGACGAGAAACGCGCCGGACATTGCTCACGTTATGGGCGCTTTTTTCGTGCTATCAAGACTTCCGTGAAGGTCGAGCTCGTCAAGGAATACCGGTTCGAAGCCGCGCATCGCTTGCCCAACGTGCCGGCGGGCCACAAGTGCCAGCGGCTGCACGGCCACAGCTTCAAGTTCGAGATCCACGTCGTCGGCGGCGTCGACGAGCGCACGGGCTGGTTCATCGACTACGGCGTGCTCGACGACATCGTCAACCCGCTGGTGGCGCGCCTCGACCATCACTACATGAACGAGATCGAAGGGCTGGAGAATCCGACGTCGGAAGTGACGGCGAAGTGGCTGTTCGATCGCATCAAGCCGCAGCTTCCGTCGCTGGTCGCGATCACGTTCCACGAGACCTGCGACGCCAGATGCATCTACCGCGGCGAGTAGCAGCGTTCCTGCAGCATCCGCTCGTCCCGTACGCGTTCGCGGTGGCGATGCAGCTCGTGTTCGTCGGCTACGTCAAGGACGACGCGTATATCGAGTATCGCTACGCCACCAACGCCGCGCACGGCCACGGGCTGACCTTCAACGTCGGCGATCCGCCCGTCGAGGGGTTCACCAGCTTCCTGTGGACGGTGCTGCTCGTCGTGCCCGCGTGGCTGCACGTGCCGCTGTTGGCGTTCGGCAAGCTGTGCGGCGCGGCGGCGATGCTCGGCTGCATCGCCGTCGTCGTGGCGCTGGTGCGCGCGCGCGGAGGCGACGAGCGCGCCGTCGTGGTGGCGCGCTGGATTACGGCGACGAACGCGTCGCTGCTCGTGTGGGCGCAGTCGGGGATGGAGCCGGTGCAGACGGCGTTCGTCGTCGTCGCCTGCGCCTACTTCCTGCAAGTGCGGCGCGCCTGGCCGGCGATGCTGTGCGCCGCCGTCGCTGCGACGATGCGCCCCGAGTGCCACGTGATCCTGTTCCTCGCCGCGGCGCTGTGCGTGTGGCGGCGCGCGTACGTGCCGGCGATCGTGGCGCTCGTCCTCGTCGGCGCGGTGCACGCGTGGCGCTGGCATTACTTCGGCGGGCTCGTGCCCAACACGGCGCTGGTCAAGGGCGGCTCGCTGTACTGGGGCGTCGGCTTGCATCTGCTCGGCGAGCTCGGCGTGACCTGCCTGGCCGGCGTGGCGTGCCTGTTTACCTTCGTCGAGGCGTGGCGCAAGCGCGACGGCGTGGCGCTCCTCGCCGCCGGCGCCGTCGCCATCTTCTGCGCGTATCTGGTGGCCGTTGGCGCTAGCGATGGCGGCGCCGTGGCTCGCCCGTCGCTGGCAGCAGCGCTGGCTCGATCGGCTGTGGCTGCTGGTGGCGCTCGGCGTCTGCGGCACCGGCATCGGCTTCATCGGCTCCCGCCTGCACACCGTCGGCTACTGGGCGCTCGGCGAGCGTTCGCACGTGCCGCTGGCGCGCCTCATGCAACGGCACGCGCAGCCGGGCGACATGGTCATCTTCCAGGATCTCGGCCAGACCCCGTGGGCGGCGATGGAGCTGCGCTTCGTCGACCCAATCGGCCTGGTCGACTCGTTCATCGGCCACGTGCGCTGGCGCGATCGCGCATCGCCGTTCATGCGCATGCCGTCGGAGGCGGGGCAGGCGGCGATCCGCGACCACCTGTTCGGCCTGCACGCGCAGCTCGTCGCCTGGGTCGCCTACGTCGACGACGAGTACGCCGCGGACGTGCGCCGCCAGGCCGACCAGGCGACGACGGCGCGCGACAAGGAGGCGCTGTTCGCGCCGTTCCTCTCGCGCAATCCCTACTACTGCGGGCTCTACGAGGATCCGCGCTTCTTGCAGCAGTTCCGCTTCGTCGACGTCATCCGCCGCAAGGACAACTACTGGTTCGTGCTCTACGAGCGCGCGCCGTTCGGAGGCTGAGATGTGGCCCATCACCATCGATGATGTCCGCGCCGCCGCCGCGCGCATCCGCCCGCACCTCGGCCCGACGGCGCTGCGCGACTATGCCCCCCTCGATGCCGCCGTCGGCGACGGCGTGCGCGTCCTCGTCAAGCACGAGAACCATCAGCCGACCAACGCCTTCAAGGTGCGCAACGCGGTCAGCGCCGTCGCTGCGCTCGACGAGGCGACGCGGCGGCGCGTTCGCCCTCGCACTCGGGCTTCGCCCGGCTCGAGCTCACCATCGCCGCGACGCGCGGCAACCACGGCGCGGGCCTGGCGTGGGCGGGGCGGCGGCTCGGTGCGCCCGTCGTCGTGGTGGTGCCGCGCGGCAACAACCCCGAGAAGAACGCCGCCATCGCCGGCGTCGGCGCCGAGCTCGTCGAGGCCGGCCGCGACTACGACGAGTCGACCGCCGCCGCCGACGAGATCCGCCGCGCGCGCGGGCTCCACGTCGTGCACTCGACCAACGATCGCCACGTGCTCGCCGGCGCCGCCACGGTGTCGCTCGAGATCGTCGACGAGGCGCCCGACCTCGACGCCATGGTGGTCGCCGTCGGCGGCGGCTCGATCGCGGTGGGCGCGCTGGTGGTCGCGCGGGCGCTGCGCCCGTCCTTGCGCGTCTACGCGGTGCAAGCCGCCGGCGCCGCCGCCATGCACGAGTCCGTCACCAGCGGCACGCCGCGCGCCTGGGATCGCGCCGACACCTTCGCCGACGGCATCGCCACGCGCGTCCCGTACGAGCTCAGCTACCCGGTCCTGCGCGAGGGCCTGGCCGGCTTCGTCACCGTCACCGACGGCGAGATCGCCGCCGCCATGCGCACGCTCCTGTCGACGACGCACCAGCTCGTCGAGGGCGCCGCCGCCGCCACGCTCGCCGGCGTCATGAAGCTGCGCCCCCAGCTCGCCGGTCGCCGCGTCGCCATCGTCCTCACCGGCGGCAACGTCGATCTCCCGACGCTGCGCGCCGTCGCCGCCGCCGAGCTCGGCTGACGGAAGATCGCCGCCCGGCGGCGCGTACCACGGTACGATGATCGCCTGCGACGGAGTCTGCCTCTCGTACGACGGTGTGCGCGACGCCGTCCGCGAGCTGTCGTTCACGGTCGCGCCGGGCAGCATCTTCGCCCTCGTCGGGCCCAAC
>CAZLIE010000235.1:0-3633 GCA_964559345.1 uncultured Terriglobales bacterium
TGTCCGCAGGCAAGGTGTGCCGTACCTCCTCGGCGCGGCGGGCGGCGGTAGCCTCGCATCGGCACCGGTCGTAGGCTGACTCGGCGCCAGTCGGCGGCCCGAGACGGCGCCGGCTGGGCACGCAACATCCACTCCTCACGATCAGGATGAACGGTGCACGAGAACGCTGCTGCCGAGGGGTACGGCCTGGCCGATCCGCGGTTCGAGGGCTGGCCATTGGGCCGGGCTGCGGGGATCCTCGGGCAACCGGTGCCGCGCACGGGCCCGTCGCGGCTCGGGTCGCCATCGACAGGGCCGGTCGCGGCCGTGTCCTGGTCGGCCACGCCGAGTGCGCAGGGTCCCACGGATGCGGTGGGCGGCTCGGCCCAGGGCGGTACCTGGCCGGCGGTGAACGTTCCAGTCGGTCCGACCGTCGCGTCGCCGATCGTGACCCCCGCTGACGGATCGGGCCGCGTTGCGCCGAGTGCGGCATACTCGGCCGCAGAGGGGATTCCGGGACAGGTGCGACCGATGGTTCCGGCGCCCCGTCCGGTACCGGTAGACGGGTACGGCGAAGCAGGGACGGCCATGACCGACGCAGACGTTTCACGTGAAACCGAGGATCCGCCGCTCGCTCAGGAAGCGGAGCGGGCAGTCAAGATCCTTAACCCCAGCGGAGAGATCACCATGCCACGGCCGACGCACCGCCGGGTGATCTGTGTCGCGAACCAGAAGGGCGGCGTGGGCAAGACCACCACCGCGGTGAACATCGCGGTCGCCCTCGCGCTGCACGGCAACCGGGTACTGGTGATCGACCTCGACCCCCAGGGCAACGCCTCCACGGGACTCAACGTCCCGCACCACGCTGGCGTGCCAGACGTCTACGACTGCCTCATCGACGGCACGCCACTGGCGGACGTGACCCAGCCCGTCGACGGCATCCCGAACCTCGCCTGCGTACCCGCGACGATCGACCTCGCCGGTGCCGAGATCGAACTGGTCTCCGTGGTGGCCCGCGAGTCGCGCCTGGCCCGGGCGATCCAGGGTTCCCGCACCGAGTACGACTACATCTTCATCGACTGCCCCCCTTCCCTCGGCCTGCTGACAGTCAACGCACTCGTCGCGGCCCAAGAGGTACTTATCCCGATCCAGTGCGAGTACTACGCACTCGAAGGTGTGCAGGCGCTGACGAGCAACATCGGCTTGGTCAAGTCGCACCTGAACCCGCCGCTGGAGATCACGACCGTCCTGTTGACCATGTACGACCGCCGCACCCGGCTGGCCGACCTCGTTGAGCAGGACGTGCGGGCACACTTCGGCGACAAGGTCCTCCAGTCGGTGATCCCCCGCAACGTCCGGGTCTCCGAGGCGCCGAGCTACAGCCAGTCGGTCATGACCTACGACCCGGGCTCGCGGGGCGCGATCAGCTACTTCGAGGCGGCGCAGGAAATCGCTGAGCGAGGGTCACGAGTGGGAGGGCTCGCATGAGTAAGCCTCGCGGTGTACTGGGTCGAGGGCTCGGGGCGCTGATCCCGACTACCCCGACCGAGCCGATCACCCGAGTACCGGCGGCGAACGGCGCGGACGGCGTCGACGCGGTGGTCGAGGTCGACCTCGGCCTGTCCCCGGTACCGGGAGCGCGCTTCGCGGAGATCGCGGTCGACTCGATCGTGCCGAACCCGAAGCAGCCGCGAACGGTCTTCGACGAGGAGGCCCTCGCCGAGCTGAAGGCCTCGATCGACGAGGTCGGCTTCCTTCAGCCGATCGTGGTGCGAGAGATCGGGCCGCACAAGTATGAACTGGTGATGGGCGAGCGCCGCTGGCGCGCCGCCCAGGCCCTCGGCCGGCCCGCGATCCCGGCGATCATCCGCGACACACGTGACGACGCGATGTTGCGGGACGCCCTTCTGGAGAACATCCACCGCGCCGACCTCAACCCGCTCGAAGAGGCGGCCGCCTACCAGCAACTCCTCGACGAGTTCGGTGTGACCCACGAGGAGCTGGCCCGCCGGATCGGCCGCAGCCGGCCGCAGATCTCGAACACCATCCGGCTGCTCAACCTGCCGGCGCCGGTACAGCGGCGGGTCGCTGCCGGGGTGCTGTCCGCCGGGCACGCTCGGGCCTTGCTCGCCATGGAGCACAGCGATCAGCAGGAGGCGCTCGCCACCCGCATCGTGGCCGAGGGGCTTTCGGTCCGTGCGACCGAGGAGCTGGTCGCCCTCGCCGCGGCGGAGGGTCCGAGCAAGTCGGCACCGGCCAAGCGCCGCGCCAAGCCGCACGCCCCCGCGCTGACCGACCTCGCCGAGCGCCTGTCCGACCGTTTCGACACCCGGGTGCGCGTTGACATCGGCCGCAGCAAGGGGAAGATCACCATCGAGTTCGCCACGGTCGACGACCTCGAGCGGATCGTCGGAATCATCGGCGTCGAGGGGCGCTCGGCCGGCCGTTGAGGCCGCCGAGTTTCCACAGAAGTTATCCACAGGCGACCCCGCGCAGGGCCGAAATAGCGCGTAGAACCCGGTGGCGGCCTGTGGATGACGAGTGGCAGACTGCCGAGCCGTGACGGGTTTCGCCGCCTACTCCCGCAACGCCGCAGCAATGTGGACCGCGCTGGCCGAGGGCTCCGGCGAGGTGCTGTTGTGCTCGGATCGGGTACTTGCGGTCTGGCCCTCGCGGTACCACACGCTCCGCGCGGTCGTGCTGGATGCCGGTACCGATCCGGAGCAGACGATCGGCGACGTGACCTCGGCGGTCCTCCCCCGTACCGACGCGAACCGCCGGGTTGTGGAGGATCCGAGCGGGAGGCTCGACCTCGCGCCACACGGATTCGGCGAACGGTTCCGGTTTCCCGTGATGGTGCGCGAGCCGGGCGCGGTTCGTGTGCCGGGCCGCGTCGGCGAGGATGTGAGCGCGGTGCCGGTGTCCGACGCCGACCAGCTCGCGGTCGCTGAGCACGTCATGACCGCCGTGTTCACACCGGCCACGCTGGAGCCGGAGATGCGGGGTCTCGTGCACCCGCCCCGCCTGCTCGACGTACCTGGCTGGTGCGTGTGGCTCGCGTACCGCGCCGACGTACCGGCCGGGGCCGCCTACACCTTCGACGACGGTACGAGCGTTGGCGTGTACCAGGTGACGACGCTGCCGGAGCACCGGGGCAACGGGGTGGCTCGCGCCCTCATGGCGTCGATCCTTGACCGGTACCGCGATGTGCCGGTCACGTTGACCGCGACCGAGCAGGGACGGGGTCTGTACGAGCAACTCGGGTTCGCAACGGTCAACGAGGCTCGTTGGTGGGTGCCAGAACCCGACGCCGGGCCCAATGGGTGACGACACAGGCGGCCGGCTCCGCTAGGTTGTTTCTCGTGCCCCAGACTCCCGGCAAGCTGCCTGACTTCGTTTCCTGGCCCAGTTTTCCTTTCGAGGGCGACCTACGGGTCAAGCCCCTAGAGCCGGTTGTCGACGTCGAGCCGCCGAGGGATGGCGAGGACATCGCGAGCTGTCCCGCGTGCGCCGCTTCGGACGACGCTTACATCTGGGTCAGCGAACGCTGGCGGGTACGGGCGATGGAGCGGCCGGGCGGACTGCCGATGGTGCTGATCCTCGAATCCCGTTCCCACTTGGACCTCGGCGACCTGCCGAACCTGCTCGCCGCCG
>CAZLIE010000236.1:0-3570 GCA_964559345.1 uncultured Terriglobales bacterium
ATGCCCTTCAACGAGGAATTGACGCGCTTCGGGAAGGTGTGCAAGCTGTCGCCGAAAAGCAGCAACTGGAACCTGATTGGTTCAACTACATGACGCACCTGCTGATGTATGATGTGGTGATCATCCCGAAAGGGACGTTATGGAAGCGGTTTGGCTCACTGCATATCTACGTTCCATCCAACGCGTATATTCTTGCCCTCAAGATCTTGGCAGGGAGAAAGAAAGATATCGAAGATAGTAACGTGTTGCTTCAGCACGTGAAAGTCAAAACACGGCAACAAGCTCGGCGATTGCTGGACCGCTACGTTTCGCCTGCGGCACAAGCCGCCAATGCTGAAGATAGTGAGCATGCTCTTCAGGAGCTTTTTCCCGAGTAACAGCAAGGATCATCAAAAGAAGGAAGAGAGATGCGCGATGTCAACCACCTTTGGAACGCTGCAGACCATGACCCAGGCGTACCAGCAGATCTGCGGGGGGGAAGAGCCATGGATTGCATTGGGCAACTTTCGCAATGCCTGGTATGGCTATGCCAAAGACAGGCGGGCCGCATTAGTGAGTGAACCGCTCGCCAAGCCAGCGCAGGACACGGACCATACCTGCCGGTGGAGTGCGTTTTGTGCCGCCACCGTCGAGTTTCTATGTGAACGCTATGGAGTCCCCTGCCCAGCATGGGTTCATGATCCACGCTACACGTTGGAAACGCCGTGGTGGTATACCGAACGAGCAGATGATCCACAGATCCGGGAGTGGCTCATGCGGACGACGCCAGTCCCTTTCGCACGGCGCAAGATCTTTTGTGGCAACCGGCTCTTTCAGAACAAGTATGAAATGAGTACCTGGGTTCAGGAAGCACGAGCTCGGGGGATCACCGATCCAGGCGAAGTCTGGCGCTATGCCCGCCAGAAAGAAATCAGCATCCACGGAGGGTAAGAGACGTGGGAGCCGACTTCTGATCGTATCCTGAACAGTGCCTCATAACGAACCACACGGGCGCCAGCCTCATCGGCTCAAGATTAGGGCGCGTAGATCGTTCTTCAGCACGAGATTACTGGCCTGCAACGCCTGGACAACTGAATGGGACAACCAATCTTTCCACCCCGATGCCTACAAGTTCACTGAATCTCCGGTCATCCTGGCAGCACAGGACGAATGGGGTGCATGCATTCGTTAGAACGAGCATGACACAGGGTTCGATTTTCGGGTCCCTGTGTCACCATGCCGGTTTCCTTACACGTGCAGCATCTGCACAAACACACTGTTCACATGCGCAAATAGGCTCTGCGCAATCGCGCTAGCATACGTCTGCTGCCAGCTTTGAAACAACGAAGGTCCAACCCCTGGAATCGAGTGAGTCCCTTGCAAAAAGCCGTGCAGCACTGCCAGCAGCACCACCCACAACAGCCACGCCTCGACAAAGCCAAGCCCGGCCCCAATCAGTCGATCTCCAGCCCCAATGAACGGAACGGCGTGCAGCACACGCCGCAGACTTGACCCGAGGACATGCAGCACGAGCACAATCCCGAAGAACAGCACCCCGTACGCAATGAGCGGAGTCGCAGGGAGGTGATGAGCAGCCAGTACACTCGTCAGGGATGGCCCAAACAACGCCGCCCCCGCAAATGCCACCGGAAGCGCGACGAAATGAATCAAGCTAAAAACCGCCCCATTGCGCAATCCATTAAAGACCAGCAAAGCAATCGTCACCAGGAACAGGATATCGAGAGTGTTCATAAGCCTAGTCCTTTTCATTCTCATAGAGTGAGTATATAGCTCTAGTATGGCAGGTCCAGAAGCATTTGAGGAGGAGCCATCTCACAGCAGAGATGTTGATCAGCTCACACTAGCAATTCCTTTCCCTCTCCCTCATCTTCTACTCATACCAAATCCGATTGATCCCTGATCGTTAAACACCTCGCTCTTTTTGCTCGGAAAAGGACGATCAGGATTCTTGAGAAAAACTCAACCGTTTATGCTAAAATCGTTCCTTGTCTTGCGACAAAAGGAGGTCTCGGGGCTTTCGAGAGGGATACGATTGAGAAAGTAACATGTAAGGAGAAATCAGAAGATCTGGTCTCTCCTTTCTCAAAAATCGCTTCAGCCTAGCTTGCTCTTTCCGGCTCAATATGGCTAGCGATTCTGATCCGCAAATCTCCACCAGAGATAGGTTCCGGCCAGGCCTGCGAGCCCCGTTATGAGCACAAGCAGGTAGCTGGCTGCTTCGAGATTCCCCTTTCCAGTCAACTCGGCATACAACGCTGGCACCGCCCAGGGGAAATAGTTTCCCCATCCGGCGATGGCAACTACATTGCCAAGCACGAGGACCAGCAGCGTTACCCCCATTGGCAGCAAGTAGCCTCGTCCCACGCTGGCGAAGAAAGCGAACGGAAAGACATCGACGATGACCAGGCAAGCAGCGACTGCCAGAGTCATAGTTCCATGCCAGAACACCTCAGTCGTCCCCTGTGACAATCCAATCGCTGCCCCGAGCAGCAAGCTCACGAGGAAGAGCATCACGGTCAGGAGGAGAGACCAGAGGACCACAACGAGAAATTTCGCCAGGAGAATCGTTGCGCGCGCAACCGGGACAGCAAGCAGATCCTTCAGGGTTCCATCGGCAAATTCGCGGCCAAACACCCAGCTCTCCAGGAGACTAAACAACAGGATTCCGACAACCGCGATCGCTCGGCCGAGGAGGCCCAGATAGTACTGCCAGGTGGCAGCCCCTCCTGCCAGATTGGCCTTCGCGCTAATCAGGCCAATACTCCGGGCAAAGGTGGGGTATTTGTAGATGAACATCAAAAAGGCGAGGCCAAAGGCCAGCACCAGGAACCCCAGAGCAGTAAACAGGGGCATCCGCGAACGAGTGGCTTTGCGCAGCTCAATCCAAACGGCATTGGTCAGGTCACGCATGGTTCTGTCCTCCATTCATTCCTACCAGCCGGAGGAAATACTGCTCCAGGTCTTCTTCCTCGACCAGCACCTGTGTAGGCGGCACTCCGGCCTGAACCAGCAGGCTAGCAATGTCGTCAGGATGTTCAAGTGAACGGAGATCAGTGAGTTCGAGCGTCCCGTCCCGAAGCAGTGCAGCAGGATATCCGGCGGTGGCGAGCGCCAGGCGAGCCGCCTCCAGGTCGCGCGCCCGTAAGAGCAGCCGCCGGCGTCGATTCTGTTCAAGCTCATCAACATCTAGCTCCTGGAGCAGACACCCCTGGTGGATAATCCCGATACGCTGGGCAAGCCGCGAAACTTCGGCCAGCATGTGGCTCGCCAGAAAGACCGTCACGCCCTGTTCGTGGGTCAGTTCGAGCAGGAGTTCACGAATCTCGACGATCCCGGCCGGGTCCAGGCCGTTGGCCGGTTCGTCTAAAAACAGGAGCCTGGGAGCATGCAGCAGCGCTTTAGCTAATCCCAGCCGCTGTGCATTCCCCAGGGAAAGGGTCCCGGCCCGCCGGTCGGCATAGGCTGCCAGCCCCATGCGCTCGATGATGCGACTCACCGCCTCAGGCGCAGTGCCAGGATGCAAACGGCGGGCGACCTCCAGGTTCTCAAAGACCGTTAACTCTTGATAAC
>CAZLIE010000237.1:0-3567 GCA_964559345.1 uncultured Terriglobales bacterium
GACACAGCGACGACAGCGAAACGCGGAATGCGACATCAATCTGCGGAAGCTACACATCGTCAGCTTTCGTCAGGAGAGGTGAACGCCGCCTTGGAATGCGGAGGCGTAGTAGCCGGTCAGGTCGGAGATCTTCACGACGTCGCCGGTGTGCGGGTCGTGGATGAACTTGCCGCCGCCGAGGTACATGCCGACGTGGCCGAGGCTCGCGTCGAAGAAGACGAGGTCGCCTGGCTGGAGCTGGTCTTGGGTGACGTGGGTGCCGGCGTTCCACTGGTCGTAGGTGGTGCGCGGGAGGCTGATGCCCGCGCGGGCCCAGGCGGCTTGGACGAGGCCGGAGCAGTCGAACAGCGGGCCGGTCCCACCCCAGAGGTAGGGCTGGCCGAGCTGGCTACACGCGAAAGCGATCGCCTGCTGGGCCTTGTCGTTAGCGGCGGTCACGTTGCAGGTGCCCTCACCGGGTGCCGGGCCGCCAGCGGCGATGACGTCGCGTGCGAGTTGCGTCTCCTGCTTCGCGAGCGTGTCGTGCTGCGACTTCAGCGAGGCCTGCGTGCTCTGGATGCTTTTGACGGTCAGCGCCTGCTGGTCCTGGACCCGCTTGAGGCGCTGGGCCGCGTCGACGATGTTGGCGAGCGCCGAGGTGCGGTCCTTGGAGACCGCGGTGACGACCGACATCTGGTCGAGCAGGTCCGACGGGTTTTTCGCGTTCAGCACCAAACCCAGGGAGTTGCTGTCGTCGCCGCCGGAGTTCTTGTAGGCGCTGGCGGCCATCTGCGCGATGGCGGTACGCGCGTCGTCGTAGGTCTTCTGGTCCTGCTTGACCAGCTGCTGGTCGACCTGGAGCTGCTTCTGCGCCTTGGCCAGGTCGTCCTTCGTCTTGAGGTACTTCTGCTCAAGGGCGTCGACCTGATCGGTCAGGTCACGGAGCTTCTGCTGCGCGGTGTTGAGGTCGGGTTTGGGGTCTGCCCGTGCGTTCGTTGTGAGGGTGAGGGCTGCGATGGTGAGGCCGATAGCGGCCGTGGTTCTTCGCCACTTCATTGGTGCTCGGTCCTTTCTGCGGTGTTCCGGCCTGGCCGCAGGCAATACGTCTTCGGGCTCCTCGAGCTCCGCGCGCGGCAACACGGAGGGCGCGCTCACTTGCGCCGCACCACCCCTCGATGACGTGGTGTGACTGTCGATACGCATGCGAGGCTCCAATCCGCTCAGCGATCAAATCCGGGCCGTCTACCGCCCGGTCGGGGGCGACCGCAGCTGCCGCCACGGGAACAGCGAGGTCTCTGGGTTGTCGTCACACACCGGGCACGCGAACGCATCCCCGCAGCACCCGCAACCAGTCCGGATCCGCTGCATCCGAATCCCCGTCCCCTCAGCCGAGACACGGCCAGCCCGCCAGCACGACCTGCAGGCCGGACCGGCACCAACCGCACGCTCGAACATCGGCGCAGACATCACACGCCACCCCCAGCGACCGCCCTCAGCTCCTCCGGGACGACCGTCGCCACGAGCGCCCGCTGCTCGCGCGACAGCTCCAGCCGATCCAAGATCCGATGGATCGCGCCGGCCAAAAGCGCACCATGCTGCTCAGCAAGCCGCACCTGCCGCTCCGCCACCCCCAGCATCCAGCGCGGCCTTGCACACAGCCGCGAGATGCTTCCGCTCCCGCTGGTATAGCTCCAGCCACACACTCGGCTGCGCTTTCGACGTGGTGTCCACCCCGCCGAACTCCGTCGCCCGCTTGTCGACCTCCTCGACGATCCCCCACGTCAACTCGTCCTCGCCGAACTGCGCGACCTTCGCCGCCAGCCAGGCGACATGGCCCGCGGTCCGGTGGACTTCCTCGAGGAGCGCGACATCCGCGGCGACTTCGCGTGGCAGCCCGTACGTCGCGACCGCGGCCTCAGCGGCGGCCTCTTGCAGGCGCCGCTCGCCGGCTGCCCGGACCTGGGGTGCGAGGCCGCCGTGCATCTTGCAGACCTTGGTGCCTTTGACGGGCCGTTGGCCGCATGGGTCGCCGTTGCGTTTGTGGCTGCTGCATTTGGTGTGGGGTTGGCCGCAGCGGTCGCATGGGGTGGGGTCAGCGGTCATGGTGCGGTCACCGCGATCGAGGTGGTTGGGCGGGTTATTGGCTCAGCGGTTTCGGTCCGGCGTTGTTGCCGTTTGACGTGGGTTCTTTTGGCAAGTTTCAGCGATTTGCTGTCTTCGCGCGCATTCTGGATGCGATTGGATTCCCGGCTACCGGGGAGATCGGCATGAGCCAAGCGCAGGGTGGAAAACCTCGGCCGAAGAAGCGGGCTGGTTGGTTTGAACGTTGGCAGGTGGTGACTGCTGCGGTGATCGCTGCGGTGGCTGCGGTTGTGGTCGCGTTGATAGGGCTGGTCGGCAAGGATGGCGGTTCTTCCGGAACGGCGTCCCCTTCGCCCGATGGCGTCAGGATTTCGATCACGTCGTGGTCGGAGACTCCTGCGGTTCCGCGAGGAAGGTCCTACACGTTCAAGGGGACAGTTAGCGTTGTGCCTCCGCGGGATTTCGACGTTTATGTGATCGCTCGACTGGCGCAGCCTGGTCCTGCTGTTGCCGGGACTTCTCAGGCAGCGCAATGGCTCGTTTCGCCCGTGGCGTCGTTGGATCTCAAAGGGCGTTGGAGGGTGAACGATTGGGTTGTACAAGACCCTCCGGCAGGTGCCCAGTGGCTTGCTGTCGTGTTGGAGGGGGTTCCCCCACCGCAAGCGAGCCACGGCGAGACACACGTTCCGAGCCACGAACCCAATCAATGGGATCAAGACTCGCTGAGGCTGAATGGCCCGAATCTGCCAGGGGTCGCAGCCACGGCGACTGCCTCTCCTCACTCGTGACCCTTCGGCTTCCGCTCTCCGGAGTGCTTCTGGCATGACCTGATTGCGCTGGGCCTTCGAGACGCTCATTCGGGCCCTGCTTTCCGGTCAGCGGCGCAGCCGCGACAGGGTTCGGGTTGGTGGTGGACGTCGCAGTAGTGGTTCGCGGAACCTTGGAACGAGAAATCCCGCTCGCCGGGGCTTTGCAGATTTCCCAGGTGTGGCCTACCGGACCCGGCGATGCCGCACTTGGAAATTGGCGCGCGCAGGGGCATCTGACACTGTCAACATGGGCACGTGGATCTGCTGGAACAGATCATGCTGGCCGAAGCAGGTGGTCACTCGGTCGATGAGCTGATCACAGTGGTCGAAGCATGCGAACGCGTTGGGGTACGGCTGGCGCTTGCCAACGATCAGGACTCGGGGTGGAAGCTCCTCCACGGCCAAGTGACCATCGGGGAAGATCACGTCACGGTCCGAGCTTGGCGGTATCGCCAGGTGGCGTTCGTCGAGCAAGAACTGCCCGGTACCCAGGCCGCCGCACTGATCCGTGGCGAGCAGACCCGGCTGGAGGATCTGGGACCCGTGACGCCTGCAGATCGGCAGCCGGATACGCGGTACCAGCGCTGCGCAAGCTGGCGGGACTGGATGGGCGACCGGCTGCCCTGGCCACACACCAGCTCGCCTGGACCCGGCTGAAGCTCCGTCGTAGCGGACTCCGCGAACTGCCGAACTCCAT
>CAZLIE010000238.1:0-3559 GCA_964559345.1 uncultured Terriglobales bacterium
GTATGAACCGCGATTAAGCACGAGATTACATAGAGCATCGAAGCCGAAATGAGAATCGCCGGGACAGTGACAGCCAAAACCTTGTGGAGTCGCGTGCATACTTGGTTCGACATTGCCATTGTGATTCCTCTTTCCGTGTGTCATTTATTTGTCTCCTGAAGGCTCTTGCGCAATCTGTTCGCGAGTTGAGCTACCACGTGTTTGGCAAAGACGTCGCCACATCGGAATGCCACACCGTCCTTCATCAACTCGAAGAAGAGGTTCTCTGCTTGCTGGCTAATCGCGGTTACATGCTTGAGATCGACCATCAGTTCGCGCTGGTGAAGATCCGCTTTGGCTTTCAAAGCGATCTTTGAGTTCAACGATGTTGTCGAGCTTGCGGGCGGTCAGCGCGACGTTATCTCCGCGGGTCAGCGCGGCCTCAGCCCAGATGCGGCCGAATCCGCGAGGGTCGCCTGTGATAAACCAAGTCTTCATATCAACATCTCCATGTGTTGGCTAAATCGGAGATCGTCTCACTGTCTCCGGGTTGCAGAAGTTTTAGTGAACAGCGGCCTGGGTTCCCTTCGGTGGTCGCTTCATCAGCAACACCAAAGGGATCATGCAGCCGCAGATAACGCAGAGATATTCGACGATATCGATATAACTCAACACGCTGGCCTGTGCTTGCACAGATCGGTAGATAAGCAGAATCGCTTTGGTTTGAGCATCGGCCACAGCTGCACTGCTGCTCAGCAAATGGCGCGTGAGCAATCCTGCCTGCTGCAGATATGCCGGGCTACCAGCGTGCACATGCTGCACCAAATATTGCTGGTGTATCTGCTGATGACGTGCCAGCACCGTCGTAAAGAAAGATGTTCCGGCAGAGCCGCCGACATTGCGTGCAAGATTCGAGAGGCCGGAAACGTCGTTGTTCTTGCCGGGAGGAACGCCCAGATAGATCTGGGTGTTGATTGGGACAAATAGGAAGGCTAAGCCGATGGACTGAATAAAGCGCAGTTTGGCAGCGTACGCGAAGCTCATCTGTAGGTCGAGGCTGGTCATGTAGAACAGCGCGAGTGCCATTGCGGTGAAACCGAACACGATGAGGTATCGTCCATCTAGTTTCGAGATCAGGAAACCCACAATGGGCATGCAAATGATCGTCGCCAGACCTCCGCTGGACATGGCATAACCCGCGAGTTCTGCCGTATACCCCATGAGTGATTGAAGAAGCTGTGGCAGCAGAACCGTCGTCGCGTACATGGTGAAGCCGAGCACAAACATCATCAGGAAGGACGCGGAAAAATTCCGTGAAGCGAATAATTTCAAGTCGAGCACAGGACGGTTCTTCCCTTGCGCCTGACGCAACTCCCATACGATTAGAGCAATCAGGCCAATCACAGCAAGCATCGTAAACGCGACAATGAAGTTGGATCCGAACCAGTCGTCTTCTTGTCCGTTGTCGAGCACCACTTCGAGGGAGCCGAAGGTAAGCGCGACAAGACCGAAACCAATCAGGTCGAGACGGAACCCTCCTCGTTTGGCATCTTCGACCTCCCTCTTGATTTTGGGCGTGTCCTCTACCAGCCGGTGCGTCAGAAAAAGCGACAAGATGGCGATTGGGATGTTGATGAAAAAAATCCACCGCCAATCGTAGTTGTCCGTGATCCACCCTCCCAGAGTCGGACCGACGATGGGTGCGGTGACGACGGCCAATCCGTAGAGTGCGAAGGCTTGTCCACGTTTTGCCGGCGGAAACGTGTCCGCCAGAATGGATTGCTCCGATGGCTGCAATCCGCCGCCCCCTAGGCCCTGAATCACGCGAAACAGCAACAGCAGCGGTAGGGATGGAGCCAGCCCGCACAGCAACGAACTCACTCCGAAAATAGCAACGCACGACATGTAGAATTTCTTGCGGCCAACCATGCCGCCCAAATAAGCCCCTATGGGCAATACGATTGCGTTGGCAACAAGGTAGGAAGTAAGGACCCAGGTAGATTCGTCCTGCGAAACGCCAAGCGAACCGGCAATGTGCGGCAGCGCGACATTGGCAATGGATGTATCGAGGACTTCCATGATGGTCGCCCACGTGACTGTCACCGCAATCACCCACGGATTGTGTTTGGGCTTGTAGACTTCTTCCACGTTCAGCAACCTTCTTTTTAACGATACCGCATGGTACGGTATCATCTATAAGATGCTGGTCGCCGGCCCGGGTTTCAAAAGAAGTGAAATTTAGAATGGAAAGCGATACTTTGGTCGCGGAGCTTATTTTTCGTGAAGACAACGAACCACAGGCGAAAGCCACGGCCCATCCGGGCCAGGCTGGATGAAGAACGGTTGAACGAGCTCCTCGATGTGGCTACCGAAGTCTTCGTCTCCGAGGGTTTTTCGGCGGCGAGTACGAATGAAATCGCGCGGCGTGCCAATTCGTCGAAGACTACCTTTTACTCCCGATTCCCCACGAAGGAGCAATTGTTTCTCGCAGTGATCGAGCGACAAATGACTGGCATCTTCAGGCAGGTTGCCGGTTCGCTCCCGGAGGATCCTCCCATAGAAGAGACTCTCCGAAATTTCGGTTCGGCCATGATTAGATTCCTGCTTTCGAAGGAACAAGTTGCCCTGGTTCGGGTGGTCAGCATGGAATCAGCCAAATTCCCTGAGTTGGGGAAACGTTTTTATGAACTTGGACCGAAGCGCGGCGAGGAAGCACTGGCCGCGTACTTAACGAAGCAAGCCGAAAAGGGACGTCTATTGAATGAAGATACCCGCCAAATGGCCCAGCACTTCCTGAGCCTGGTTACAGGCGGTCCTGTGCGTTGGTTTGTATTCGGGTTCGATCGCTCTTCTCTGCCAAAAAGCGCACTCAGGAAACACCTCAACTCTGCCATACAAGCGTTTATGCGGGCCTACGGTTGCACTCCAACGAAATAGGGCGGCAATATAGATTCTGCGCAGCTAGCTTCTGTGTGGCTTAATCGACCATAACTAATGGGATGGTCCGCCGCCTTTACCCAGTCAGCAGTTAGGTATAAGGATGAGCGGAGGAGGCGTCCCATGGAGCTACACACGATCGGATCTGTGCGGGGGGCGGTCAGCAGTGGTCGTCCCTACCGCGACAGCTACTTTCGGTAACTTACAAATGCCCAATCACAAAATCAGTCTTCGTGCATTGCTCAGATCATTCTCCGCGAGGTATCCTCATCCACCCCATGGAGGATCTATGCTTAGGACTTTTGCTCGCACCTTTGCTGCACCCGGGATCTTTCTGTTACTCCCGCTGTTCGTTCAGGCACAGGCTTTGTCTTTTTCTGTCGGCACAGCTACTGCCGCTCCGGGCCAAAAATCAACGGGCTATTTGGAGGTCCCCGCTGGTGTCGACGCAGCTACCAATATTCCCGTCGTCGTCATCAACGGCGAAAAGCGTGGTCCGGTCCTAGCTCTTGTCTCTGGCGCTCACGGCACTGAATATACCTCCATCATCGCGATTGAAAAACTTATCAACCTACTTGATCCTTCTAAAATCGCCGGAACCGTTATCCTTCTGCCTCTAGTCAACATTCAATCCTTCGAACAA
>CAZLIE010000239.1:0-3558 GCA_964559345.1 uncultured Terriglobales bacterium
CGATGAGTAGTCTGCGCGCCATATTTAAAACAAAGACACGTGATGAGTGGATAGCGGAACTAGCTGACGTTGACGCCTGTGTCGGGCCAGTCTATAGCATTGACGAAGCCATCAATGATCCACACGCTCAGGCACGCGGCGTAACGGTGACCGATGGTAGCAATGACACGAAGCTGCGCACGCTTGCCAGCTTTCCGCGTATCTCTGATGTCACCAATGAACAACGGTATGCACCGCCCGCGCTGGGTGAGCATACAATCGAACTATTACATGAAGCGGGCTATACTGACGAACAGATAGCCCAATTGAAAACGGACGGGGTTATCTGATGAAAAAACATCCTGTTGTGGAACGAGCTGAACAGATCATGGAACCATTTCTCGCTGATCTGAAAGCGATCGTGAATATCGACTCTGGTACGTATACGAAAGCTGGGGTTGATCGTGTGGGTGGCTATTTACAGGAGCGCTTTCACGACTTCGGGTTCGCCACCTATTTTGATAAACAACAGGAATTCGGCGATCACCTGGTAGCAACCCATAAGGGGAACTCACCAAACGGGGCGCGCATCCTGCTGGTAGGGCACATGGATACCGTTTTTCCCGAAGGCGAAGCGCAACGCCGTCCATTCGCTATCCAGAAGCGCAACGGCATGCAGATTGCTACGGGACCGGGCGTACTCGATATGAAATCGGGCCTGCTCATTGGTATGTATGGGCTGCATTTGTTGATCGAGGCTGGGGAGGCCAACTATCAGAGCGTGACCTTTATTGGCAACAGCGACGAGGAGATTGGTTCGCCGGTCAGCAAAGAGTTGATCCAGGAGATAGCGCGGCAGTCGGACGCGGTCATTGTGCTGGAGCCAGGGCGAGCAATTGGCACCGTCGTCTCTTCACGCAAAAGTTCTGGTTTGTATCGCGTTGAAGTACACGGCGTTTCGGCTCATGCAGGTGTCGAGCCACACAAGGGACGCAACGCCATTCACGAACTCTCCTATCAGGTGCAGGCCATGCAAGCGCTGCACGGGACTATCCCAGGCACTTCGGTGTGCGTCTCTGTTATTCATGGTGGCGACCGCTCTAATGTTGTGCCGGATCTGGCATACTGCGAAATGGACGTGCGCGCAAGTGACATGGCTGGTATTAAGGCCATTGAAACTGCCATGCGCAAGGCCGCCGCGAAAACCGTGATTGCGGGCACGCATACCGTCTTCAGCGGCTCAATGCGCAGTTTGCCCTTTGAGCGTTCTGAGCGCAACGCACCTCTGGTAGAGATGTCAAGAGAGGCCGGGAAAGAACTGGGATTGAAGATTGAAGATCTAGGCAGCGGTGGAGCTTCTGATGCCAACAATACCTCGATTCTGGGCATTCCCACTATTGATGGACTGGGCGCAGGGGGCGGCCTGGCCCACAATCCCGACGAGTATGTAGAACTCGATTATCTTCCCACCCGCATCGCGCTTCTCTCGGGACTGGTACAGCGCATCGGTGCATATCACTGGTAGGAACACAATGATGAAAATCGGCAAGCAGCATATTCATGAGCGACCAATCAACGATATTATGACGCTGGGTGCTTACGCACAACAGCTAGAGGCGGAAGCGGCAGCGCGTGGGGAGATCTTACCGCCAGCCATTCGTTTGCAGATCGGCGAACCCAGTTTTCGCACGCCAGAGCACATTCGACAGGCAGCGATACAAACGATTGAAGGTGAAGCGCTCACCTATGGCCCTTCGGCGGGTCACCTCTGGCTGCGTGAGCTATTAGCGGAAAAGGTGAAGCGCATCAATGGGTACAACATTGATGCTGACAATACGGTAGTAACAATGGGCGGAACGGGAGCGTTGATGGCCGCGCTGCAAGCTACAGTCGGTGCTGGCGACGAGGTGCTGGTGCCAGATCCGCATTGGCCGCTCTATGAGACGCAAATCGCGACCACCCACGCAACGGCTGTGCCCTATCCGCTTGACCCACAAGGCGAATGGCTCCCTGACGTAGCATACCTGGAAAAGCTGGTCACCTCACGCACACGACTCTTATTGATCAACACGCCCGGCAATCCCAGCGGAGCCGTTTTCCCAGCCCAGGTTGTACATGACTTGCTCGACTTTGCGCGCCGCCATAATCTCTATCTTCTCTCGGACGAATGCTACGACCAGATGATCTTTGAGGGAGAGCACGTCAGTCCTGGCCTGCTGCTTTCGCGGGCTGAATTCGAGGAGGGGCGTTTCATCGGTGTATACACATTCTCCAAGACCTATGCCATGACGGGCTGGCGCGTCGGCTACGCTGTAGCGGGGAAGCAACTTATCAAGACGATAACGAATGTACTCGACGCTTCGCAGACCAACATGTCTACTATTGTGCAGCGAGCGGCGGCGGCGGCGCTGACCGGCCCGCAAGAATGTGTGGCAGAGATGCGCGATAGTTATCGCCGCCGTCGTGATCTCGCTGTCAACCTGCTCAAAGACTATGGGCGCTATATTTATACTCCGCGTGGAGCTTTCTACGCGCTCATCGATGTGCGGGGAAACAGTGGTACGTCGCGCCGTGGTCGTCAGTTCGCGCTCGATCTGCTACGTGAACGCAACATCGCTGTGGCCCCTGGCAGCGGCTTTGGCTCGGTCTCCACGGAATATGTACGTATCTCGCTAGCGGCCTCAGAGCAAGACATTCAGCGCGGAGTGGAGGAGATATGTCGGTTCGCGGATAGGATATAGCTGCTCTCAGGCATCCGGAACATACCACCGTAGGAAGAAGGGACAACGATGTTACAAGAGAACGCACTGGCTTCGCTCAAAACACTCCTGCCGAAGGGACAGGTATTTACGGATAGAGCCTCGCTTATCGCCTATGAAGCTGACGGTGGCATTGATAAGGGGTTGCCAGAGGGAGTGGTGCTGCCGCGTAATGCTGAAGAGGTGGCACGCATTGCATGTTGGGCCTCGGAGCATCGCGTCGCGTTGGTGGCGCGTGGAGCAGGGACAGGCCTATCAGGTGGAGCGGTGGCTGATCGAGGTGGCGTCATCGTCGACTTTGCGCACATGAATCACTTGCTTGATCTCGATGAGCATGGGCGAAGCGCGGTGGCTGAGCCTGCATTGATTAACCTGCGCCTGGACGAGCATGCGAAGACAAAGGAACTGTACTTTCCTCCTGACCCATCTAGCCAGCGAGCCTCGACCATCGGTGGGAATGTCGCGGAGAACTCTGGCGGGCCGCACTGCTTCAAGTATGGTGTTACGACAAACTATATTACCGGGCTGGATGTCGTGCTCTCCAATGGCGAACGTATACGGGTAGGGGGAAGGGCCCTGGACTACCCTGAATATGACCTGTGTGGCCTGATCACCGGCAGCGAGGGGATGCTGGCCCTGATTACCGCTATCGATCTACGCTTGCTGCGCAATCCGCCCGGCGTCAAAACGATGCTGGCGATCTTTGATACGCCCGAAGAGGCGAGTCAGGCGGTCTCAGCGATCATCGCTTCCGGTCTTGTGCCAGCAACGATGGAGATGATGGATCAGAAGATCACGCGGATGATCGAGCCATTTGCTC
>CAZLIE010000240.1:0-3501 GCA_964559345.1 uncultured Terriglobales bacterium
GCGGCGGGTGAGGCTGCGCACGTTGTAGACGATCGGGATCCACGCGTGCCCGAGCGCCGTGCGGAGCGCGAGGAGCAGCGTCGCCACCACGCTGCCGGCGAGCGCCAGCACCGATCCGAACAGCGACACCGCGAACAGGACCCCGAAGACGAGCGCGAAGATCTTCATGGCCTACTCCACCCGCCGGAGCGCGTCGACGATGCGCAGCCGCCCCGCGCGCCACGCCGGGACGCCCGTCGCCAGCACGCCGCCGACGAGCGCCGCCACGCCTGCGAACGCCACCACCGGCGGCGACAGGTCCACGTTGCGCAGGAAGTTGCCGAACTGCTTCTGGCCCCAGTCGGCGAAGCCCGAGATGAGCGGCGGCGCGATGAGCGCGCCCAGCGCGAAGCCGAGCAGCGCCACCACCGCCGCCTCGCCCAGCACCAGCGCGATGACGTGCTTCGGGCGGAAGCCGATGGAGCGCATCACGGCGTACTCGCTGGTGCGCTCGCGCGTCGACATCGCCATGGTGTTGCCCAGGATGAGCGTCAGGATCGCCAGCATCACCGCCGCCACCACGTCGACCGCGCGCACGATCGACGACAGCATCGACAGGAACGAGAGCTGGAAGGCGCGCTCGCTCTCGGTGCGCGTCTCGTAGAGCGAGTTGGCGAACAGCTGGTCCACCGCCTGCGCCACCTGTACCGACTTGGACGCGTCGGCCACGTGCACCACGAAGGTGCCCGCCATGTTCTTGCGCACCTCGGGCATGCGCTCGTCGACGTACTTCCAGTGCATGAGCAGGAGCCCGGTGTCGGTGCCGCGGTCGCGGCCCTTGTAGATGCCGCGCACGGTGAAGTCCCAGTCGCCGGGATAGATGTCGCCCGCCATGTGGATCACGTCGCCCACCTTGAAGCCGTACTTCTCGGCGAGCGCGGCGCCGATCACGCAGCCGGTGCGATCGCCGATGAAGGCCTGCTTCTCCTCGGGCGAGAGCACGAACTCGGGGTAGAGGCGCAGGTACGACTCGGGGTCGACGGCGAAGCGCGGGAAGAAGTTCTTCTGGTCCTTGTAGACGCCGCCGAACCAGTTGGCCCAGGTGAGGTCGTCGACGCCGGGCACGCCCTTGATCTTCTGCGCGTACGCGAGCGGCAGCGGGAACACGATCGCGATCTTGTTGCGCACCACCAGCCGGTCCTGCGCCGCGTTCTCCACGCCCTGGTTGAAGCTGCCGACGATGGTGCGCAGGAACAGGAACGCGACCACGGCGATGGCGACGCCGAGCGCGGTGAGGAAGGTGCGCAGCCGGTTGCGGAAGGCGCTGCGCACGGCCAGCCCCGCGAACGTCACGGGTTGGCTCCGCGGTACGGCGTTGTCTCCTCGGGGAGGAGCACGCCCTTGTCGAGGCGGCGGCGGATGGCGGCGCGCTCGGCGGCGGCGGGATCGTGCGTGACCATCAGGATGGTCTTGCCGAGCTCCTGGTTGAGCTTGGTGAGGAGCGTCAGCACCTGCTCGCCGCTCTTGCGGTCGAGCGCGCCGGTGGGCTCGTCGGCGACGATGAGCGTGGGATCGGCGACGATGGCGCGCGCGATCGACACCCGCTGCTCCTGCCCGCCCGAGAGCTGTCGCGGGTAGTGGTCCATGCGGTCGGCGAGGTCCACCACCTTGAGCGCCACCTGCACGCGCCGCTTGCGCTCCGCCGACGGCAGCTTCGTGAGCAGGAGCGGCAGCTCCACGTTCTGCGCCGCCGTCAGCACCGGCATCAGGTTGAACGACTGGAAGATGAAGCCCACGTGCGAGGCGCGCCACGCCGCCAGGTCGCCCTCGCCGAGACGGGTGATGTCGGTGCCGGCCACCTCGACGCTGCCGCCCGTCGGCCGGTCGATGCCGGCGATGAGGTTGAGCAGCGTCGTCTTGCCCGAACCCGACGGGCCCATCAGGGCCTCGAAGGATCCCTCCGCCACGTCGAGATCGATGCCCTCGAGCACCGGCACCTCCTGCTGCTCGCGCCGGTACACCTTGCGCACGCCGCGCAGCCGGATGAGTGGCTTGTCGCTCTTCTTCTCGTCGGCCATGTCCTCAGCTCCCCGTCTTGACCCTGGAACCGTCGCGCAGCTCCGCCGCCGGCGCGCGCACCACCTGAACGCCCGGCGACGGCCCGTCGCTGATCTCGAGCAGGCCCGATGCGGCCGGCCCCTTCACCACCACCGGCACCGCCTTCACCGTCTCCTTTTCGACGGTGAGGACGACGCGCCGTCCGTCGCGCTCCACCAGCGCGTCGCTCGGGATCACGCGCTTGGGCGCCTGCCCGAGCGCCGCCTCGTCGATGGGCTTCGACAGGAAGCTCACCTTGGCGCTCATGTCGGGCAGCACGCCCTCCGTCGGATCCACGAAGCGCACCTTCACCGTGACCGTCGCCTTGGCGCGGTCCACCGTCGGGCGCACGTCGGCCACCACGCCGCGGAAGCGCCGGTCGGGGAAGGCGTCGAGCACGATCTCGGCGGGCGCGCCCGCGGCCCGGTCGGCGAGCGGCGTCGTGTTCGGCTTGGGCGGCGCGGACAGCATCACCTTCGAGAGCTGCGTCTCGGAGACGTCGGCCTCCACCTGGAGGTCGGCGAGCGACGCGATGGAGACGATGCCGGTCCCGTTCGGGCTCATCATCTCGCCCACCTCGGTGAGCTTGCGCAGCACCGTGGCGTCGAAGGGCGCGCGCACCTGCGTGTAGTCGAGCGACACCTGCGCCGATCGGATGTGGCTCTGGATCGCGTCCACGTTCGCCTCCGCCGACGAGAGCGACGCCTTCGCCGTCTGGAGGCGCGCGTTGGCGTCGTCGGTGGCGGCCTGCGTGCCGGCCCCGCGCGCGAGCAGGTCGGTCTCGCGCTTCGCCTTGATCTGCGCGTCGACGAGCTGCGAGCGCGCCTCCTCGACGATGGCGCGCGCGCTCGACACGTCGGCCCGATCGATCTCGGCGATGAGCTGCCCTTGCTTCACCTTGTCGCCCTCGTCGACGAAAAGGCGCGCGAGCCGCCCCTGCGTGCGCGCCGCCAGCGTCGCCTTCCTGCGCGACACCACGTAGCCCGTCGCCACCAGCGTCACGTCCGCCTGCGACGGCGACAGCAGCGACACCTGCCCCAGCTGCACCTCGGGCGCGAACAGCCGGTCCTTCTGCTTCCGGTAGAGCGCCGCGCCGCCGCCCGCGACGAGCAGGCACGCGACCAGGATCCAGATCCAGCCGCGGCCTCCGCCCGAGGGCGGCGCCTTCTGCTCGCGCTGGATGCGCAGCGACGCGAGATCGCGGCTGAGATCGTCCGTGGACATGGCGCTTGGATGCCGGAGCGCGGCGAATGTAGGTGAGCCGTCCCGCGCTGGCAAGGCGCGCGTTCTTCGACGGAGAATCGGGCCGGACGGAGGGAGGCTACGGGGCGACGCGGATGGTGCCGGTGACCAAGTTCATCGGGCAGGCGAAGTGGATGTCGCCCGCCTTCTCGGGGATGAAGGTCACGGACGTGGGCGTGTTGA
>CAZLIE010000241.1:0-3428 GCA_964559345.1 uncultured Terriglobales bacterium
ACTACTATATTTCTGGGCTATTGGCGATCTGCACTATCGCGCATTGCCTGCGTGGAACGACATCCACGCGCAGCGCTTGAATGTGTTGTTCGCCGATGTCCAGGCTCTCTGGCAAGAAGAAGGCGCGCCAGACTTTTGCGTTTCACCAGGAGATATCGTTGACACCTGCGCCGTCGAAAATTATATGCTGGCGAAAAGCTCTCTAGAGAAAAACCTGGGGTCTATTCCTTTCTATCCCGGCATTGGCAACCATGAATACTACGATCCGACCCGCACGACAAAGCCATCTCAGATGATTGACACCTATCAACAGGTCTGGGGGAAACCGCTGCGTTACTACTGGCAAGCCGGAGATACATTGTACATCATGTTGGACTATCCCAATCCCTACACTCTAGAAAACTCGGATCATATCTATCTCTCACAGGAGACGCTCCTCTTTCTAGAAAATACACTAGTAGAATATTCTACGAAACCGGTAACTATCTTCCTGCATTGCCCGTTGTATAATACAGTGCTGGACCGCAATACGCACCGGCACGACTATCATTCCCTTGAGCATTTTTTCTCACTTGAGAATTCGCAAGAAGTACGCGACATCCTGTCGCGCCATCGCAATGTCGGTCTTTTTTTCAGTGGACACACGCATTCGGGCTGGGATGCGCCCAACCTGGTCACCACCGAAACGCTCGGTGACCATAGTGTGACGTTCGTTAATTTGATGTCGCCCTGGTATACAGGTAGAGGCAATGGAGCCAGCCTCAATAAAGGTAGGGTGAATTATATACCTGATGATCCAGATGTAACTATCTCATTCGCGGTACATATTTATCGCCAGCATGCTAGCATTCGCGCACGCGATCATCAAGCGCGACGCTGGCTGAAAGAATGGCAAGTTCCTCTGTCATGGTTGTAGGGGCGTGATTTATTGGTCCGCAGGGGGACGCGATGTATCCGTTCGTGTTTTAGCAACCAATGGAGTAAACCGCATGATTTCTTTGCTCTTCTGCAGCGAATGTGGCGCGGCCAATACAACGCAGGCGACCGAGTGCTTTGCCTGCCATCATCCACTCGATGCGTCCATGGCGGAACCATCTGCGCAAGCACATGCAACTTCTATCACAAATCCCTCCTCTATGCCCCCTATTACCCCTTTTAATAAATCCTATGTTCAACCCTACGTTCCTAAAACAAGCAGGGGTACAGGCGCGTCGACCACATCCTCTGGATTGCGCAGAGGTCATAAGTTGATGAACCGCTATATTATTCAGGAAGAGATCGGTCAGGGTGGTTTTGGTTGCGTTTACAAAGCCAGGGATGAAAACCAGGCCAACAAATTGGTCGCCATCAAACAAATCAATGTAGATCAGCTCAGTATGGAAGAGATGATTGAAGTCACCGATTCTTATAATCGTGAAGTGATCCTGCTCTCCAAATTGAAACACAGTAATTTGCCGCGCGTCTACGATCATTTCACCGATGCCAAACACTGGTATATTGTGATGGATTATATCAAAGGTGAAACGCTGGAGGAACACGTACAAAAGACTTCCGGTGTGCTATCACTGAAAAAGACGCTGGAGATTGCCATAGAACTCAGCGGTATACTCCATTATCTGCACACACGCAAACCGCCGATTATTTTTCGTGATGTGAAGCCCGCCAATATTATGCGCAAGCGTAATGGGCGACTCTATCTGATCGATTTTGGTATCGCGCGCCGTTTTACAGCGGGACAGGTGAAGGATACGGGCCCGCTCGGCTCACCGGGCTTTGCTGCTCCAGAGCAATATGGCAGCCGGGCCAGCACGACGACGCGCACCGATATCTACGGGTTGGCCGTGACCATCCAGACATTGCTCACAGGAGAAGATCCAGCGCTGCTCGCCAGAGGCACAGCGACAACATTACCTGCCCATACACCACCAGCTCTACAACACTTGCTCGCCCAGATGATGGAGCATGATCCCGACAAAAGGCCGGGTGATATGCTCAAAGTCCGCCGCCAACTCATGCTCATAAAAGAAGGTTCTGTAGGGCTGATAGTCAAGTACATCTTATCGTTTGTCTATGGCCTCTTCATCGGCTCCCTCCCCTACTCGCCAATCATATTGACGGCGGCTATATTGGGGTTATTTCACATGCCGTTCTATAGCCTGCCTTCTCCGTTAATGATGTTGACCTATATGTTGCTCTGTACCTGGCCTTTTGTCTTCATTACACAGATCATTATTGGCTGTCGTCGTTTATTCGTGGGCAAAACTCCCTATCAGCGGCTCATAGGGGCGGGAATTTGCATCATGCTGATCGTTCTGATCGTGCTCAAGATATACAATGGGCTGCCCCCCCTGTTCTGGTTCGGAGGCGAATTGCTCTTATATCCTGGCTCTTAATCGGCATCTACCCGTCAATTGACGAAGCGGTAGCCGACGCCCCAGACGGTCACAATCTTTTCGCCCAGCGGTCCCAGCTTCTTGCGCAGGCGGGTCATGTGGGTGTCAACGGTGCGATCAAAGCCATCGTAATCGTAGCCCCAGAGTTGCTGCAAGAGGAATTCACGGCTAAATGCGCGACCGGGATGCGAGGTCAGCAGCAGCAATAATTCGTACTCTTTTGGTGTCAGGTCCAGCTCGGAACTATTCAGCAAAACCTGGCGTTCGGTGATGTTGATGCGCAAGGGGCCGCGAATGATGGGCGCGGGGCCAGCCGGTGTGGGTGGGGATGTAGATGGTGTCGTAGAAGCATCTGGCGTCGCTTTGCCGCTTGCGACTGGCGCATCTACCTGGCCTGCGTGGACGACGCGGCTGTCCAGTTCAACGCGTCGCAGCAGGGCGCGTACACGGGCCATCAGTTCGCGGATGCTGAACGGCTTACTGACGTAATCATCGGCTCCTACCTCGAGTCCCAGGATACGGTCGACTTCTTCTGTGCGGGCCGTGAGCATAATAATGGGCACCAGATGGTTCTGCCGGATACGGCGGCAGACCGCTAATCCGTCCAGTCCAGGCAACATCCAGTCCAGAACCACCAGTTGCGGAGTATGTTTCTCGACGGCATTGAGGGCTGCGGGTCCATCAAAAGCCTGGAAAACCGTATGTCCCTCGGCCTCCAGTTCGCTCCTTATCAAATTGCAAATATCAACCTCGTCCTCTACTACGAGGATACGTGCCATCTTTCAGTTCCTTCCGTTGGCAGGTCTGCTCCTCCCTTATAGGGGTCGATTTATCGTAACCCACGCCGATTTATCGTGCATGGGCCCGGGCTGATGTATCGTGCGAGCCCCAGGCTGATCAATCAGCGGTGGGTTGCGATAAATCGACCCCTATAAGTGGGAGAAGAGAGAGTTTGTGTTGTTGTTACATCGATTGTTATATCTAGTGTACAACAATCATGCAATACTCAACAACACACGGAAGCAACTACCTTCG
>CAZLIE010000242.1:0-3420 GCA_964559345.1 uncultured Terriglobales bacterium
ACTGCCTCGTCTTGCTCGTGACGTGTGCCACGGGAAGATCGCGTAAGCGGCCCTGGAGGGCTGTTGCTGTGCCTCCGTGCTGTACATCAATCCCGACTGACCAGGGACAGCACCCGAGGAGTTTAAGACACGGCGGACCGGGAGCGCAGGGCTGGCTACGGCCTGAGACATCCGATGGGCGGGCGTGTCAGGCCGGTCCGGGGTGACCGCCAGCGTGAACGGAGAAGGTGTGGACGGCAGGGCGTGCGCGGATCGGTTGCCACTACGAGGACGCTTGGATCGTGCAACACTTCCCATATAGGTGAATGGGGGCGGTATTTCGCTCATCGTCGAGGGGTCGGCGACCCGGTGAAGGGCGTTCGGAGATGGCAGCGATGGTGGAAGCGACACTGGTAACGATCCACGGCTTCTGGTCCTCACCCGCAACCTGGGACCGGCTCACCACGGTGTGGTCGGCGGACGAGCGCATGCGGGAGGTGCGGATCCATCCGTTCGGGTATCGGTCACCGAAGAAGCCGAGGATGCCGTTCTCACCCAGCCGCATTCCGGACTATGACGATATTGCGCAGACCTTCGCCACCGAGTTCATGGTAAAGCTCGCGGATGCTCGCGCCGTCGCGATCGTCACGCATAGCCAGGGCGGCCTGGTCATGCAACGGTTCCTAACTTGGATGGTGCAGCAGGGCCATGGTCGGGAGCTGTCCCGGATCGTCTCGGTGGTCATGATCGCTTGCCCCAACAACGGTTCGGATTATCTGCGATCCCTCCGCCATGCGCTCGGTTACCGCCGCCACGCTCAAGCGGGCAGCCTGGAGATGCTCGACAAGCGGGTCGCCGAGACGCAGCGGACGGTGCTGCAGCGGATCGTCAACGCCACCCGGGTCGATGACCATCAGTGCCGGATCCCGTTTCACGTCTACGCGGGTGACAGCGATCGGGTCGTCCGCGCGGCCTCTGCCCAGGCGGCTTTCCCGGGGGCCTCGACTCTGGCCGGAAACCACTTCTCGATCCTCGATCCCGGGGCGTCGGGCAACAGCACCGCTGATACGGTTCGGTACCACATATTGGAAGACCTTCGGGCATGGCGGGCCGCAAACGCGGATCCAGAGAAGCAGTCGCCAAGTAGCAGCAACCGAAAACACGGCGCCGCTGTTCCGACCTCACCACCAAGTTCCAACCCTGACCAATCCGGCCCTCGTAAGATTGAAGGGCCATTCGCACAGGCCGGTGACGTGACCCTTGAGGGCACGTATGTAGCGGGTCACGACATGGCCTTCGGTAACGTAGAGAGCGATAAAAACAAGAGGCAGACGTGAACGGGAATCAGGAGTCACCCGTTCCGCCCCCCACAACAAAAGCCACTGTGCCGCTGGATGAAGCATTGGCGCCAACGGAACCGGCCGTAACAGAGGGCCCGATGGCCCAGACGGGCGACATTGAGCTACGTGGCCAGTACGTCGCGGGTCACGACATCGTCTTCAAGTCCGCGGGATCTGAAGGCAATGAAATTCCGCCGTTCTTGATCGTTGACCAGGAGTACCTGAACGAGCAATTCCAGAAGCCCAAGCTGATGTATGTCGCGCGGCCTCCGAACTGGGCCGACGTCGTTCACGGGTTCGATCCGGAACTCAAGTTCATCGAACGCGACCAAACCTCCGAACTTTACTCGGCGGTCCGTAACGAACTGCTGGAACCGTGCAAGCGCGGTACCGATTCTCAGCTGCACTCATTGTTCGTTCTGGGTGCTCCGGGAGCAGGCAAGACCACACTTGTCCGGCGCGTGGCCGCTATGCTGGTCCTTGAGGGCGAGTGCCTCGTGGCCGACTTCGGGGTCAACACGGAGCGAGTGCCCCCAGGGGAGATGGATTCCTACATCAGCGCCTTGGATCAACTCGCGCGCCGGGGAACCCCGGTGCTCGCACTACTGGATGACCCGTTCTTCGCCAATTCGGGCTGGGTCGACCTGCTGCACGCTTTGAGTCGACCACGCCATCGAGGGATTGCAATATTGGGGGCAAGCCCCGACTTCCTGTTCGATCGCTTCGCGAATTCTCTGTTCGGTCGACGAGTCGTGGGTCGTACTGTTGATCTATCCAAGCCATCGGCCCGGGAAAGGGAGGCGCTTGCCCTCGTCCACGATCGAGAGCCGGCCACATCCTTGACCTCGGATGAAGACCTTCTCGTCGTTGCCATGGAAGCGACAGCGGGAGAGCCCTTCCGCGATATCATCAATCGCATTTGGATGACCCTCAACGGTGGAATCCCAGTGGATTCCACAATGGACCGTCGAAGACTGTCGTGGCCGGTGGTCGCCTTCGCCGTCGTCTGTTACTTCCACCGGAACTATGTGCTGTGCCCAGAGCCACTACTGCGCGAATTTCTCTTGAATACGTTGGTGGAGACTCCGCCAAGTTACTTGACTCAGGAGCTACAGGAGTTGGTGACGAGGGAAGGGTGGCATATCTTCTCCGCCCAGAACGCGGCGATGGAGCAGGTCGACCGCATGAGACTCATTGGCGCGACCCATGCCCGCGTGGCAAGAGAGGCCTGGAATCGTTCCCCGTTGCCTGGCCTGAACGTTGAGAAGGCGCTCATTGACGTTTCCGTCCGGGTGCCACAGGCCACCCACCAATTGGCTGAGCTGATTCTCGCTCTGCAGTCGTCGCCGACGATGAGCGAACGTCGTCTCGCCAATAGATTCGCAGTGCGGTGGAGCAATGCCCTCGAACAGGGCGCGGTCGAGACTCAGGCCATATGCGTCCTGGTCCGTCAACTGAAACCATCCCGCGCGGCGCGACTACAGTTTCGGGGGACACTCCGTAAGTGCCTGAACGCACAGGACAGCCAAAGCTGGCTTGCCGCTTGGCAGCTGTACCACTTGGCATCCGCCTCCCTACACCCGCAGGAGCGAGAGTTCCTCCTGAAGGTGAATCTTCCATGGACCTTGAAGATTGCCGATCTCTCGAAGGGGCCGCGAGAAGCGATCGACATAGCTACGCGCTTGGGCGGCGATGCGCAGCGTACGGTGACTAAACGGCTACTCGAAAGTCTGCGTGGCGAAGTCGATTGGAGGTTGGGTGCCGAGCACGTGACCTGGCTGATCAACAATCTACCTGACCAACAAGTAGTCTCACTTCTGGATTACATACATAGCTGGCTTGAAAATGATCTTCTTCTCGAACCGGAAGTTGACCGTAGGTCCGCTGCCCGTGTCGTCGATGTTCTTGTGAACTTTTTGGAGGCAACCACAGAACTCGACGCGGCAGCGAAGGAGCAGCTTCTCGGGACTGTCTTCGATTGGCTCCTGGCATCATCCGAGACGAATTCTCGGGTGATGCAACGGATCCTGGAGCTCGCTGAGAACCGCGCCAGATCAGGCGATCCGTCGGCGGCGATTGTGCTAACCCAGGTCCTGGATGT
>CAZLIE010000243.1:0-3370 GCA_964559345.1 uncultured Terriglobales bacterium
TAGCCACAAAGAGCCGCATCAGATCAATTTCGTCCTAAGCAGGTCGAGTGCCTGTTGGCTGGCAAACCACCGGATACGTTCGCGGTCCCCCGGAAATCTGCGCTCGATGACATCGTCTGAGTTCGTGCCACCGGAGACAGCAATGAAAACCAGTCCCACCGGCTTCTCCGGAGTCCCGCCTGTCGGACCCGCGATGCCGGTAATGCCAATGCCGAAGCGCGCTCCGGTGCATTTGCGAATTCCGGACGCCAGCGCCAGGGCCACTTCCCGGCTGACAGCTCCATATTCGGAGATAAGTTTTGCAGGGACTCCCGCCATCGCCGTCTTCAGTTCGTTGGAATAGACGACTGCCCCGCCAAGGAAATAGCGCGAGCTGCCGGAGATGCTCGTGAGTCGCTGCGCGAGCAGACCGCCAGTACATGATTCCGCCACGGCGACCGTTGCTCCGCGCATCTGCAGGTAGTAACTGACAATCTGCTCAAGCGATTCTCCATTACTCGAGAACACGCGATCCTTGAGCTCATCTTCAATCTTCTGGGCAAGTTCTTCCACCCGGTCCTCGGCTGCTTGCTGCAAGCTAGAGCGCGTCCGAAGGTGGATCTGGACTTCGCCGGCGTGAGCGAGGATCGTCGTCTGAACGTCCGGATAGGTGCGATAAATAGGTGTAATGCGAGCGTCGCAGGCAGATTCGCCGAGCATCGCGACTTTCAACACGCGGCTAGCAATAAACTGCTGCGGCAGGACCTTCTTCAATCGAGGCAGACATTCGCTGTCGAACAGAGGCTTCAATTCGTGCGGAGGTCCGGGGAGAAGCATTAAATAGCGTTGTGAGTTTTCGAAAGTTGTGGCCAACCATTGCGCGGGTGCGGTGCCATTGGCATTATCGATGATCTCTGCGCCATTCAAATAGTCCGCTTGTTTCGAGTTGTTGTCCGGCATGCTGATCCGCCGTTCAGCAAAACGGCGATAGAGGGCAGCCACCCGGTCGTGGTCGCGCCGCAACTCGATGCCGAGTGCTTGGGCAACTGCTTCGCGGGTGAGGTCGTCTTCCGTGGGGCCGAGTCCACCCATGAAGATCACAATGTCAGCGCGGAGAAGCGCGATGCGAGTGACCGCTACCAGATCGCTCAGGGAATCTCCGACCACCGATTTGAAACGTACTTCGACACCGAGTTCGTTGAGGCGTTCGGTCAAGAACAGCGAATTGGTATCTTGTCGATAAGGCGTGAGCAGCTCGGAGCCTATCGCGACGATCTCAGCATTCACCCTCGCAGTATAGACGGCAGAGTCAGGCGATCGCGCTTACGGCAGCAGCGGCAGGCCTTGAATGTTCCATGACAGGTGGTACACAGAAGAGGTTGTTGCCAAGATTGCGGCACGCCCGTGGGTGAAGCAGAGCCCAACCAGGTTCTGGCCGGAGACGCAGAGGCTTGCTTGGCTGTCTGGGGTGATGCGAACGATTCCCCGGCGACCCGCCAAAGACGCAACGACGTACAAATTTCCGTTCGCATCGAACGCAAGTCCTTGCGGACGTCCAAGCCCGCGGTAAAAGATGCTGCTATCGCCGTGCGGATCGATGCGGAAGATCGCGTCGTAACTGGAGGTCGTCGGACCAGTCACGTACAGACTCTGATCAGGGCCGAATGCCAGGTGATATGCCGACACGCTAGGTTCCAAAGTTGAAAAGACGAAGGTCTGGCGGTCTTGACCGATCTTGAATATCGTGCCGCTACGATCGCCGACGTAGAGGTTCTGCTGCCGATCGAAGGCGATGCCGGTGGCAATCCCCATCCCTTCCGCATAGGCGGACATGGTTCCATTCGGCGCCACCCGATAAACAGTTCCGTTGTGACGCGATGAGACGTACATCTGACTCTCGCGGTCGAAGGCGATGCCGTGCGGATTCATCAACTCGGTCAGGAAAGGACGAACGTTGTAACTGGTATCAATCTTGTAAATCGATACCGGGACCTTCTGTCCTCGCGATCCGGAGAATGGAACGTATAGATTGCCTTCAGCGTCGATGGCAGGATTCGTGACAGGATGAAGATTCTCCGAAATAAGGACAGCAACCTTGACCTCGAGGCCGTTGCTGCTGACGTCATCTGAAGTGACCACTACCGGGCCGGAGTTGGCGTTGTCGGGAACGCGAGCGACAATGAAATCGTCTGAGGAAATCACCACCCCACCGGATTCTTCGCCGAAGTTCACCTGCGGCCGGCGCATCTCATGGGGACGAAGGCTGCTGCCCGCGATCCGAACCTCGCCTCCGGGAAGCGCAAACTGCGGAGACACAGACGTAATCTGAGGTTTTCCGTCCACGTGGCGCTTGCCCATCAGCCGTTCTGAGATTCCCATGGTGCACGTTTGCCGAACCCAAGGTCGATTCGGGAAAGCTGCCGTTATAGTGCGGGCCAGAACCGGAGCACGACAGCAACAATCAGCAGCGCGTAAATGCCCGCCCCAACATCGTCCAGCATGATGCCAACGCCCTCCGGCAGGCGCTCAAGCGCGCGCAGCGGCGGTGGCTTCAAAATGTCGAAGCAACGGAAGAGTATAAGGCTCAGCAGTAGATATTTCCAACGCAGCGGCGCCAGGATAAGCGGGAACATCTGGCCAGCAACTTCGTCGATCACGACGAATCCAGGATCTTTCCTACCGCTTTCGCGTTCGACGCGCGTACTCGCCGGAATTCCGACGACGGTGACGAGGAATGCGATGGCGACGGCGACCAGGTGTACGTGGGCGGGAAGGTTGCGTGCGGCCAGCCACCAAACAAATACCGTTGCAACCGATGCCCAGGTTCCGGGTCCGGGGCCAAGCCGCCCGATGCCGAAGAACGTCGCTGTGGTCCAGGCCCAAGGCGTCCGATTTGGCAGTGCGGCGCTAGCGTTCGCGCTCATCATTCTTGTTCGGTTTATCCGGCTGCATCTCCCGCGATTCAATTTCCTCGAGAAGCTCAGGATCCATGATCGGCGAACTGATACGGTAACCGCCGCTGGCCCATTTGCCCAGGTCGATCAAGCGGCAACGATCGCTGCAGAAAGGGAATTGCTCGTCGGAGCGCAGCACGATCGTCTTGCACGTGGGACAGCGCAGGCTAAGCGCTTTTTTGCGAGGCATACAAAACTAGATGATATGCGCGACCAAATCGTAATCGTGCGCTTCTGAGATTTCGCAACGGTAGAACTCACCGCGTGTGAGTTCCTCGTGCGGACCAAAGTCATTGATGAAGACCTTGCCATCGATCTCCGGAGCGTGCAAGGCGGTACGTCCTTCCCAGAGCAGCTCGGTTTCTTCAGAGGGACCTTCGACGAGCAGATCGAACTCTCGACCGATCAGTTCTTTCTTCTTGCGGCGGCTGATGGGT
>CAZLIE010000244.1:0-3368 GCA_964559345.1 uncultured Terriglobales bacterium
GTACGACGGCGTCTCGCCCGACGGCGACGAAGGCTCGGCGGCCGAGCTCGCCAAATGGTTGCGCGCGCCCGTCGTCGCCGTCGTCAACGCCGGCGGCATGGCGCGCACCATCGCCGCCGTCGGCCTGGGGCTGCGCGCGTTCGATCCGGCGCTCGACGTCGTCGGGATCTTCGCCAATCGCGTCGGCTCGCGCGGCCACCTCGATCTCTTGAAACAGGCGTGTCGCGGCCACGTCCCCGTCGTCGGCGGGCTGCCGCGCGACGATGCGCGCGCCTTCCCCGAGCGCCACCTCGGGCTGCGCAGCGCCGACGAGAGCGTGGTGCCCGACGAGACGGTGGCGGCGTGGGCGGCGACGTTCGCCGAATGGAACGACGTCGACGCGCTCGTCGCGCTCGCCCGCCGCGCGCCTGCGCTCGACCTGCCGCCGGCCGCGGCGCTGCCGTCGACGCCGCGGCGCTGCCGCATCGCCATCGCGCGCGACGCCGCCTTCCACTTCTATTACGAAGACAACCTCGCGCGCCTCGTCGCCCTCGGTGCCGAGCTCGTCCCGTTCTCGCCGATCGCCGACGCCGCCCTGCCCGCCGTCGACGGCGTCTACCTCGGCGGCGGCTACCCCGAGCTGCACGCCGCCGCGCTCGCGTCGAACGAGGCGATGCGCGCTTCGTTGCGCGCGCACGCCGCGCGCGGCGCCCCCATCTACGGCGAATGCGGCGGCCTCATGTACCTCTGCGACGCCATCCGCACGCGCGACGGCGTCACGCACCCGATGCTGGGCCTGGTGCGCGGCACCGCCGTCATGCACGATCGCTTGCAGGCGCTCGGCTACGTCGAGGTCGAGACGCAGCGCCCGACGCTGTTCGGCGCCGCCGGCGCGCGGCTGCGCGGCCACCAGTTCCGCTACTCGACGCTCGACGGCGCCGCCGGCGGCGCCGCCTATCGCGTGCGCACGCGCTGGGGCGGCAACGTCTTCGACGAGGGCTTCGGCGACGGCAACGTGCTCGGCTCCTACGTGCACGTGCACTTCGCCTCGAACCCCGACGCCGCCGCCCGCTTCGTCGCCGCCTGCGCGCGCGTCACCTGAAGCGATAGCCGAGCGATACGATGGGCAGCGCCATCGCCGCCTCGAGATAGTAGTTGGCGACGAGCAGCGAGCCCGAGTTGACCGAATGGCCGTTCCCCGAGTCGCCGACGATGCTGTTGCCGGGCGCGACGCCGAAGACGGGGATCTTGAAGCCGACGGTCAAGCCGGAGGGCGAGGTCCAGTGGAAGCCGGCGGTGACGCCGATGCCCATGGAGAATCCCGCCCACCAGGTCGGCAAGAGCGTGCCGGTGAGATCGAACTTCCAGCGCGTGGTCGGCGAGAGGCGCCACTGCACGCCGGCGCCGACGACGCCGCCGCCGTATTGCTCGGAGGTGCCGGAGAAGATGATCGGATAGCCGATCGAGCCGCCGGCGTAGCCGTAGAAGCGGCCGAGATCGACGTCGACCATGAGGTTGCCCGGGCCACTGTAGAGCTGGAGGCCGACGTGGCGCTCGGGCCCGCTCGGCGGCGGCGCGGGCGCTTCCGCCGCCAGGCGCACGGCGGCGATGGTGGTGCGGTCGATGGGGACGACGCGGCCGGCGTCGTCGAGGAGCGTGACGAAGCCGGCGTCGATTGCGACGAGGCGGCCGCGCGCTTCGGCGCCGTTGGCCAGCGTGACGATCACCGGTCGATCGCGTACGACGGCCCATCCGCCGTCGGGCAGGTCGGCGCGCGCCGTCGACGCAGTGAGGGCGACTACGACTGCCAAGACGATTGATGGAAGCCGCATCGCCGTACGATATCACCCCGGAACGTGCGTGTCGTCTTTGCGCACACGCCGCCCACTGTGACAACTCGCCGCAGTCGATTGGGGCTCCCGCGTTGTCGCGCTCGCGTGATATAGTGGGGCCCTCAGGGGTGATCATGCTCGACTGCGATCCACGCGTCCTGCAGCTGACGTTCTCGCCCGACCTGCGCACGGTCAAGCACGTGCGGCGGTTCGTCGCCAAGTGGTTCGACGACGTGCTCCACGACGAGGACGGTGCCTGGCGCGCGATGCTCGCCAGCCACGAGCTCCTGGAGAACGCGGTCAAGTGCTCGACGGGCGATCACACCAGCCTGCACATCGAAGTCTTTCGCGAGGCGCCGGGTGGCCGCGCCATCCTGGTGTCGACGCGCAACCGCTCGTCGCCGGAGAACATCGCCCAGCTGGTGCGCGCGATCGCCGACCTGCGGGGCGCCAACGACGTCTTCTCTCATTATCAAACGCTGATGCAACAGAGCGCGCGCCGCGCCGAAGGCTCCGGCCTCGGCCTGGCGCGCCTGTGCGCGGAGGCGGAGATGCAGCTCACCAGCACCGTCGACGATGACTGCGTCACCATCCTCGCGCACGTCACGCTGGCGGAGGTGGCAGCATGAGCGGGCTCATGATCAAGCCGTTGTCGGTGGTCGGGCTGACCGCGGAGCCGGCGCTCGACGGCGACATCATCCGCGTCAAGATGATCGGCTCGGCCGACCTCGAGACGCGCGGCGACCTCGAGAACTTCATCGGGCGGCTGCACGACGAGGCGCTGCGCCTCAAGGTCGCGCGCGTGGAGATCGATCTCATGCGCATGGAGTTCATGAACTCCTCCTGCTTCAAGACCTTCCTGACGTGGATCCATCGCGTCCAGGAAGGCGGCGCCGGCGCCCGCTACTTCATCAGCTTCCTCTCCAACGATCGCATGCACTGGCAGAAGCGCTCGATGCAGGCGATGCGCTGCTTCGCCGTCGATCTGATCTCGGTGGAATCGCGCGCCGAGTGACGGCGGGCATGTCGATGCTGCCGAACGACATCGTGGCGCGCTTTCGCGCGCAGGCGCTGGCCGACCTCGAGGAGATCGAGGGCGCCTGGGCCGCGCTCGTCGAGCGGCACGATGCGGCGCGCTCGGCGCAGCTGCAACGGCGGCTGCATACGCTGAAGGGCGATTCGCGCGTGGTCGGCTTCACCGACGTCAACCTCGTCTGCCAACGGCTCGAGGATCTGGTGGTCGCGGCGGAGCGGCAGCAGTTCCGCGTCTCCGACGAGCACGACCTCGTGGCGACGATGGCGATGCAGTTCATCGCGGCGCTCCTGCAAAAGCGCGCCGGCTCGGGGCAGCACAGCCTCGACCTCGCCGGCTTCGTGCGCCAGGTCGACGACGTGCTCGGCGGCCGCCGCCTCAAGGACGCGCCGCTGCACGTCGAGGCCGGCGCGCCCGCGGGCGTGGCGACGACGGCGCGCGCCCCGCGCGAGCAGCTGGCGGAGCTGGCGGCGCGCGTCTGGCTCGAGCAGCGCTTCGCCGGCGGCGCGCAACAGGCGCGCCTG
>CAZLIE010000245.1:0-3359 GCA_964559345.1 uncultured Terriglobales bacterium
TGTGGCCCTTCGGGACGCCGAACTGCTCGAACGCTTCCGCCCACCCTGCACGCGGGACTGCAAAGGCTTTTACGTCGAGTGTCAGGACTTCACCCAATTGTCTGGCCACTTCATCCGCGCTTACCATCGAACCGAGCTCGATGACGCGATGCCCTGACCACGCCGGCCCAGTCAGAAGCGTTGCCACCTCTGCGCCGATGTCCTCTGACGCGACCATTGTCGACTTCCGGTTTGTAGGGTTGTAGAAGACCGGTAGTGTTCCGCCTTGGGCAGCCTGTAAGCCGAAAAGAAAGTTTTCGAAAAAGCCGCCAGCGCGCACAAATGCGACCGGAGATGGCAGGCTGCGAAAACCTTGCTCCAAGAGTGATAAGGCCGTGATCATCCCCACCCCTCTTGTTCTATTCGCGCCCATCGACGAGAGCGCTACCACCCGCGGGGGCACTACCTTGGTCAGCGCCTCGACATAGTTCGCAATCACGCCCTTTGCTTCTCTGTAATCAGACGAGGGTGCCCATACAGCCGGCAACATAACAAACGCGCCCTCAACACCTTTGAGGGCCGCCGCTATGGCTGTCGCATCGTTCCAGTCTCCATCCACCAACTCCACGCCTTGGTCTGCCCACTTCGCCGCTTTCTCGCGATTGCGCACAAGTGCTCGCACCTGTTTGCCTTGCTTCAGCAGATGCCGCGCAGTGGCGCTCCCAACTTTTCCAGTAATGCCCATGACTAAATACATGCTCGTTTTCTCCTTTTGCCTCGTATTTGGCCGCCCATCCAAATGAGCGACCTAACCATTAGAGGCCTAAAACAACCATTGGTTGCAAATTAATCAGTGGTTACATTTTTTGTGTAACGCATGAGAACGTGGGCGGCTTATGCAACCAATGGTTATAAAACAACAAGCGGTCGCAAAAGTCGTCAAAAGGGACTAAGCTATTGAAGTGACAGCCACATCACCAAGTCGCCGGGTAGAACGCAAGGAAAAGCTGCGGGGCGAAATCCTTGCGGCTGCAAGCAAAATGTTTGCCGATCGCGGTTACGAAGCCGTGACGCTTCGTGCGATCGCTAAAGAGATCGGCTATACGCACGCCGTGATCTATCAGCATTTCCCCGACAAAGCGCATATTCTTGCCGAACTGAGCAGAGAAACGATCGGCTTGCTGATTCAGAACTTCGACGCGATTGCCGCTAAACATCTTCGACCGAAGGAGCGTCTTTTTGCGACTTCACGCGGCTTGATTCAGTTCTGCACTGCCCATCCACAGCAGTTCCGCAACGTCTTCTTCGGGCCGGAGAACCGCAACGGCATCCGCGCTGGACAATATATCGACGACATTGGCAGACCTTTGTTCCAACGTTTCGTACAGCTCTTCTTCGAAGTTGCCAAGGATGAAGGATTGCCAAGCAGGAATGACATAGTGGTAGCACACACCTGGTGGTACACGATCTTCGGCCTCGCCACGCTCATGGTCATCCAGGGGGTTGTGCCTGACCGGCCTGACCAGACTCTCGTGGTCGAGCAAACGATCGCCACGCTTTGGGCGGGCGTTCAGGTTGTCCCGCGATTGCCGAAGAGCGCAGTCTCTAAGCGATCCGGCCGGATTCCGGCGTATCGGCGTCACAGAAATACGCTCCGGAAATCCACTCGGTGATGATGGCTGGAGCTCTTCGCGAGAAGTTCACAAACTTGGCGTCCCATATCGGTGCATACGTTTCATCAGGGCCTGCGATGTAGCCGTCCAGTGTGATCCACACAGACAGAATGATCTTCCTCACGTTGTACCTTTCTGAATGCGCCATAGCGACTTGCGCGAAATAAGATCCACTAGCATGCACGACCTCGCGCCAGCGGACGAAGGCTCACCAACCCGTTTGGGCCCTTCAGTCCTCGGGAAGCTTCCCCTATTTGATTTGGATGCGACCTCTCAGTCGCATGAATTCGCCCTTCGCTGGAGTTACTGCGCTGTATGCCTCGCCGGAAATAAAGTCGAGCACGTGCACGATGGTGCTTCCGATGTGTTCCCGCCATGAGAGAATCACCAAGCCATCACGAACCGCGAGTGCTTGATAGTCGACAGTGTCGGAGAAACCCTCATTGTCGCCCGCCAAGATTTCCACGATTAGCTCGCGTTCAGAGCGAATAGTTATTCGCGGTGTGAACGTCGGGAAACCGATCTCAAGCACTTGGCCAACGCGAAGCGGTGATGTGGTATGCGAGGCCATTTCGACGGTTGCGCGGGACGATTCCTTTGGTGCGCGTGCGCGGCGTGAGGGTTGCACGGGCTGAATAAAGCTGTTGGCCCACGGCCCGAACCTGAAACCAACTCGATCAAACCAAGTGAGAGACGTGCAGCACATCATATGAGAGCCTCGGCTCAAAATAAAACTGCTACTTAAGGAAGCGATGAAAGCCGCGATGGCAGTTCTTCATCCCAAAGTCTTGGTTTGAGTAAGAATATTGACGAATATTCGGACGAATCGAGTAATCGTTACTTCGGTGAGTAGCCAACGTTTAATTCGCGACTATACTTCGCGCCATGGGAGTTCTTAGGCACGTAGTCATTGTCGTGGTGATCAGCGTGGTTTTTAGCTGGCTCTGGAGATCATCTCTCAACGAGCGCGCGAATATTGAAGCCGGTAACACCATCTTCCCGCCGACCCGCGCCATCCGTTTTCTCGCTGTATTTCTTGGCTTGGCATTTGCCTCTCTCTTTGGTTGGTCCTGGTTCGGGGTGCGCAAACCGGATGAATGGTGGGTGCCATATCTATTCCTCGGGTTTCTCGCGCTCGATCTATACATTTACCCACCGGTTTTGTCCATCGAGGTGGATGGCATTGCATCGCGTTCCTGGTTGGGACGCGAAAAGAAGATCCGTTGGGAGGATATCGTTAGCCTGCATTACAACACCGGCAACAAGCAATTCACGGTTTGTGCTAACGATGGCCGCAAGATCACTCACGCTGGCTTCAACGCCGAACCTGGCCTATTTCAGCACGAGATTCATAAGCGCGCCCGTTTGACCATGAAGATCACGCTGCCGGGAACGTGGAAAACCGAAACCTTCGACGTTCCGTACGAGGAAGTCAAAACGGAACAAGAGTGACCCACAACGCGTTTTGATTCTCCGTTCCCACTTCGCTGGCCATCTGTGGTTACTGCTATGGGACCGAGTAACCTGACCAGCAGTCGGGAGGAACTCGACTACTTCCTGTTTAACGCGCTCGCTTCAGATGTGCTGGGCGCGCTAAAGTCGGGCGCGTCCACAGACCTTTTATTTTCTGCCATCACACCCGAGCGATTTGCGCATGCGAGTCACTGATCGCAACGCTCAGGCCACTTTCAGTATTACCTTTCCGTG
>CAZLIE010000246.1:0-3343 GCA_964559345.1 uncultured Terriglobales bacterium
GAAGGGGACGCCGCGCACGGTCAGCTGCAGCGTCGCCAACAGCTTGGCCTTGTCGGCGTCGTCGCCGAGCCGTTGCATGAGGCGCGGCCGATCATGATTGCCGAGCACCCACGTCGGCACGTACGGCTCGGCAAAGGCGCGCTCGATGTCGGCGATGAGCCGGCGCACCGGCCGCGCCGCCAGGCGGGTGTGCAGCGTCTCGAACAGGAACACGAGGTGCAACCCGTCCTGATTGGCACCGCAGTAACGCCTCAACGTCTGCGCAAATTCGAAGGTGTCGCGGTGATCGATGGTGTGCACGTGGCGCTGGAAGAAGCCGTGCGGATTGTCCGCCGTGGGAATCGGCCGCGGCGAGAAGGGATTGTCGGCAAACGACGCGTCCTTGTAGAGCGCGTTGAAGATGTCGAGCCGGAAGCCGTCGACGCCTTGCGCGAGCCAGTGGCGCACGACGTCGAGCATCGCCGCCTTGACCTCGGGATTGCGATAATTGAGATCGGGCTGGAACGGCAGAAAGCTGGCGAAGTACCACTCGCCCGTCGCTGCGTCGTAATGCCAGCCGCTGCCGCCGAGCATCGAGCGCCAGTTGTTGGGCGGCGCCTTGCCGTCGGGCAATCGCCCCGCGCGCCACAGGTACCAGGAGCGTTTGGCATTGTGGCGATCGCGGCGGGACTCGACGAACCACGGATGCTGGTCGGAGGTGTGATTGAGCACGAGATCGAAGACGATCCTCATCCCGCGCGCGTGCACCTGCCGGATGAGCCGCGCCACGTCGGCGACGGAGCCGTACTCGGGCGCGACGCCGTAATAGTCACTGATGTCGTAGCCGAAGTCCCGTTGCGGGCTGGCGAAGAACGGCGAAAGCCACAAGGTCTCGACGCCGAGCGCCTGCAGATAATCGAGCTTGGCGATGACGCCCTGGAGATCGCCGACGCCGTCGCCGTTGCCGTCGGCAAACGAGCGCGGATAGATCTGGTACACGGTGGTGTGCTGCCACCAGGGCACATCTCACTATTTCACGAATTTGGCTTTTACTGAATTACAATTCATCATTGCCGCCATGAAGCCGAAGGACGAGGCCAAGGCGCGCGAGCTTCTCGCCGCCACGCTCGAGGAGGTCGAGAAGGTCGGGCTCGTCGGCCTGTCGATCGAGGCGGTGGCGCGGCGCGCCGGCGTGGCCACCGGCACCGTCTACACCTATTACAAGAGCAAGGAGGCGCTGCTCGAGGCGCTCTACGTCGCCACCAAGTCCGAGCTCGCGGGCCTGGTGTTTCGCGACGAGGGGCTGCCCATTCGCATCGCGTTTTCGCGGATGGTGGCGGCGTTCCTCGACTATGTGATCGAGCACCATGCGGAGATGGTGTTCATGGCGCAGATGGCGAACTCGCCCTACTTGAGCGCGCGCACCCGGGAGACGATGGCGCTCGGCGTGCGACCGCTGACGGAGCTGCTCGAGCGCGGCAAGCGCGAGCGCATCCTGAAGGACCTCGACGTCAAGCTGACGCTCACCTTCCTGCAAGGGACCCTGCGCGAGCTGGCGCCGCTCGTCGCCGCCGTACCGCGATCACGACGCGCCGCCGCCGTCGAGCAGATCGCCACCTTGTGCTTCGACGCGCTCAAGTCTTGACGCTATTGCGCCCGGCCTTGGCTGAATTATTATTCAGTCATTCGCGAGGTGCATCATGTCCAAGACCATCTTCATCACCGGCAGCTCCACCGGCCTCGGCCGCGCCACGGCGCTCCTGTTCGCCAAGCGCGGCTGGAAGGTCATCGCCACCATGCGCAACCCGGCCAAGGAGACCGAGCTGGGCAACGTGGCGGGCATCGAGGTGCTGGCGCTCGACGTGACGAAGCCGGAGCAGATCGAGGCCGCGGTCCGTCAGGCGCTCGCGCTCGGTCCCGTCGACGTCGTGTTCAACAACGCCGGCTACGGCCTGGCCGGCCCGTTCGAAGGCACCAGCGACGAGCAGATCGTCACCGAGATCGAGACCAACCTGCTCGGCGTGCTGCGCACCACGCGCGCCTTCCTGCCGGCGTTGCGCGCGCGCAAGAGCGGCACCATCGTCACCACCACGTCGATCGGCGGGCTGGCGACGTTCCCCTTCAACTCCGTCTATCACGCGACCAAGTGGGCGCTCGAAGGCTGGAGCGAGAGCCTGGCCTACGAGCTGGCGCCGCTCGGCATTCGCGTCAAGACGGTGGCGCCGGGCGGGATCAAGACGGACTTCGCCGGCCGCTCGCTGGTGCTGGCGCAGCATCCGGCGTACGCCGACGCAGTCGCGCGCGTGTTGCAGGTGTTCATGGATCCGGCGCGGCGCGACGCGGGCTCGTCGGCGGAGCAAATCGCGGAGGTGGTGTACGAGGCGGCGACGGACGAGAGCGAGCGCATCACCTTCGTCGCCGGCGCCGATGCCAAGCAGCTCCATGCGCAGCGGCTCGCCGCCGGCATCGATCAGTTCCGCAAGGTCATCGCCAAGACCTTCCTCGGCTAGCGCGATATCAAAAGCAGATGGCGAACCCCGCTTGCGGCGCCGCGGGCGGGCTCATCAACGCCGGGCACTCGAGATCGATCATATCCAACAGCGCATCCGCATTCGCATCGCGCGCCGTCAGCGCCGGCAAATCGAGCATCGCCTCGATCAGCCGCAGCGTCGACGTATGATCATGCACCACGTGCGACACATGATGCGGCCGCGCATATGGCGATATCAATATCGTCGGCACGCGAAACCCATATCGGTTGAATGCCGCCTGATCTGCCGAGGGCGGGCATGCCGACGGCGGCGGCACGTGATCGGGCAGCCCGCCCGCCTCGTCGAACGTCAGCACGATCGCCAGCTCCGGCCACAACGGGCTCGCCAGCGCATCCTCGTAGATCGTCCGCATCCACTGCTCGCCGCCGTGGATGTCGTTGGTCGGGTGCTCGTCCTCGCAGCCGTCGGGATCGACGAAGCTCACCGTCGGCAACGTGCCCGCCTGCAGCGCGCTGGTGAAGGCGCCGAAGGTGAACGTGTTTGCGTGCCCCTTCTGCCAGCCGAGACAATCCTGGCGCGGATTGCCGTTGGTATAGACGCCCCATGAAATCTTGGCGTCGGTGAGCGCGTCGAAGATGTTGCGCACGCCGATGGTGCCCTGTCCGGTATCGGTAATGCCGTTGGATGTGGCCGCATATAAATAATCGCGATTGGCCCAGGTTCCGCCCAGCGCCGGCGCGAAATATCGATCCGCGACGGAGAACGTATTCGCCAGCCAATAAAAGAATGGCAAATCGGTATTGTCGTAATAGCCCATGATCCAGTGGCCGTCGCCGTTCACCGTCGCTGCCGAGCGCACGAAGCCGTCCATC
>CAZLIE010000247.1:0-3329 GCA_964559345.1 uncultured Terriglobales bacterium
CGATCATCTGGGACGCTGACTTTCTTTACGGACCGCGCACCGCGACGGGCGAAGACACCTACGTGCTTTGCGAGATCAATGTGAGTTGCGTGTTCGCGATCCCCGATCAAGCGCCGGCCGCCATCGCCCGCCTCGTGGCCGGTCGGCTCAACAAGGAGTCGTGACGGGGCTGCTATCGTCTTAAATCGCCGAACGGGGATCTGCGGTCTCCCTACGAGATGGAAAGCCATCCAAGCGCCGTTCACTTCACTTTTGGAGGAACCGCTATGGATGGTTTCACGATCGTACTTTTTCTGATTGCTGCTTTTATCGGAGGCTTCGCCTCCGGCGTCGCCGGCTTTGCCATGGGCTTTGTCGTCTCCGGCATCTGGCTGCATTTTCTCACGCCGCTGCAAACCACGACGCTGATCGTCGGCTATGGCCTGCTGACCCAAGGCTATGGCGTCTGGAAGTTGCGCCACGCCTTGGCCTGGCGGACCGTTGCGCCGTTCATCATCGGCGGCTTCGTCGGCATTCCGATCGGCACCCTGCTGCTCACCTATCTCAATCCGGCGTATCTGCGCACTGGTGTCGGCGTGCTGCTGATTGCCTACGGCGTCTACGGCTTGGCGCAGCCGAAGCTCAAGCCGGTGCCGAGCAATGTGCCGGTCGATACCGGGGTCGGGCTCGCCAACGGCGTGCTCGCCGGCCTCACCGGTCTGCCCGGTTTCATCATCACCGTCTGGTGCCAGTTGCGCGGCTGGCCGAAGGATTTTCAGCGCGCGGTGTTCCAGCCGGTCCTGCTCGCGGCGATCCTCGCAAATATCGTATCGCTCGGCGTCGCCGGCGCGATCACGATGGAAGTCATGCGGCTCTATCTGCTCGGCCTGCCGGCGATGATTGTCGGCCTGTGGGTCGGATTCACGCTTTACGGCAAGCTCGACGAAGCGGCGTTCCGCAAACTGATCCTGGTGCTGCTGCTGCTGGCTGGCTGCGGACTGATCCTGCCGCAACTCCTTTACGGATAGCCCGGGAAGGTGCCGAACGAGCCGAAGCCCCAGGCGCTGCGCCAAGTGTCCTTCGGCCAGCGCCGGGGACGCAGCGGCATTTCCTCGTGCCAGGGCCGCGGCTGCCAGTAGCCCAGCGCCTCGTCATACATGAGGTCCATCTCGCAATAGAATTCGACGCGCAGATCGTCGCTGTTGCGGTGATAGGCCGCGATATTGTGGCCGACGATATGGCGCAGCGGGCCCCAGACCAGCGGGATCTTGTGACGGGCCAGGATCTCGACGGAGCGCTGCACTTCGGACCAGTCCTTCACCTCGAAGGCGACATGATGCAGGCGCGGTGTGTCGTAGCGCACGAAATTCACGGCGTGGTGGTCGACGCTGCAGCGCATGAACACGAAGTGGTCGCCGACCCAGTCCGAGACCCGAAAGCCCAAAACCTCCTCGTAGAATTTCGCCACTTTCGCGACGTCGGTCACGCGCGAAGCAACATGGCCGAGCTTGAGCGGATTGACGCCGCCGCCGGCGGCCGCGATCGGATGAAATCCATATTCGGCGAACAGCTCGACCACCGTGCCCTTGGGATCGGTGAAGGTCAGTGCCTTCTTCACGCCCGGGGTGACGTCCGAGCGTAGTTCGTGCGAGACACCCGCCTTGTCGAGCGCCGCGCCCATATCGGCAAATTCGCTGCCCGGCGCAACCTGAAAGCCGATGCGGGTGAGGTCGGCGTGATCGCCCTGTTCCAGCACGACGGCTTCCTGCCCGAGCGTGGTCGCGAGCACTGCCCGCTTGGCGTCACGTGCCACGACATTGAGCCCGACAATATGCGTCCAATAATCGACCTGCTTATCGAGATCGGGCGTAGACAGCGTCGCATGCGCGACCCGGCGCACCTGGATCATTTCCTTCACTCCCCAACCGGCGCGTCATTGCAGTCATGCGCGCCACTTGCTTCAATCCGCGTCCCAACACTAAACTTGCCCCAACACGATGCAACAATGATAACGCGGGAGCGCGCGCGCCGAAGCCTCGTACGGCGTCGGCCTACCGGACCAAGCGCCTGACGCTCGGTCATACCACGATCAGCAGACCATTCTATCCCGAACCCGCAATTTCAATCTGAGGAGCTTTCCCGATGACGATCATCGATTGCCAAGTTCACGCCTACGAAGCCAACACGCCGAAGCGGCCGTGGCACAACGTTCCGAACTGGCCGCCGCACGTCACCGGTGACGAGATGGTCGAGGCGATGGACAAGGTCGGCGTCGACGGCGCGATCTTCATCTCGGCGTTTGGCTTGTACCGCTACGATGCAAGCTATGCGGTCGAGGTGCAGCGCGCGCATCCCGACCGGTTCGCGATCGTCAAGCCGGTCGATCCGGACGATCCGGCCGTCGGCGACGTGATCGCCGAGTGGAAGCGCACGCCGGGCGCGGTCGGCGTCCGCATCATGCTGACCAAGGAGCCGGGGCGCGACCGCGACCCGGCTGACCCGGGACTCGACCGCATCACGCGCGCGGCCGCCAAGCACGATCTTCCAGTCAACATCCTGTTCTGGGGAAATCTCGATGCCGGCACGGCGCTGATCGACCGCAATCCCGATACGCGGTTCATCATCGATCATCTGGCGATCATGCAGCCGCGCACGCCGCCGGCGCCGGAGCATCCGTGGGCCGACCTGCCGAAGGTGCTGGAACTAGCCAAGCGCAAGAACGCGGTGATCAAGGTGAGCGGCGCCTGCACGCTGTCGAAGCAGCCTTATCCGTTTCCCGACATCTGGGATCCGCTCGCTCGGGTGTTCGACGCCTGGGGCCTCGATCGCTGCCTGTGGGGCACCGACTGGACCCGCGCCTATGCCGTCGTCAATTACGAGCAGGCGGTCGAGCCATTCAAAACGACTGACCGACTGAGCGACAGCGACCGGGCGACGCTGATGGGCGGCGCCTGTGCCAAGGCCTATCGCTGGTCGCCGAAGAAGGCTTAAGCCTGGCGCGTCACGCTCAGGAGAACATCGCCGTGAAGGGAGTTTTGAAAGAACTCTTTTACATTGCGGTGTTGGCCACTGCCATTTTCACATTGGCTTGGTTTGCCGAGCCGGTTGAACACTCTTTGATGACAGGAAAAACCTGCGCCGAGGTCATGGACAGGGTCGCCGCGCAAAAGAAGGACTACGCTTTAACGCCGGCCGAGCGGATCGATGTCACCAATTGCAGCGAGCCATAGGGCTGCAGAGACTCCCCGACGCGTGCATGGGCGGCGTCGGGGAGTTTTTTTGGTTAGTTCTAGGCGTATTTCTCGCAGACGCTTTCATATTGTTCGCACGGCGCCGGATGGGTCTTGGTG
>CAZLIE010000248.1:0-3293 GCA_964559345.1 uncultured Terriglobales bacterium
GAGCGAGGACAACGTCCGCCAGCTCGCGACCCGGGCTAGACGCCACGTCGAAGAGAGACGGCCGCGGTTTCAGACGTCAGCCGAACAGCGCGACGAGCTCGCACGCCGGTTCTTCGCAGCTGTCCAGGACGGCGACCTGAGCGGGCTCGAAGCGCTGCTCGCGCACGACATAGTGCTGACCGGTGACGGCGGCGGCATAGTCCCGGCCCTGGCCCGTTCGCTGCGCGGCCGCAACCGGGTCGCGCGCACGCTGCTCAACTGGGTCAAGCTGGGCGCCCGGATTCCGGGAGCTTCGATTCGACCGGTCGAAGTCAACGGGGCGGTTGGAGCGCTGCTGCTAGACGGCGACGATCGGCTGATCGCCGTCTGGGCGCTCGAGATCGCGGGCGGCCAGATCCAAGGCGTGAGCTCGATCGTCAACCCGGAGAAGCTCGCGCATCTCGGACGGGTCGCGGATCTCGAGACGCTGTTGCGTTTCACAGCAGCGCGACGCTGAAACTCGATCGGTTGAGCCAGCCGGGCATGGGCGGACGGCGGGCTCCGGCCCGGTGTCTGTAGTCTGACCGCGGGAGGGACCGCGAGCAAAGCCTAGGAGGTAGTGGTCGTGGCCCTGACTCGGTCGTTGGTCTCGGTGTGTGCGCTCGCGCTCGCAGTCGCGCTCACATCCCTGTTCGGATTCTCGTCGGCGAGCGCCGCGACCGACTTCGCCGCCACCGCGCGCAACGTGATCCCATCGGGTCAGTACGGCTCCCTGAACGTGCCGCCCGGCGCCGATCAGCAGGCACTCATGTACGACTCACTTACGCCGCTGTTCGGGAATGTCGACGACGCCGCCCTGATGAGCGCGTTCAAGCCGGAGGCCTTCGGCGTGACGGCGGAGGACATGCCGGCAACGACGGAGACAGTGCCGCGGCCCGGCGTCACGATCATTCGCGACCGCTTTCACGTGCCGCACATAACGGCGGCCACTCGCGCCGACATCACCTGGGCCGCGGGCTGGGTCGCGGCCGAGGACCGCGGCCTGCTGATCAACCAGGCCCGCTACGACGCGCGCGTCGCGGCGCTCGACGTCCCGGGCCTGAGCGCGTTCAAGCTCGTGACCGGGCTGCGGACGTTCACCCCGAGCGCTGCGACAGAGAGCTTCCTCGCCGCGCAGGCGACGGCGCTCGGAGGCACGCCGCGGGGTCAGCAGTTGCTGGCCGACATCGACTCCTACGCACAGGGACTCAACGACTACAACGCCGCGCACGCCATCAGCGTGCCGCCGTTCGGCCGCAACGACGTGGTCGCGGTGATGGCGCTCGTCGGCGAGCTGTTTGGCCGCGGCGGCGGCAACGAAGCCGCGACAACCGACTTCTTCAACGGCCTGCAGCGTCGCTTCGGGCGCACGCGGGGATTCAAGGTCTTCAACGACCTGCGCGAGATGAACGATCCCGCGACGCCGGTCACGATTGCTGCGCGCTTCCCGTACGAGAAGCCCGTGGCGAGCCTGCGCGGCAACGTGATCATCGACAACGGCAGCTACAAGGCGACGCCCGCCGTCAACGTTCCGCAGGCACGAGCCAGCGTCACGCCCGCGCACGCGAGCAACTTCCTGATCGTCGGCGCGCAGCGCTCCGCGACCGGCCATCCGCTGTTCGTCGGCGGCCCTCAGATCGGTTACTTCTACCCCGGCCTGACGCTCGAGATGGACCTGCACGGCGGCGGCATCGATGCCCGCGGCGCAACCGCGCCCGGCTTCCCCGGCTACATCCTGATCGGCCGCGGCGCCGACTTCGCATGGAGCCTGACGTCCGCCGGCTCGGATCAGATCGACTCCTACGCGGAGCGGCTCTGCGGTGGCAGCCGGACGAAGTACATGTACAAGGGCAAGTGCAGGTCGATGCAGCTCTTCAACGCCGGTGTTCTGAAAGGGACCCCGGATCAGCCGGTCAGATTCGAGCTCACCGTTCATGGACCGGTGATCGGCTATGCGAAGGTCCACGGCCGCCTCGTAGCGATCGCGCGCAAGCGCGCCAGCCGCGGTCACGACGGCGAGTTCCTGCTGCCGTTCCAGCAGCTCTCGGACGGCACCGTCAACTCACCGCAGTCGTTCATCAGCGCGATGAGCACGTCGCCGTTCACCTTCAACGCCGGCTACGCCGATGCCTCGCACATCGCGATGTACTCCGCCGGCTTGCTGCCGATCCGCCCCGCCGGCGTCGATCCCGGCCTGCTGACGGACGGCACCGGCGGTCAGGAGTGGAAGGGATTCCTGCCCGCCAGCGCCCACCCACAGGCGATCGACCCGCCCAGCGGCGAGCTCGTCAACTGGAACAACAAGCCGGCTGCCGGCTTCTCGGCCGCCGACGATCAATGGGCTTACGGGTCGATCATGCGCGTGCAGATGCTGCTCGACAACCTCAACAGCCAGCCGACGCAGACGCTGGCGGGAGTCGTCGGCGCGATGAACAAGGCGGCGACGCAGGACCTGCGCGACCTCAAGCTCGTCCCCGACGTTGCTGCCGTTCTCGGTCAGAGCAAGCCGCCCAAGCCCCGCGACCGCCAGATGGTGAGCCTGCTGACCGCCTGGGGGTCGAACGGCGCCAGCGTGCTCGACCGCAACCTCGACGGCAAGGTCGACGATCCGGGCGCCGCGATCATGGACGCTCTCGGCCCGCTTCTCGGCAAGGCCGTGCTCGAGCCGGTGCTCGGGAAGAAGCTCGCCAAGCAGCTCGACACGACGATCCTGCCGAGCGACGCAGGCACGAAGGGCGACTTCTTCGGCGGCTGGAACTCATATGTCGACAAGGACCTTCGCACGCTGATTGGGCTGCCCGTCGCCGGCAAGTTCAGCGTTCGCTTCTGCGGCAACGGCAAGCTGGCGGCGTGCCGCCGCGCGCTGTGGAAGGCGATCGACGACGCCGGCAACACGCTTGCCAAAGCGCAGGGACCGGACCCGACCGCCTGGAGAGCCAATGCGAACGCCGAGCGCATCCACTTCGCGCCGGGTCTGTTGCCGACGACCATCCGCTACACCAACCGGCCGAGCGGGATCCAGCAGGTGATCACGTTCAACGGGCACCGCTGACCACCGAGCTTTCCGCCCCCGACTAACCAGGTCAGGTTCGTCGCGCTCGTCGACCGGTTGCAAGGTCGTCGGTTACAGTCGCGGCGTGCGGATCGTTTCCCTGCTGCCGAGCGCGACCGACATCATCGCCGAGATCGGCATGCTCGACTCGTTGGTCGGCATTTCCGACGATTGCAACTGGCCACCGGAGGTGCTGAGCAAGCCGCTGGTTGCGCGCGCCGCC
>CAZLIE010000249.1:0-3241 GCA_964559345.1 uncultured Terriglobales bacterium
CGCCACGTCGGGTGAGGTGATGGACACGGCGGTGGAGTTTGGTACCAAACTTGGAAAAGTGCCGGTGCGAACCTCGGACCAGACGGGGTTCATCGTCAACCGGCTGCTCGTGCCGTACTTGCTCGACGCGATTCGCGCGTACGAAGAAGGCGTTGGGTCCATTCCGGATATCGACAATGCCATGAAGCTTGGCTGCGGATATCCGATGGGACCGTTCACGCTGCTGGATTTCGTCGGCCTCGACACCACGTACTACATCACGCACGTGATGTACGACGAGTTCAAGGAACGACGTTTTGCGTCGCCACCACTGCTGAAGCGGCTGGTGCTCGCAGGTTGGTACGGCAAGAAAACCGGGAAGGGTTTCTACGACTGGAGCGACCCAAAGAACCCGCAAGCAGTAAAGCTGTAACGTTTCTGCATAAAGAATCTCCGCTGGCCGAAAGCCGAGCGCCGAAAGCCGAAAGTCACTCATGACTTACGAAAATCTCCTCCTCAAAAAACAAGGCAATATCGCATACGTCACCATCAACCGTCCCAAGGTGCTGAATGCTTTGAACATGACGACGATGCAGGAGCTGCGCTCCGCATTCTCTGATTTGAAGGAAGACCGCGAGCTGCGCGTCGTGATTCTCACCGGCGCAGGAGAGAAGTCGTTTGTCGCGGGCGCGGATATCGGCGAGCTGCAGAAGAACAATCCGGTTGAAGCGAAGGAGTACACGCATCGCGGACAGGCCGTGCTCGACCTGATCGAGAATTTGGGCAAGCCGGTCATCGCCTGCATCAATGGATTCGCGCTTGGCGGAGGATGCGAACTCGCCATGGCCTGCACCATGCGCCTGGCGAGCGAAAATGCCAAGCTCGGACAGCCCGAAGTGAAGCTCGGCATCATTCCCGGATACGGCGGCTCGCAGCGATTGCCGCGTCTCGTCGGCAAGGGGCTCGCCATGCAGCTCCTGCTGACCGGCGACATGATCTCCGCGCAAGAAGCTCATCGCATTGGACTGGTGAATGAAGTTCATCCTGGGGATCAACTGATCCCGCGCGCGGAGGCGATTGCGGCAGCCATCATCAAGAATGCGCCGCTGGCTATCCAATACTGCATGGAAGCCGTGAATCACGGCATGGAAATGATCCAGCAGGAAGGTCTGTACCTGGAAGCGACGCTCTTTTCCGTCTGCTGCGCGACGGAAGACAAGAAGGAAGGGACGACCGCATTTCTCGAAAAGCGCGCTGCCAATTTCGCGGGCAGATAGCGAGACTCATCCTTCCGAGCCTGAGTTGATGCCCAATTTGACTGCGGTTTGCTCTGCCATGTTACGATTTCGTCCTTGCTTCAGGGCATAAGCCCTTCTGCTGCGCTCCAGCGGCGGTGATGTATATGGATGAGTACGCCAGATCGCGTCTGGTCGAAGACATGCGATCAGTGTGCGACCCGCCCAGCTTCAAACCAGCGAACCACCAGCAATTCAGGGAGATCCATTCGGGGAGAGTAGCGACGCGTCCGCAACCGCGGGCGCGAATTAACTCCAGTCGTCTGCACTTTTCTGCTTTCTCTGTCCGGCAATCCTCCCATCAAAATCCAATCAGCTCCGTATCGAAAGGAGTTCCTCGTGAAGACTTATGACAGCGCAAATCTGCGCAATGTGGCAGTAGTCGGGCATTCGCACAGCGGCAAGACTTCTCTGGTGTCCGCGATGCTATACACGGCGGGAGCGACGCAGCGCCTGGGACGCGTGGATGACGGATCGGCAGTTACGGATTTCGACGAAGAGGAAGTCGCGCGGCAGATGTCGATTTCGAGCACGCCCGCGTTTTGCGAGTGGGACAACTGCAAGATCAATCTGCTCGACACGCCCGGCTTCAACATGTTTCTTCACGAGGCGAAGACCGCGCTCGTTCCCGCGGAGGCGGCGCTGGTGGTAGTCGACGGAGTGAGCGGCGTACAGGCCATGACGACACGTGTGTGGGACTTCGCTGCCGAGCTTGAGATGCCGCGCATGATGGTGGTGAATCGCATGGATCGCGATCGAGCGGACAGCGAGCGCGTGATGAAGGGGCTGCGCGACGCGTTTGGACGACAGGTCGTGCCGGTCTTCCTGCCCATCGGCAGTGAACGGAACTTCACCGGCGTCGTGGATCTGGTCACCATGCAGGCGTACACATACAGCATGGCCGGCAACGGAAAAGGCAAAGTTGGGCCGATTCCACCCGAGCTTGCCGAGGAAGCCAAGGAAGCTCACGAAGCGTTGGTTGAACTCGTCGCCGAGGGTAAAGACGAGTTGATGGAAGAATTCTTCGAGAAAGGCACAATCCCCGAAGATCACCTGATCGGCGCGTTGCACGAAGCAATCCGCGACGATCGAATCTTTCCGGTCCTGTTTGCCTCAGGGCTCGGCAACATCGGCACCGACCATCTGCTCGACTTTCTCGTAACGTATGCTCCGACGGCTGGCGAGCGCCCACCTGTGAAGTTGGCAAAGACCGAGGCTTGGGCTGCATCAGGCAACGGTGCGAGCAGCAATGGAAAATCGAATGCAGACACGCTGGCTATAGGCGACTCCGGTTCAGCTGCGCTTTACGTTTTTAAGACCATTTCCGATCCTTTCGCCGGACACATTTCATTCTTTAAGGTCTTCTCCGGCACGCTGAAGAACGACGCCGCAATCCAGAACTTCACTCGCAATCTCAGCGAAAAGTTTTCCAACCTGTCGATCATGCAGGGTAAGACGGCGGTTCCGGTGAATGAACTGCACGCCGGAGACATTGGCGCTGTCGCGAAACTGAAGGGCACACTCACCGGCGACAGTTTGGGCGATAAGTCACATCCGGTCCGCTTTGCTCCAGTTGCGCTGGGCGAGCCGGCAATCACGTTCGCCATTGAGCCAAAGACGCGGGCCGATGAAGACAAGCTGGCCAATGGCCTGCATAGGCTCATGGAAGAGGACCAGATGGTGCGCTTCTTCCGCGATGCGCAGACGAAAGAATTCCTGATCGCTGGCACCGGACAGCAACACATTGAAGTAATCGTGTCGAAGCTGAAGAAGCGCTATCACACGGAAGTCGTGCTGAAGGCGCCGAAAGTCCCGTATCGCGAAACCATTCGCGGACGCGCCGACGCCCATGGCCGCCACAAAAAGCAGAGCGGTGGTCACGGTCAGTTCGGCGATTGCAAAATCAAGATGGAACCTCTGCCACGCGGAGCCGGATTCGAGTTCGTCAACGACATCTTCGGTGGATC
>CAZLIE010000250.1:0-3181 GCA_964559345.1 uncultured Terriglobales bacterium
GGAAGGCGATTGCTCATTGAGCTTGCGCAGCACCTCGTCGAGCCGCGCCTCCTTCAAGCTCACGCGCGTCGGCATGCCGCCGCCGAGATCGAACAGCTTGACGAAGTCGATGCCCGAGTCGAAGGCGGCGGCGAGCGTGATCATGCCGGCGTCACGCACGATGGCCACCGGCGCGCGCTTCTGTCCCTCGAGCAGCAGCATCGTCTTGTCGAACGCGGCCTGCGCGTGCGCGCCCGCGTCGACGTACACCGCCCGGCCGCGCGGCTCGTACAGCGACGCCAGCCGCGCCGTCTCCGCCGCCATGCGATCGAAATCGGCGGCGGCCTCCGCGATCTCGCGGCCGAGCGCCTTGTCCTTCATGCCGTCGACGAGCCAGCGCACGACGCGGTGCTTGAGCCCCTCGTCGCGGAAATGGGCGCGCAGCGCCTTGTCGAGCTTGGTGCCGACGGGGCCGGGCGCGCCGATGCGCGTGTCGACGGCGCGCGCGTCGTCGTCGGCGCCTTCATACGGCTCCGTGCCTGCGAGCACCCACTTGACCGCGGCGTAGAGCCCGTCGAGATCGACGTGGGCGACGATGGTGTCGACGGGGCCCGCGTTCTTGACCACGTCGGGCGTGACCATCTCGGGGCAGGCGCCGTGCTCGGCCTTGGTGGCGAGGGTGAAGCGCGCGTCGCCGGCGAAGTCGACGTGGCGCTCGTGATCGTGATGATCGACCCAGGCGGCGAGGCGCCCGCCGAGCTCGGCGATGAACGCGCCGGTGGTCTCGGCAAACGGCGTGCCCATGCCGTCGGCGGCGAAGGCGATGTCGACGACGGCGACGCGGCCGCGCAGCTTCTTCGGGTCGGGAAGGTGGCGCGGCGTGGTGAAGACGATCTCGGGCAGCGAGGCGACGCGCGCCATGCCCGCTAATCTAGAGGTTGATGGCGACGACGGCAATGGCTACGAAGAGCACGACGACGACGATGATGAGCTTCGTCGAGAGCGTCATGCGCTTCTTGAGATCGAACACGTCGGTGTCGACGATCGCCGCCATCGGGATCGGCGGCGGCGCCACCCGCGCCTCGACGAGGAACCAGCGATCGGTGCGGTCGGGCTTGGGCAGCCACGGCTTGCCGCCGAGCTCCTCGCGGGCTTCGTCGTAGGTGCGCAGCTTCGGAGCTCGTGGCATCGAACGTCACGAGGGACGCAAGCTGCGCGCCAGGATTCGTCGCGCGAACTAGCCGGAATCATGCACGTGCGGCGACGCCGCCTCGGGGGCCGAGTCCCCGCCGCGCAACGCCGGTTGCATAGTTTTGGACGCTCCGGCGCCGAACGCTCATAATGTAGGCGAGCATGAACGGTCGCATCCTCGGACTCGCGGCGCTCGCTGCCGTCGGCGGCGCCGCGCCTGGCGCGCTCGCCGAAGCCGCGCAGCCCGCCGACGCCGGCGCCGGTTTCCACCTCGAGGGCAAGCCCGCCGTCGACGACGTGTTCGGCGATGCCGGCGATTATCGGCGCACCGTCGACCGCTTCATCGAGCTGGCGACGCAGATGCAGCAGATGCGCGACGAGTTCGCCCGCTCGGTGCAGGCCTCGCTCGACGTGCTCGGCAGCCGCGGCAAACCGCCGCAGCGGCGCGGGCGCTGTCCCGTCGACGCCGTCGCTGCGCCGTATGCCAAGGCGCACCACCTCGGCAGCGAATATCTGCGCATCGGGCGCGAGCTGACGCGCCACTACGATCAGGTCAAGGAGTTCGATCGGCTCGGCGAGTCGATTGGCCTCACGCCCGACTATCGCTGGAAGGTCAAGCGCGTGCTGCAGCAGTACGCGACGCTGCTCACCGACTATCGCGAGATGAAGGTCGCCTTCCACGACCAGCTCGTCGACGAGCTCAAGTACTACGGCTGCGACCTCAATGCGCTGCTCATCAAGGGCGATCCGGGCGCGCGGCCGGAGGCGCCGCCCGTCGACGCGTGGCCGCAGCCGGGGCAGCCGGGCGCGCCGGGCGTGCAGGTGGCGAAGAACGACGCGCCGCCGCACGAGACGGTGCCGCCGAATTTGCCGGCGGAGCGCGTGCCGCCGCCGCAGCCGATCACGCTGCCCAAGCGGCCGGCGCCGGCGGATCCGACGGCGAACGAGACGCGCTCGGGCGTCTTGTTCTACGTCGACAACACCAAGTGCCAGCGCGGGACGACGGTCTACGTCGACGGGCGCAAGCTCGGCGAGGTGCCGGCGGCGACGCGCGTCGGCTTCCAGACGTCGGCGGGGCCGCACGACCTGTGCCTGCTCGACGCGACCAAGAAGGAGTGCGGCGCGCCGGGGACGGTGCGGCGCTCGTACCTGCACGAAGGCTGGACGATCTCGCTGCGCTGCGAATAGCGCGCAGCGACGGCAGCGCCGTCAGCGACGAGGGCGCCGTTAGCGACGGGAGCGTCGTCAGCGACGGGTGCGTCGTCAGCGACGGGAACGTCGTCAGCGACGGGTGCGCCGTCAGCGACGGGAGCGGTACGACTTCGACTCGAGCTGGGCCAGCACCTTCTGCGCGCGCTGGCGCAGCTCGTGGGTGGCGCCCGACTTGACCGCGCGCTTGAGCGCCGGCGCCGCGTCGCGGCCCACGTAGTCGAGCAGCAGGCGGCGCGCGCGCGGGAACGTGGTGCGCTCGGCGAGCGCGCGCACGCTGTTGTTGACCAGGATGCTGTTCTTGCGGGCGCGCGGGTCGAGCGTGATGGCGAAGCGGTACTCGCGCAGGGCGTCGGTCCACCACTTCTTGTCGAAGTAGACGTCGCCGATGAGCGTGGCGATCTCGCTCGCCTTGGCCGCCGTCGGCGCCGGCTTGCCGTGACGCAGCTTCTGCAGGCCGGCGAGCGCGCCGTCGCTGTCGCCCTTCTTGATGAGCGCGCGCGCGTCGCCGATGCTGCGGATGGCCGGCGCCGGACGCGCGCTGACGGCAGGCGGCTCGGGAGGCGGCGCGCGATCGTTCTCGCTCGAGCCGTCGTCGATCTTGGACTCGTCCTCTTCGTCGCCGGCAGCGACTTGCGGACCGGCGTCGGGCGCCTTGACCGCCACCGGCGCTGCCGTCGCCAGATCGGGCGGCGCCGCCGCGGCGACCGCCTGCGCCATGTCCGCGGCGACGGTCGCCGCCGCCGTCGCTTGCGCCGGCTCGGTCGGCCGCGCCGTCGCGTGTGAGTCGTCCGCCGTCGCG
>CAZLIE010000251.1:0-3150 GCA_964559345.1 uncultured Terriglobales bacterium
GGAACACGCCACCCTTCTGTCGTCGGGAGCAATATGAGGGGCTCGAAGCGTGGTGTTTCGGTCCCTCCTGTCGTCGTGCTGCTCAGCGGTGGGGTCGTGTTCGGCCACTCACCGCGAGGTACATCATGATGATAAAATGAGCGATACGCTTGGATACGTTGGTGGACCCAGTTCTCTGTATTGAGGCGCAGTCCCTCGTCGATGAGCTCATGTGGGGGACGTCTCTCCCCAGATTGAGACTCCATGATGTCTTGCAACGACCTAGAAGTCAAGACGGGCCAGTACCCGGTCACAGCGACCAGACTGCGCACCGTCTGCCAGGTAGTAAGGTCATTGCTGCTCTGAACCTCGACCTGGTAGGAGAGGCCGTCCTCAAAAGCCACGGATGGGAGACATGAAGACAGCTTCATGCCAGATTGTTGGAAAAGCGCCGCAAGGGTGTGTTGATCCATCAGGGTCTCTCCTGCATTTTTTTCTCAGTAAGCCTGTTCTTTCTGGCCCCTCTAGAACTGGAAAAAGAGGCGGCTGATCACTCGTTATTGTAGGTAGTGTGAAGCCAGGTGGAGAATCCGCTGGGCTACGGTGTGAGAACCTTGAAGGCCAGGCGACGCCCCTTGCCTTGACCGAGAGCCAGCGCGAACCACAGCCTTCCAACTGTGTCTACCAGGCCAACCTGCTCGACACCGCCCAGGTACATCGGACGCAGCCCAATATCTGTAATCAACTGTTCGACCGCCGCGCGATCATCGCCGTCGGGGCCGCAGTAGAAGAGGTCTGCTGATTCCCCTTCAAACTCTGGATTGGCAAAGTTTTCCCAGCCCAGCGTATTAAAGGCCCGGAATAGGCGAGCTCGTGGCGTGCGCTGCTGGAAGGTAGCAAAGCTGTTCATCGGACCACCTCCCATACGATTCGCCGTGTCGAGAATGATCCGGCCGTCAAGCTGAGCGGTATACTGCGCGATGGTGGCATCCATTGCCGCGCCCGGCAGGGCCATCACTACCACATCCGGATTTGAGCTCAGTGCTTGGGCGACTGAACCGATGGTCACCTTGTCGCCTAGATCACTCCGCAGCGCCTGTGCATGCTTGCCGTTGGGATCATTCACGCCAAAGGCAACCTGGTGTCCAGCGCCAACCCACTTGCGCCCGAGTGTGCCGCCAATATTGCCGGCACCGAGAACAGCTATCGTCAGTTTTCCTGTCGCCATTTTGTTTTCTCCTTCAATGACTACCAGTGGGACGTGAGAGCACCTTCGGTGCGAGATATCGTCCCATTTCTATACTAATACCAAGCCCGCCTCCAATGAGGTAGTAAAGCTTGATCACCCTTTTCTTCATATGAGGGATACTAGCGGTATTATACGGTATGCCTAGCGGTATGAGAAAGCTGCAATAGCCGTAAATCTCAATAGCCCTGCTGAGTGGACAGGGGCCGAACGTGCGATAGAGGATGAGGGCTTCTTCTAGAGATCCTCAACGAGGTGGAAGAAGGAGACACTGTACGGGCTGAATTGCACTATCATGGGATGCAGACCGATGGGAAGAAGCTCACTGTGAGCAGCACAGCCTGCTGCACTTTCTCTCTGACGAAGCACGCATGCGTGCCTCGTAGTGCATGAGTATCTTTTTGTGGTTGTAAGACGTAATGGCTAAAGGCCATCGTTTCATCGTACTAAAGAAGGAAGTCATAAGACAGAAGCAAAAACAGATGAGACTAGAAAGGAACAATAGATGACGACACAACCGCCAGAGGGGCAGCAGGTGACGACACAACCGCCAGTGAGAGTGGGAATGCACGTTGTGGGATCAGACGGAAAAGAGGTGGGGACGGTCAAGGAGGTGCGTGATAAAGACTTTCTCATCGACAGACCCATGCGTCGTGATGTCTACGCGCCATTTAACGCCATCCAGAACGTGAACGGCGACACAGTCACGCTTAACGTTTCCTCCGACCAGGTCGACAACACGAATTGGCCGAAGCCCTCATTGCTGTAAGAGAAGATTGCGTTTTTCGGAGGGCAAAGCAAAGCCAGACGTGTGAGCAATTGCCCTCCGAAAAAGCAAAAATACTCCCAAATTCATGATCTATACGAGTCGAACCTCTTGACAAAGTTGAATTTTTTCGATTATACTTTTTTGGAAAACGTTTACCCGGTAAACGTTTTCCGAGGCTCTGGTGTGAAGTCGTATCTTTTCGTCAGTAATCTCGACTATATGGCTATAAAACCGGGCAGGAAGCCAACTCATGTCACGTAGAAATGTTTACAACGTAAACGACGCAGCGCCTGAAGCAGCCTGTAGAGCGAAGCGAACGGTGTGAAAACGTCTTATTGTAAGCCGTATTTCTGATGATTTATGATCTATTGTCTAAATCCTAAAAAACCACATGAGAATAGAGACCCACTTACTTCATCACCAGGCAGTCCCAACGTTGCTTCGCCCGGCGCCTCCACTGGCAGGATGCCGGTCACTGTAGAAGAACATGTGACCTGCCCCTTTTGTAAATATTTACTACCAGGGGCGCTGCTCGGTGATTGTCGTGTGATCAGGTGGATCGGCTCTGGCGCTTTTGGCGACGTATATGAGGCTGAACAACTGCCGCCATTAAACAGGCGAGTGGCAATTAAGGTCATGTCCCTCGAGCGTGTTGCTGACGGCACATCGGCTGACCTCTTTGCGCGTGAAGTGGGAGCAATTGCCGTCCTGGATCACCCCAACATTTTGCCCGTTCTGCGCGTGGGGATGATCGAGGATGGGCGCTGCTACCTTGTAATGAAGTTTGCGGCACACGGCTCTCTGCAAAATTATTACCAGTTGACTTCTCAGGGCAGGTCCATTCTACCGACGGCACTACCTATCGATACGCCAGTTTTCCCTAAGAGTACTGTCTCCACGGAGACGGTCGCAATGTCCGGTGCAGGTGGGCAGCTTGGAGTAGAACCAGGGCAAGATGAAGATGCGGGTACGCCCGCGGTACCAATCCCTGGCCAGCCATCCGTGCTGACACCTCAGCAATTATTGCCCTATATAGAGGGTGCCGCGGCTGCCCTGCAATATGCCCATGACCACGGGATCATTCACCTGGATGTGAAACCGGCCAATTTATTGCTGGATAGCGAAAATCGCATCATGCTGGCCGATTTTGGTGCCT
>CAZLIE010000252.1:0-3135 GCA_964559345.1 uncultured Terriglobales bacterium
CCTCGGCGAGCGTCGTGAACTCCCCGTGCGCCCGGAAGCTGTACCGGGTGAACTCCGCGAACTCGAGGATCAGTTCCCGGGCGCGCTCCGGGTCGGTACGCACGAACGAGGCGATCGCGGTGAGCGCGTTGTAGATGAAGTGCGGGCTGATCTGGGCGCGCAGCGCGCGCACCTCGGCCCGCGCCAGCCGGGCCCGGGAGGTGTCCAGCTCGGCGAGGGCGAGTTGGGCGTCGACCCAGCGGCCGGTCTCCCGGGCGGCCTGCACCAGCCCCGGCGCGGCCGGACCGTCAGACAGCGCGACGAGGGCGCCGCCACGCAGCGGCACGACGACCGCCCCCCGGATCACGCAGTCCACCCGGTCGCAGGGCAGGTCCCGACCAGACAGCACGGCAGAGCGGCCGGCGCCGAGGGCCTTCGTCGCCGCGGGCAGCAGCTGGTCGCGGTGGTGTTCACCGGTACCGTCGAAGGCCAGCACGGCGACGGTGTCGGTGACCGCCAACCCGGCCGCTCCGATCAGGGCGCGGAGGTGGCGGACGGCCTTGCCGGCGCTAGGCGGGGAGAGCCCGGCGCGCAGCGGTTCCGCGGCCAACCCCACGCTGTGCAGCACGTCGTAGGTGGCCCGCTGGGCGGCCGTGGCGATGCCCCGGCGGGCACGCAGGCGGGCGACTCCGTAGACCGCCATCCCGAGCGCCACGAGCAGGGCGAGCACGGCCAGGGCGGCGGACAGGTTCGCCCTCACGGGCGCCAATCCTGGCGGCCGGCTCCCGTGATGTCCAGACAGCGGCCAGGCGACCTGGTGCAATTGAGCCAATGGGTGGTAGCGGACAAAACGGACTTAGCCTCGGTTGGCTGACCGGCCTGCGCCACCGGCTCCGGTTGGCAGGCCCCGACCTCGGCGTCTGCGCGCTGTACCTGCTCGGTGCCGGGTACGTGCTACAGCGGCTCCTCCCCGACCCGGGCGGCCGGGTGCAGTCCAACGTCCCGGACCAGACCCTCTTCGAATGGATGCTCGGCTTCGGCAGCCGGGTGGTGACCGATCAGCTGTACCCGTTCATGACCACCCGGCTCAACGCCCCGGCCGGCGTGAACCTCCTGGCGAACACCTCGGTGCTCGGGGTCAGCCTCCCGCTGACCCCACTCACGATGCTGGCGGGCAGCGCGATCAGCTACATCGCCTTCTCGATCCTCGCCCTGGCCGGTACCGCGGCGGGCTGGTACTACGTCCTGCGGCACGTCGTGCGGTACCGGGCGGCGGCGGCCGTCGGCGGTGCGCTGGCCGGGTTCGCCCCGGCGATGGTCTCGCAGTCGTACGGGCACCCCAACATCGCGGCGCAGTTCCTGGTCCCGTTCATCGTCTGGCGGACCATCAAGCTCTGCGAACCGCACCGCTGGCTGCGTGGCGGTATCGCGCTCGGCCTGCTGGTTATCTGGCAGACGTTCATCAACGAGGAGACGCTGCTCGTCACCGCGGTCGGGCTGCTCGTGTTCGTGGTGAGCTACGCGCTCATGCGCCCGGTCGTGGTACGGCAACACGCGCTGCCGTTCGTGCTGGGCGGCCTGGTCGCCACGGTACTGGCCGGGGCGGCGCTGGCGTACCCGCTGCACGTGGAGTTCCACGGCCAGCTGCACGGGTCGAGCAACTCCTCCGGCCCCCGCCCGTACGCCGCCGACCTGCTCGCGTTCGTGAGCTTCTCGCACGACTCGCTGGCCGGACACCACACTCCGCTCAAGCTGGCCCAGAACACGGCGGAGCAGAGCTCGTTCCTGGGCTGGCCGCTGCTGCTCCTGCTGCTCGGCGCCTTCGTGATCATGGTAAGCAGCCGGGTGTACTGGTCCTGCGCGATCGCCGCGATCGTCCTCGCCGCGCTGTCGCTCGGCGGGCGGATCAACTACAACGGCCGGGAAACCACGATCTGGGGGCCGTGGTCGCTACTCGGCGACTGGGTCCTCTTCCGCCAGGTGGTACCGACCCGGATCGCGATCGCGGTGGCTCCGGTACTGGCGGTGATGCTGGCGCTCGCGTTCAACCGGGTGCTCACGGTCACGGCCGGGCGGCCGTTCGCCCCCATGCGGCTGCTGTGGATCGGGTTGATGATCGCCGCCCTGGTACCCATCTTCCCGATGCCGCTGGAGGCGCGGGACCGGCCGCCGGTACCGGCGTTCGTCACCGACGGGACGTGGCGGCGCTACACCGACGGCAAGCACAGCCTGGTCGCCGTCCCCAGCGCCTCGGTGGGCAACCTGGAGGGCATGCGCTGGTCGGCCGTCGACCGGGTCGGCTACAGCATTCCGGGCGGCTACTACCTCGCTCCGGACGGCGGGTTCGGCGCGCACCCCCGGCCCACGACCAGCCTGCTCGACGGAGTCGCCGCGTCCGGCTCGGTACCGACGATCACCGGCAAGGACATCAGTAACGCCCAGGCCGACCTGCGGTGGTGGAATGCCTGGGCGATCGTCATCGTGCCCGGTTCGCAGACCCAGGCGGTGAAGCGTACCGTCACCGACCTGCTCGACCAGGAACCGTCCTTTGTGGACGGGGTCTGGCTCTGGGACCTGCGCGGCAAGTACTAACTGACTCAACTAGTAAGCGCCCTTGCTGCGCAGCACCACGCCGATGGTGCGCCACAGGATGGTCAGGTCGAAGGTCAGTGACCAGTTGTCCACGTAGTAGAGGTCCAGCCGGACCGCATCGTCCCAGGAGAGGTCGGAGCGGCCGGAGACCTGCCACAGCCCGGTGATGCCGGGGCGTACCAGCAGCCGCCGGCGCACGTCGCCGAGGAAGTCGCCGTCCTCTGCCGGCAGGGGCCTCGGCCCGACCATCGACATCTCGCCCAGCAGCACGTTGATCAGCTGCGGCAGCTCGTCCAGCGAGCTAGCGCGCAGGAACCGCCCGACCGGGGTCACCCGGGGATCGTTGCGGATCTTGAACAGGAGGCCGTCGCTCTCGTTCTGGTCAACGAGCGCGGCCAGCCGCTCCTCGGCGTCCACGTACATCGTCCGGAACTTCCAGACCCGGAAGGTCTTGCCCTCCCGGCCGACCCGGCGCTGGCGGAAGAACACCGGCCCCCGATCGAACAGTTTGATCGCCAAACCGATGATCACCAGCAACGGCAGAGTGACCAGCAAGCCGACCGC
>CAZLIE010000253.1:0-3083 GCA_964559345.1 uncultured Terriglobales bacterium
TCCCGGCGCACGCCCTTCCGCACCGCACCCCGGCCGAACTGCTCGCCCTGGCCCGGCGCGGGTTGGCAGAGGCGGAGCAGCAGCGGGCCGACGGTCTGCGCTACGCCACCGCACACCTCGCCGCGCTGCGGGCCGCGGCCGCGGTGCTTGCCGCCCGGGCCCGGCCCGTGCCCGCCCGGCGCAGCAAGCTGACCAACGTCTGGGTCCTGCTCACGATGGTCGCCCCCGAACTGGGCGAGTGGGCCGCCTTCTTCGCGGCCAGCGCGGGTAAGCGGGCCGCCGCCGAGGCCGGCATCCCGCGCGTGGTGACCCAGCGGGAGGCCGATGACCTGACCCGCCTGGCCGGATCGTTCGTCACCGTGGTCGAACTGGCGCTGGGGCTCACGCACCCCTCGCTGCTCGACGCGCTCGTCGCCTGAACGGCGGCGGCGCGCGAGGAGATCCACCAGCATGTCCGGCATCGTCGCGTTGCGGCGACGCATCGACGAGATACAGAGAGCTCCCGCAGCCTCGGGGGATGCGGGAGCTGGGGCGGATGGGCGTACTGCCACGCTGATCCGCGAGACCGGGCTGTCCGGTCTGGTACGGCCGGCGAGTGCGCACGCGGGCGAGGTCGCCGGGGCCGGTGAGGACCGGATCCTGCCGGTCCTCACCGAGCTGCGGCCGTTGTTCCCGGCCGGGGGGCTGCGGCGGGGTTCGACGGTCGCGGTGCAACCGGGCCACACGTCGGTACTGCTGGCGTTGCTCGTCGCGGCCTCCGCCGCCGGTTCGTGGTGTGCGGTGGCGGGCCTGCCCGCGCTGGGCGCGATGGCCGCCGCCGAGCTGGGCATCGCCCTGGACCGGTTGGCGCTGGTGCCATATCCGGGGCCGGAATGGCCGTCCGTGGTCGGTGCGCTGCTGGACGGCTTCGACCTGGTGGTGGCCGCGCCACCGGGGTCGGTCTCCGCCGGGCTGGCCGGTCGGTTGGCGGCCCGGGCCCGGCAACGCGGCGGCGTGCTCGTGCCCTATGCGCGGTGGACGGGTGCCGACGTGGTACTCGACTCGCCGGGCGGCGGCTGGGAGGGCCTGGATCCGGGCCACGGCCGGCTCCGTCGGCGGTACCTGACGATCTCGGCGCACGGTCGGGGCGCGGCGGCCCGACCCCGCGAGGTCACCGTATGGCTGCCCGGAAGCGACGGTCGACTGTCCGCCGCCCCGCCGCCTGTGGTGACGCCATTGCGCGACGCGCCACCGGCTCTGGTCGCGGTATGAGCGGAGAGGGTTGCGGCGGCGCCTGGACTGACGAGCGGTTGCGAGCGCGGCGAGCGCGAGGAGGGAAGGCGGCGCCCGAAGCGCCCCTCGCAGCGAAGGGCAGACAATGAGTCGGGTACTGCTGGTGTGGTGTCCGGACTGGCCGGTGATCGCCGCCGGGATCGTGGATGGGGTCCAGGTCCACGGGCCGGTCGCGGTGCTGGCCGCCAACCGGGTGGTCGCCTGCTCCGAGGCGGCCCGGGCCGAGGGGGTACGCCGAGGGCTGCGCAAGCGGGAGGCGCAGAGCCGTTGTCCGCACCTGACCGTCGTGGAGCACGAGCCGAGCCGGGACGCGCGGGCCTTCGAGCCGGTGGTCACCGCGGTCGAGGAGTTGGCTCCCGGGGTGGAGATGGTGCGTCCGGGCGCCTGCGCGCTGGCCGCCAGGGGACCGTCGCGGTACTTCGGGTCGGAGGAGCTGGCGGCCGAGCGGATCGTGGAGCACGTCGCCCAGGCGTGTGGCGTGGAGGCTCAGGTCGGCGTAGCGGACGGGGTCTTCGCGGCGGGTCTGGCCGCGCGGGCCGGCCGGCTGGTACCTCCCGGGGGTACCGCCGCATTCCTGGCCGGACTCAACGTGTCCACTGTAGACAGACCGGTACTCGTGGATCTGCTGCGCCGGTTGGGTATCGGTACCCTCGGCGCCTTTGCTGCCCTGCCGCCCGCGGACGTGTTGGCCCGCTTCGGCCTGGACGCCGCGCTCGCCCAACGGATGGCGGCCGGGCTGGACGAGCGGCCCCTCGCGGCCCGGCAACCACCGCCCGACCTGGACGTGTCGCAGACCTTCGACGAGCCGCTGGAGCGGGTCGACGCGGCCGCCTTCGCGGCCCGCCAGCTCGCCCAGCGGCTGCACGACCGGCTGGCCGGGCACGGTCTGGCCTGTACCCGGCTGGGCATCGCGGCGGTCACCGAGCACGGCGAGGAGCTGCACCGCACGTGGCGTCATGACGGGTTGCTGGACGCCGGGGCCATCGCCGACCGGCTGCGCTGGCAGCTGGACGGCTGGCTGTCGGGTACCAGTCACGGGCTGGGCCGGCCAACCGCGGGCATCCTGCGCCTGCGCCTGGTCCCGGACGGGGTGCTCGCGCACGCCGGTTTCCAGCTCGGGCTGTGGGGTGACGCCGGCCAGGAACGGGAGCGGGCGCACCGGGCGTTGACCCGGGTGCAGGGCATGCTCGGGCCCGAGGCGGTGCTCACCGCGGTGCTCGGCGGCGGCCGTGACCCAGGTGACCAGGTGCGCCTGGTGCCCTGGGGTGACGAGCGGGTGCCCACTCGCCCAGGCGCGCCAGGTCAGGCCGCACTGCTGGGCGAGACCGGGTCGCCCGGGAAGGCCGCGCCGTCCGGCAGGGCCGCGCCGCCGTGGCCGGGGCGGACGCTGGCCCCGTCGCCGGCCACCGTGCCGCCCGAACCGTTGCCCGCCACGGTCCTCGACCGGGCCGGGGAGCCGGTGCGGGTCAACGCGCGGCTCGCGATGACCGGGGCGCCCGGCTGGCTCGGGCTGGATCGGGATCACCCGGTGGAGATCACCGGGTGGGCCGGGCCATGGCCGGTCGAGGAGCGTTGGTGGGCGGCCACACCAGCGGCGCCGGCGGAGCCGGCCTCGGGCGGCGTTCAACGGCCGGCGACGCCTGCGGAGCCGGCCTCGGGCGGCGTTCAACGGTCAGCCGGCGAGGCGGAGCGGCGCGTCCGGTTCCAGGTGAGCCTGGCCGACGGCCGGGCGATGCTGCTGTCCCTGTCGGGCGGGTGCTGGTGGGTGATCGGGGTGTACGACTGATGGGCTGGAGCAACTCCAACCTGCC
>CAZLIE010000254.1:0-3062 GCA_964559345.1 uncultured Terriglobales bacterium
GGATGCATTTGGATGCCAGTGCAGTTCTCGCATGCCTCCGGGTCTAATTGTCAGCATGGCGGCCGCAATGTTCTTCGCAGCGGGAAAGTTTCGGGAGTCCATTACACGGGCCTCGCCGCCGGCAGTGCGGATCGTGGGCGCCATCGATCCCATTCGGAACGTGTACCGGACCGTCGATTCCGCGTTCCGGCCCCCCACTGCCAAGCGGTCCTGAGCCAGGGTTTTTGGCAAGTCTGCCGGGAAAATATAGAGCGAACCAGTGGGCAAGTTTCCGAGGCCAGTTTTGTTGAGGCCCAGGTTCTTGGACAACACTGACGTTGGTATGTGCGCGATCCACTCCGACAGTAAGAAGGTATTGTCCTCCGAGAACATGCCCTCGTCGAAGACAAGCAGGAACTCGCACCCGTCCGGCCCGAGGCCCTGAATGGAATGCGGATAGCCGGCGGGGAAATACCACAGATCGCCCTTAGCGACATCATCGAGGAAGATCGTACCGTCGGGATTCAAAACGCTGACGCGCGCATTTCCGTCCAGCATGATTGCCCATTCATCGGCGGTATGCCAATGCAGCTCGCGGAAGCTGCCGGCCGTGAGCCGCATATTGACGCCGGCTAAGTCTTTCGAGGAAGGCAACTCCCGCTGCGTCACCTGATGGGTCCAGCCACCTTCTTGGATTCTCTTGTGCGCCAGATCAAACGAATACCAGATCGGCCCGACGTCCCCTTCATCGGTTGGCGGCGGGATATTCGAACTCGGATTCTCTCTCACAAGTGTCTGATTTTCCGGGCCCGGGTCGCTTGCAGAGTGATCGGCTTCTGCTCGTTGGGCTTTTTCCCGCTGTTGCGCATCGGCAGCCTTGGCCGTCAGAAGCGCGGCAGCGATGGTGGGAGCGACTCCAAGAAGGCTTCGTCGGGTCAAAGGTCGGAGGAAGCGATTCTTTTCGTCCTCTTTGTTCAGTTGAGCTATTTCAGTGATCATTTCCCTAAGCCTTTCTTCTTCTCTCGTTCTTTCCTGATTTCAGTTTGCGGATGCGGCGCCGGTCAACCGCAGCACCGCCGCGGCAGCCTCAAATCGTACGATCTCATTCTTGTCTTCCATCGCGGGAGTGATCACGCTCAGCAGAGAAGGATCGTCCCTCTTGGCGATCGCGAACACTGCCGCGGCACGAACGGACCACTTCCTGTCGGAGCACGCTTTTGTCAGTGCTTCATCAACCTTCGGATCCCTGTCCGCGATTAGCTCCTTCGCCGCCGCCACTCTTACAGGCGTGACGTCATCTTTGCGGACCCTCTTGTATACCTCGTACGCTTCCCCTCCGAATGGCATAAATCCTATGCCGGTCTCGAGTCCCATCGCGGCGACAGCTTTTGGATCACGGAGCTCGCCGATCTGCGACGCGACGAACCCATCCGCACTCTTGCGTTCACCGTTGAGCACTTCATAATCGATGTCGTACACTTCACCACGATCTCCCAACAGGAAAAGTGAGTGAGCGGCCGCGAGGACAACAGAAGGCTCCTTATCATTCAGCAATGCTTTGAGCCTGGGCTGCGACGACACAGCTTCCATCGGGCCAAGAGCTCGGGCGGCCGAGGCCCTAACCTTGGGATCAGGATCGCTGAGCGCTTGCTCAGCCATGTCCTGCGCGCTCGAGTTGTGAACGAGGATTCTAAGTGCGTGAACGGCGTTCGTACGCTTTGCGGCTCTTTTGTTGGTGAGGCCTTCCTGAAGAATGAGCCATGCGCGTTCTGTGGGTGCCTCTGCTGCCGACCCGGGCACAGCCAAAGCCACCAATAACGCCGTCGCAACCGCCGTGCACCCCTCAATTGGAAAATGCTTGGTCATTTCGCCACCCTCGCTGTCAGTGCCGGCTGGCCAGTCGCATTGGTCCCTGTTGTGGGCGGTTCCGAACTCGGATTGGTTCCGGGCTGCGCTGGCACGCCAAGCCATCCACCGCCCAGTGCTTTGATCAAAACGACCGTCGCGACCATGCGTTGGCCGCTGATCTGAGTCGCTGTCCGCTGGTTCGCGAGGAGCGCTGTCTGTGCATAGATCACGTCGAGATAACTCACCAAACCGCTCCGGTAGCGATTTAGCGCAATCGTCTCCGCCTGCTGCGCGTTGGTCACGGCATCCGCAGTCGACTGGGCTTCGCCGGTCAGGATGCGGAGACCGGCGAGTTGATCTTCCACTTCCTGATAAGCAACCAGGACTGTCTTCTGATACTGAGCGAGTGATTGCCGATAGATCGCCCAAGCCTCGTCCACTCCGGCTTTGGTTCTTCCGCCAGTGAACAAAGGCATGACGGCCGACGCCGCCAGCGAAGCGATGCCGTTCTGCCAACTGAACAGACTCGTCATGTTTGTACTCTCAAAGCCCGTCAGGCCAGTGAGCGAGATATGAGGAAGAGCCGCGGTCTTCGCGACACCGATCTCCGCGTTCGCCGCGGCGACCATGCGCTCTACTTCGGCAATGTCGGGCCGGCGCGCCAAGAGTTCGGAAGGCAGCCCGGAAGGAATCACCGGCGGCAGGCCATTCAACGGAGCGTGCGGAATCGAGAAGTCCGATGCGGCTTTTCCTTCCAGCACAGCGATTGCGTGTTCCAGTTGAGCACGCTGCACGTCAAGCGCCTGAGCCTGGGCCTGCGTCTGGTTCAGGAGGGTTTCTGCCTGCTTCACTTCGAGCTCGCTGCTTAACCCGCCCCGAAAGCGGTTCGTCGTCAAGTCAACCGCGCTTTGCATGTCGCCAACAGTTGCATCGAGCACATCACGTTCGGCGTCGATCTCGCGGAGGCTGTAGTAGTCCATCGCAACGTTGGCTTCAACGGCGAGGCGAACGAACCGAAGGTCGGCCGCCGTGGCCTGCTTTGTTGCGTTGGCGGCGTTGAGCGAATTGCGCACGCGACCCCAGGCATCGACTTCGTAGCTCAGGAAAGCCGGGAATTGGAAGTCGTTATAGGTCGCGGACTTGCCGTTGGCGTTCCCGTTGGTTCCATTGTTGGGCCGGTTCTGAGCTTCCCGAGTTCGCGAAGCGCTGGCTCCGACGCTGATCGTAGGGAACAA
>CAZLIE010000255.1:0-2970 GCA_964559345.1 uncultured Terriglobales bacterium
ACGTGACCGTCAGCGGAGGCGCTTCGGCTCAAGTGGCCATTGTCGCGACTTCGTGAGAATTTGTCGCATCTAGGTGCGAAAGACGCTGTCGCGGTTTGGTGACATCCAACACAGAACCAACGGCCGTAGTCGGGCCGCACTGGATTGGCACCGATCCCGCACGCGAGTGGCACCGCTTTCCCGCACGTGTTTAGCACCGGAGTGCCGCGACGGTCGCGACCGCGTCGTCAGCCGCGCCCGAACGGGATGGTCCGGCGCGTAAACGGCGCAGGCTGGCTGTGCCGCGTTCATTTGGGAGCAGCGGTGTCGGCGCGTGGCTTTAGTGGTGGCGTGCGAGTCGGGTTTCGATTCGTGCGAGGCGTGCGCTCAGCGATCCGATCTGTGCCTGCTGGCGCTTGAGCCGTCGGTTCTCGGCCCGTAGCGCCTCGATCTGCGCCTGCTGTCGTTGCAGCTTGTCGTAGAGGCCCTTGATGCCGGCTAGTGCGACGCCGCCCTCGTCGAGCAGCCCGATCGAGCGCGGGTCATTACCGACTCCGAAGGCGGACTTGAAGTCCTGTGCCATCGGGCCGATGTGGCGCACCCGGTTGGGGTCGGACTTGTAGCTCCAGGTCGTGATCGGCATCCGCACGAGCGCCGCCAGGACGCTGTCTGCGCTGACCGGCGCGAACCCCCGCTTGACGTTGCGGTCGCTGGTGCACGTCCACGCGCCGCCGCCGGCCGCGATCTGACAGCCCGTACTGAAGCTGGTCCCGGTGTTGGTCTGGAATGTGAAACCGTTGGTGGCGCGGACATCGAACTGGTTCGATGCCGAGGAGCTGATGCCTGACGGCCCGGTGGAGTCGCTCCAGACGAACGCGCCCGGATCGGTCCCCCTGGTCGTCGAACTCGAGCCCCCGGCGAAGCTCTGGGTGCCGCCCGCGACGTTGGCGTATCCGAACGCGGTCGAGGAGTCGCCGCTCGCGGTGTTGCGCCACCCGAACGCGGTCGCGCCCTTGCTTCCGCTCGCGGTGTTCCCGTACCCGAACGCGGTCGAGTAGCCGCTAAAGGCGACAAAGGGGCTGCCGCTGGCGGTGTTCCCGGCCCCGAACGCGGTCGAGGCGGGGCCGCTCGCGGTGTTCGATTGCCCGAACGCGGTCGAGGAGTCGCCGCTCGCGGTGTTCGAGTACCCGGATGCGGTCGAGTAGCTTCCGCTTGCCGTGTTCTGGGCTCCGCCAGCGACGATCGCCGCACTGCCGGGGCCGGCGGTGTTGCCCGTGCCACCAGAGACCGTGCTGTAGTCGCCGGTGACGCCGTTGGCGTTGCCCGAGCCGCTCGCGCCGCCGCCGCCGATCGTCGCGCCGCTCTTGCCCAGCGTGACGCTGTTGCCGGCGTAGCCGCCGATCACATTCGGGGTGCCCGCGGTGGGCTGCAACAGCAGCGCCTGCTGACCATTGACCTTCAACACCAGCGGCTGGTTATCGGTCGTGCCCACGAAACTGCTCGCCGGGTCGGTGCCGCCGTTACCCGTCAACTGCCAGAACGCAGACGCGCCCAGCCCGCCGAGCAGCGCGGCGTTGGGCGCCGTCGCCCCCGTGGCGAAGTTCGCGGTTCCAACCGCCCCCGCCGCCAGCGAGGGATTCGGATAGCTGCCCGCCAACGCACCACCCGCCGGACCCGTCGACGGACCCTGCGGGCCGGTCGCGCCCTGGCTACCGGTCGCGCCAGGACTTCCCGCCGGCCCCTGCGCCCCCGCAGGTCCACGCCCGCCGTACTGCCTGATCAGCGCGATCACCCGCGCAACCGTCAACGCGGGCGCACCCCGCTTGTGCCGCTTCTTAGCCGCGCTGGCGCCAACGCGTCCCGGCGACGCCACCGCCGCCACCGGGCCAACCCCAACAATCAGAACACCAACACACGCACCCGCCACGACCGCCGCGCGACCACGACCAGACAGCAAACGAACACCCACCATCAACGACTCCCTTCCCCACAATCGACGCAATGAGCGCCGCCGCGTAAAGACCGCAAAACCAGCCCACATCTCCCGCTCGGGGGAGACACCAGCCACCCACGCCCCTCTCGGTCGTCGCCAATGCGCCGCACCGGGCGCGCCTATGGGACAGACGGCCAAAGCCATGGCCGGCACCACACCACAGCCGACCAGCTAAGGGCCCGAAGCGACCGACTGGAGCGCCAAACCAGCGCGGCAAACCGGTGCCACTTCGTTGCGGGAACCCGGTGTCAAACGCGTGCGGCCTGACACGAGGCTAGCCGACGTAACTCGCGATATGACGTTAGGAAGCTACTGGCAGTCCCGCCGCTGCGGCATGCGGACGGAGCCGTTTATGCGGCATGGGTTGGTGGCATCGCGCGGTGCTGTTCCTCGAGGTTGGCGGCGAGCTCGAGCGTGCTCGCCTCGAGCCCGCCGGCCTCCAGCGGCCCGCGGGCTTGGCGGGCGGAGCGGATCGCCCGCTCGACCACGTCGAGCTCGATCGCGGGGTCAATGTCGTCGATCGCTCCCGCCGTACTCGGCTCCCAGTCCAGGCCGAGCGCGGCGTAGACATCGACGAGCACAGCGCGAAGGCGTGAGCCCCCGCGGACAAGGACCACGGCGCTCACCAGCGCGGCACCGCGGACCACTCGTTGCGCCGTGCCGACGATCTTGATCCGCCCGGCGACGTTGACGCTGTAGTCGCCCGGGCAGTAGGCGCCGGGCAGCTCCCCGACACGGGCGTCGAGGCCAAGCTCAACGAGCGCTTCGGCGAGGAGCCCGGAGACCGCTTCGAACCGGGGTCGGATCCCGTCGACGAGCTGCTGCGTGGCGACGATTTCCTCATAGACGAGCGCGCCGCCGTCGTAGGCCGCGGCGTGACCGCCGCTGATCCGCACGACCGGCTCGAAGCCATGGGCCCTGGCAGCGCCGATCGCTTGCGCAAAGCCGGGCCGCAGCGCGTCGAGGCGGCCGAACGCGACCGTCGGACCAGGGCGATA
>CAZLIE010000256.1:0-2970 GCA_964559345.1 uncultured Terriglobales bacterium
TGCCCGAGGCGATGCAACGCTCGCGAACGACATTGCCGCCCTTCATGAGCGTCAGCGCCTCGTCGACGACGGGCGCGAGGTCGGCGTGGAACAAGAGAGCGCGCGCGCCCGAGTTCTCGAGGATGTACGCCACCTCGGCGGCCTTCAGGCGATAGCCGACGTTGACCGTCTGCCCGCCGAGCGCGTTGAGCGCCAGCCCGAGCTCGAGATACTCGTGACCGTTGTAGAGGAACGCGCCGATGCGCTCGCCGGGACCGAGGCCGAGCGCGCGCAGCGCGTGCGTCAGCCGATTGACCCGCGCCTCGAGCTCGCCGTAGCTCAGGCGCACGTCACCGTCGACGAGCGCGGGACGCAGCGGATCGGACAGCGCGTGCAGGTGGATCACCGCGGCGCCGCCCTTGATGCCGCGGCGCACGTCGCGCGCCGTCTTGGCCAGCGCCACCAGCTCCTTCGGCCCCAGCTTCTCGACGAAGCCGGCGTTGCGGAAGATGCGGGCCCCCGAGCGTGCCATGCGCGCCGCCGACTGCAGCCGGCGGACGCGTTGCAGAAGGTCCATCAGCCGCCTCCGAGGATCGAGATGTGCTTCTGCACTTCCGCGCGCGCCGGCGCGTCGGGCGGCGCGAGCTCGAGGTAGCGCTTGTACGCCTTGACGGCGGCGTCGTTCTCGTGGCCCTCGCGATGGGCGTCGCCGAGCGTGAGGAACGCCTCCGCCGCCCAGGGCGCCTTTTCGCCGCCGAGCTTGAGCGCCTTTTCGAGCTGCACGATGGTGTCGCGGCGGCGGCCGGCGTCGTGGAGCGCGCGGCCGAGCTTGAACGCGGCGTCGCCGGAGCTGGGTGCCGCCTTGACCGCGTCCTCGTAGGCGTGGCGCGCGCGATCGGGCTGCTGCAAGTCGCTGTAGCAGTCGCCGGTGAGCAGGAGCGCCTCGGCGCGCAGCTTCGGGTTCTTGGCCAGCGCCGCCAGCTCCGCCAGCGCGTCCTTGGTCGCGCCCATGCGCACGAGGATGCGCGCGCGGCCGAGCTGCGCCTCGCCCTCGACGGGCGGACGGCGCGCCAGGTTGTACTCCGCGATCGCTTGATCGAGCTTGCCGGTCGCCTCGAGCGACTTGGCCAGCACCAGGTTCGCCTCGGGCAAGTCGGCCAGCGTCGCCGCGCGGCGCGCTTCGGGCAGCGCCTCCTCGGGATGGCCGGCGTCGAGCTGCGCGCGCGCCAGCAGCAGGTGCGCCGGCGCCGCGCGATCGTCCTCGGCGATCACCGCCTCCGCCAGCTTGCGCGCCTCGTCGCGACGGCCGACCTCGGGATCGAGGAAGAGCGCGCCCGCCGCCAGCCGCAGCGACTGCGTCGGCACGCCGTCCTTGAGCGCCTGGTCGAACAGCCGGGCCGCGTCGGCCTTGCGCCCCTGCTTCGCCGCCAGCCGCGCCTGCCGCTCGACGATGCCCGGATACTTCGCGTCCTCGTTGGCCACTTGATCGTACTGCGCGCGCGCCTCGTCGAGCTTGCCCTCGGCCTCGAGCGCGGCGCCGAGATCGATGCGCGTGGCGCGCGCGTCCGGCTTCTTGTCGAGCGCGGCGCGGAAGCGCGCCTCCGCGTCGGCCGGCTTGCCGAGCGCCAGGTAGGCCTCGCCGAGCTGGGTCGTGAGCTCGGGATCGTCCGCCGCCTGCTGCTGCGCCGCCTGCAACGCCGCCACCGCCTCGTCGGCCTGACCGAGCGCCGCGTACGCCTGCGACTCGGCGACGTACGCCGGCAGGTACTTGCCGTCGGCGGCGACCGCGTCCTTGAAGCGCGCCAGCGCCTGCTCGCGGTCGGGCTTGGCCGATGCCATGAGCACGCGCCCCTGCCAATACAGCAGCTCCGCCGACTTCGGCGCCGCCCTCAGCGCCGGTTGCAGCAGCGCGTCCGCCTCCTTCGCCTGGTTGCTCTCGACGTGCGCGCGCACCAGCGCCACCCGCGCCGCCAGGTTCTTCGGCTGCGCCGCCACCAGCTTGGTCAGCGCCTCGATGCTCTCGCCGCAGCGCTTGAGGTCGCACTGCACGCGCGCCAGCGCCACCCGCGCCTGCGCGTTGTCGGCGTCGAGCTGCAGCGCGCGCTTGAGGCGATCCTCCGCCTCGTCGCGCCGCCCCGCCTGCGCCGCCAGCACGCCCGCCGTCGTCCACGCGTCGGCCAGCTCCTTCGGCGCCGCCGACGACGAGCGCTTGCCGATGAGCTCGGTCACCTTCGTCAGCGCCTCGTTGCCGCCGTCCTTGCCCCCCGCCGTGCGCGCCTCACCGACGGCAGCGCCGAAGTGCAGCGGCGAGCGCGCCAGCGCCCGCGCATACACATCGTGCGCCGCCACGCCGTCGCCGAGCCGCTCCTTGGCCACGCCGGCGCCGTACAGCGCCGCGGCGCGCGTCGGCTCCGCCGCCAGCGCGCGCGAGAACGCCTTGTCGGCCGCCTCGGGATCGCCGGCGCCGAGCTCCGTCCAGCCGAGGTAGACGAGCGCGGCGGCGTCCGCCGGCGCCTTGACCAGCACCGCGCTCAGCTTGTTGCGCGCGTCGGCCCAGTTGCCCACCACCGTCGAGCGCAGCGCGCGCGCCTTCTGCACGTCGGGCAGCTCGGCCGCTTTCTCGTCGGTGAGCTTGCCGATGAGCGCGTCGGCGTTGCGCAGCTCCGTCGGCAGCCCCAGCCGCGCCGCGCCGAGCCGCGCCTGCGCGGCCACCGCCACCGCCTCGCTCGCCGTCGGGTCGGCGTCGAGCGTCGCCTGCAGCGTCAGCGCCGCCTTGCGATACGACGCCAGCGTGTCGTCGGCCATCTGCTTGCGCGCGCTCATGAGCTGCTGCTCGAGCTGCGCCGACGCCTGCCCGTGGTGCAGCAGCTGCTGCCCGAACCCGGTGAAGACGCCGAGCGCCACGCCCACGCCGCCGAGGAGCAGGAGCACCCCCGCTACCGCGGCGAGCGTCCTCCCCCAGCCGCGCTTCTTTGCCTCGCCTTCCTCGTC
>CAZLIE010000257.1:0-2949 GCA_964559345.1 uncultured Terriglobales bacterium
GATCCAGTAGTCGGTGAAGCCGTTCTCGTCGGCCGGGTCCGAGATCTCCACCGTGCCGCCCTGGTCGTGGTAGCCGACGACCGCGACGTAGTGGCCGCCGTCGAACTCGTGCTGGGCACCGGTGACGTCGGTGGTGGCACCGGCGATGTTGGCGACGATCGCGCGCCCCTGGTTCAGGGTGTGCATCACGTCAGCCTGGACCTGCTCGGTCTGCTGCTGCGTCGGGTTGCTGTCGGGGATCGACGTCGTGTGGTACGTGTTGGCGCCGAAGATGCCGTTCAGCACGCGGGTGGTGTCCACGGCGGACGGGGTGCCGTTGACCGTGGTACCAAGCTGGGCCGCGACGTTATCCTGGCTCAGCTCGTGGCCGCCGGCGCTGGCGACGATCCGGGTGGCCGCCGGGCCACAGTAGAAGAACGTCGTCTGCGCCTGGTAGTCCACGGCGACCTGCTTGTCGCGCGGCATGCTGGCCTCCGCGGCCTTCTGCGCGGCGAGCGCCTTGGCGGCCGTGTCCGCGTCCAACTGCTTCGCCTTCGGGGCCTTCGTCGGGTCGGCCGGCTTGCCCGTGTCGGAAGCCTTGCCCGCGTCGGAAGCCTTGCCCGTGTCGGAAGCCTTGCCCGCCGGCGTACCGGCGTCGGTCGGCTGCGCCTTGTCGGCCAGCACGCCCGCCTCGGCCGGCTTGACGGCGCCCTTGCCGGAGGTGTCCTGCGAGCTGGACAGGCGCTGCGCGTCGGCCGAGTGGCCGTCGGCGCCGATCGCCAGGGCCGGACCGGCAACCGCGGTCGCGGTGACCGCGAGACCGGCGGCGGCGAGCGCCAGCTTGTGCGCGGGGGTCTGCTTGAGGACCGGCAGCATCCGGTTGAACAGCTTGTCGGAGAACGGGTTCCTGGCAAGCAGGTTCAGGGTGCGCAGAGTCTTCACTGGGGGCCTTCCGTCCGGGGGGATCATCGTGCCGGCCAGTACAACCAACCGGGTAGGTCCGTAATTCCGGATAGGCCCGGATTTCGGCCTGGATTCCAAGCCCGTCCGGGCTGATTTCGGACACCGCGATCCGGACACTGGGGTATCGGCGACCCATCGGGCGCAGACGGGAGCGGCGCGCCGGCGGCAGCCGGTCGCTACGCTGCTGCCATGGCGGACGACGACCCGGGCGTACCGGCGCGGGATCCCGCTGTCCGGTCGGTGGTACGAGCCGTCCTGTCCGCGATCCCGGGCGGGTGTACGTGGCTCGCGCCGGTACGGGACACGGACGGGCGGGTTGTCGACTTCACCGTAGAGGCGGCCAGCGGCGAGGGCGATGACATCTACGGTCGGGGTACCACCCGGCTCGACGCCCGGCTCAGCCAGCTCTACCCGCGCATGGTCGACGGTCCACTGTGGACGGTGTACCGGTACGTCGTCGACACCGGTGAGCCCGGTCACCTCGCCGAGTACCGGTACGAGGAGGCCCGCGCGGGAGTGGTCGCGGACTCGCTGTTCGACGTGACCGCGCAGCCCGTACTGGGCGGCGTGCTCGTCTGGTGGCACCGGGTGGACGAGGACCGCCGGCGGCTGGCCCGCACGGAACTCCTGGGCAGCCTCGGCTGGGCCGAGTACGACCTGTCGAGCGGCCGCAGCGTCTGGTCCCCCGGCATGTACCGCATCTTCGAACGCGACCCGGCGCTGGGCCCGCTGTCACAGGCGGAACAGGGGGCGGCCGTGCTCCCCGACGATCGCGGCGTCGCCGAGGCGGCCTGGCAGACGCTGGACAGCGGGGCGTCCTCGGATGTGACGGTCCGGTTCCGCACCGGCGAATCGCAGAAGTACCTGCGAATCCTGTCCGACATCGCGCGCGACGCGGACGGTACACCGCTGAAGATCTACGCGGTGGTCCAGGACGTCACCGCCCGGGAGGATTCGCGCAGCGCGATCGACCGGCTGCACCACCAGCTGCGCCGCCGCGAGTTGAGTGCGCTCGCGGAGCACCGGCTCGCCGCGCAGTTGCAACAGATGATCCAGCCGGTGCCCCGGGAACCGTTGCGACTGGCCGGTCTGGAGGCGACCGTCAGCTACCTTCCCGCGGAGAGCGCGGTACGCGTCGGCGGCGACTGGTACCACGCGCAGGACGTGGCGGACGGTCGGGTACTGGTCGCGATCGGCGACGTCGCCGGGCACGGGTTGGCCGCGGCGAGCGGTATGGCACACCTCCGGTACGGGCTGGTCGCCTGGCTGTCCATCGGCATCACCGACCCCGGTACCCTGCTCGCGCACGTCAACAGCCTCTGTGCGCAGCTGCGCCTCACCGGTACCGCCGTGATCGGCGTCTACGACCGGGCGTCCGGTACCTTCCGGTGGGCCCGGGCCGGGCACCTGCCGCCGCTGCTGGCCAGGGCCGGCGAGGCGGCCGCGCTGGCGCCGCCGGCCGGGATGCTGCTGGGCGCCGAGCCGGCCGCCACCTACCCGGAGGTCTCGACCCTGCTGTGCCCGGGGGATCTCCTGCTGCTGTACACCGACGGGCTCACCGAGCGGCGCACGGACCCGGAAGGGCGGCGGCTGGCCGCGGTCACCCGGGCGCTGTCCGCGGCGTCGGCCGGCACGGACACGCGGCCGCTCGCCGAGCTGCGTACCCTGCTGTCCACGCCGAGCCCCGACGACGACACCTGCACGCTCGTGCTGCGGGTGCTGGGCTGATCAGCCCAGAGCCATCCGGATCCGCACCACCGTACCGGCGCCGGACCGCAGCGCCGTCACCTCGTCGGCCACCCGGGCGACGATCGCCAACCCCCGGCCGCGCACCGAATCGGCGGGCGGCATCTGCCCAAACGCGGGCACCCGGCCGCCGTCGGCCACGTCGCAGAACAGCTGGCCCGACTCCGCCCACACCCGCACGCGACCACCCCCGGCGGTGTGCTGCAGGGTGTTGCTGGCCAGCTCGTTGACGGCCAGGGCCAGCAGCTCCACCCGGGCGGC
>CAZLIE010000258.1:0-2933 GCA_964559345.1 uncultured Terriglobales bacterium
AGGCACCATATGCAAAATGCGCGATGCTTTGTCCATTGATCGCGCGTGAGCCGTGCGGCGTTGAAGACATCAAATGCGGTTTTCGCGGCGAGAGCGATTGGAATGTAAGGCTGCTTTCCTGCGCGTTCCGGGCCCCCCATCGCCCCCAGTGTCATCGTTGCACCGAAGCTGGCAACGCCAAGAACTGCATTGGGCGTGGACAGCCATTCGTAGGCTTCAGCCGAGGCGTCCACCGTCTCGGCATCCAGGTAGGGCAGAGGTGGTTCAGGCAAGTGTTTGATGATCCCAGTCTGATACAAACCGATGAGTCCCAGCGATGCGGCTCCGAGCGATGACAGACCAACAACCGCCCGCCGCCTTCGCGTATTGGCGGACGGGTCATTTCGCAGCTCACGGCTAAGCTCGCGAGCTTCCGATTCGTTGCGTCGAAGCAGGCCCATGACATTCTCCCCGTCCCGTTTGGATTCCGACAAAATTCCCGCGTTTGCTCGTCTCACGCAATTGCTTCACCCGTAAGTCGGTTGGCTCCGAGAAAGGCGCGAACCGCAGGCTCGTCGCGAAAGGGTTGAGTGAGAATCTTTGGCAAGGTCACCTGGTCCGGCCGCTCGAAACCAGGGACTCCGATTTCAATCTCGTGCTGCGGAATTCCCAAATTGAGCGTTCGGTGCAGTGCATCCCAGATTGTCGATCCACCCGACCAATTCGAATTTTGATTCTGCGGTTCCTTCGAATGATGAATCCCGTGCATGCGCGGTGTGACGATCAAGCGAACTAAGCGAGCTTCGACCCACTTCGGCAGACGAATATTCGAGTGATGGAACAGGATTGAGAACAGCGTTAATGTCTGCCAGATGAGAAGTGCCTGTGGATCAACCCCAATCAGCAACACCTGCGTGACGCGATAAGGCACCGAAATAGCGATTTCTCCGAAGTGAAACCGCAGTGCAGTTGAAGCGTCCAGGTCGAGATCAACGTGATGAACCGCATGAAATCGCCAAAGCAGTGGAACGCGATGATGCAGAACGTGCTGGATGTAATGAGTGTAGTCAAGCAGTAACACGCCAGCGGCGACTTCAAGCGCGCAGGGCAGGCGCAACCATTTCAACAAACCCCAGCGCCGCTCTTGAACTCGCTTTGCGAGCGGATACAGGATTGGCGACTCCCCAAAGTGAAGCGTAGCAGCAGCGAGAGCAGCGACCGTTAGGTTTCTGGCGTTCCGTCGCGGCTTCGGTTCCTTCTCCGCGCGCAATGGCCGGCGGTGCTCAAGAAAGACAAGTCCGCCCAATAATCCGAGAAGTCCTGCGATCTTGAGAAAGCCTCTCATTTCCAGCATCCTCATGCTGTTCGTTACGGTTTTTGCGCTATGACAATCGCGTATCCGAGTTGCCGATTCTGAATTGCGTCTAGGGCCGCTTTGGCCATCCGCTTGGCAGCCGCAATATCGATTCCAGGCAAATCAATCTTTTTCAATCCGGTCATGATCTCCGTCGCGAAGAGCTTCGCTTGAATCTGCCCCACCATCTCCATTAGCGCCTCATCGCGGGCTTCGGTCGCCTCCGGTGTCAATCCGGCTGTGCTGAGCCAGTCAACATATTTTTCGACTGGCTGTGCATCCGCAATGCACGCGATCCAGGCAAGCAGACTCTCTAACTCTCGAGACAGCGTGGTCGTGCGTGTCAGGTCGCTGATGCCAACCCGTCCTCCGGTTTTCAGCATTCGGGCAAATTCCCTTGCAGCCCTCGGTTTTCCAGGAAATGTACAGAACGCACATTCGCAGATCACGGCATCGAATGATCCACCCGGAAATGACAATGATTCAGCATCGCCTCGTTCGAAATGAACCAGTGTCGAAAGCCGGCGTTCTACGGCCTCAATGTTCGCTCGTTCCACATTCTGTTGACTAAAATCCAGACCGATAACTTCACACCCGAAGCGCTCGGCGAGAAACATGGCACTGGTCCCTCTGCCGGAAGCCACGTCGAGAACGCGACTGCCTGAATCAAGCTGCAAAAATTGCCCAAGCCGCTCGGTCAGCTTCAGCCCACCGGGATGAAATGAATCACCGAGAAGAAGCTTGGCAAAGTCACTCTCGTACAGATTCGCGCAGCACTGCTTCACTTCGACGGGCGCGTTCGTCTCGGCTGGTTTCATTTCTGCACCTGTACGAGATTAGCTGCGCCGAAATCGAAGCTTACCGGCCGGGGCTCGTAACGGGCGCCATTTGCGCGAGCGCGACGACGCTCCGGCTCCATAGCCTCAAGCTGCGCACGCGCTTGTTCGCGATATCCCAATGTGTTGTACGCGCAGAATGGGATCTGTTTGCCGCCTGGCAGCAGGAACTCCTTGCAGCATTTCATCAGATTCTTCTGATTGAACGTCCACGGGTCCATGAAGTCCTGCAGCATGATCATCAGCATGTGCTCGGCAACATCGCCCACTGTCACACTTTCAGGCACCCCACAGGCTTGGCAGGAGAAGGCGAACTGCTCGGTCGATTTCTGCGAACCCGGAACGGACGACGAAGACCAGAGACCCTCAAGTGCCTTCTTCACCTCTAGGTTCCAGTCTGGCATCACGCGATTGGTGATGTAGTCGAGGTAATCATAGACATTCACAATCCGCGGTAGCGGCGTAACCTTATCGCCTTCTATGAATGCGTACGTAACCGAATTGCAGGTTGGGAAGCAGCACGGCACCGGCACGAAATCGCTGGCGAGAAACTTACCGGCAGTCTGCTCTTCGATGAGCTTGATGATGTCAGGGATCGTCATCCGCTTCATTGGATCGTGCGAAACGTGACGGCCAGAGTGGAACGCCGGCTGAAAATTGATGCCGCGAATGGCGGGGTGCTGAATGGCGAACTCAATGATGTTGCCCACCTCATGCTCGTTTACGCCACGCTCGATGGCAGGAACAATCGTGACATTCAGTCC
>CAZLIE010000259.1:0-2933 GCA_964559345.1 uncultured Terriglobales bacterium
TCTGCGTCAATTGTATCGAATGGGCCATATGTCCCAAAGCCTGCATTGTTAATCAGGATATCAACGGTCAGACCGCGCTGCTGTGTCTCCGCGAACACAGTGCGAGCTGCCCCGACACGGCTCAGATCTGCGACAATGACCTCGGCACGAATAGAATGCTGCTCTGCCAGTTGGCTGGCCAGGGCGCGCAATTTCTCCTCGGAACGTGCGACAAGAATAAGATGGCTGCCTGCTGCTGCCAGCGCCTTCGCAAATGCTGCACCAATACCTGTCGAGGCCCCTGTAATGAGCACAGTTTTCTCTTTATATAGATCCATGACTCTTTTCCCTCCTGAGAATCTCTTTCACGAATAGATAGTTCACCGTTGGCTTCTCTCTGCCCGCAACAAAAGCGAGAAAGGCAAGCTGATGTTAATTGACCCCTTGATTATAGAAGGAAAAAGGCGGCAACACTTCCATATTCGTGCTATTTCTTCTCAAAATGTGCGCGTTTAGGAGTGCCTGAGTCGATACTGATGCGGGGGCTGTCCCAGGCGCCTGCTGAAGGTCTGGGTAAAATGGCCCTGATTGGAGAAACCAGTCATGAGAGCTATCTGGCTCACGGGCAGGTTGGTCTCTTTGAGGAGGCGTTGCGCGGTCTCAAGGCGCCTGTTGACGACATAGTGATGGGGACTTTCACCGGTCGTCTGCCGAAAGCGGCGTGCAAAGTGAAAGGGGCTTAATCCGCTTTGTTGGGCGATCTCGGCTAAAGAAAGATTGTGATCAAGATGGTGCTCGATGTACTCCAGCACCTGTTTTACCTGTCGCTGTGTCAATCCAGATGTTTTCTCTTTCAGCGTACGATTGATGTGTGCGTAGTGTCGCAACAGGTGGACCGCAAGCATCTGAGCAGCGGTCTCTGCATAGAGTTTTCCAGCCGCACCTGGCGCGTGTAATTCTTGTTGCAGTGCCAGTCCGATGTGTGTCAGCAAAGGATCTTGAAAAGCAGTACGCTTGTTCATTTCCACATGTGCAAGGTCATCACCAATCAACGGCGAGGCCATACGTGCCATGAAGTCTGTGTTCACATGGATCAGGAGCGACTCAAGAGGTTCAGCCGAAAGGGCATGACAGCGAAGCTCGTAGGGCTCTCCACCGCCAGGAGCTAAAATCCAATCTCCCGCACGCAACTGCACTGTTTCCCAGCGATCGCTACCTTCTCTATATTCGAACGTGATGATTCCTTGCGTGACCAGGATCAGCGAGATATCGGGAACAGCAGGAGAGATCACCGGCTCAGCCTCTTTTTGGTCTTTTTTTTGTTCATTGTAGGCTCGTACCGTCACGCCCTCCCACCCTAGCTGCTGGCTTGAGAGGAGAGGAACAGATGGATAGTACTGTTCGAAATCGCGGCTAGAGACAATGTCCTTCATTCGGCCCCCTTCTTTCTGCTTGCCAATCGTACCCCATTCTTGGACCAAAAGCAAGGTGTTGACGCATCGCTCGACACATTGACAAAGCAATGCGTCAACAGTGGCGAACTTATGCTCTTTCCAACGATTCGCCATGTGCTTCTTCGCTGAGATCTTTGAATCTGTCCCACTCAGCCAGGCGTTTCTCATATTCGGCATGGATCATGTTATGCGCGCCCTTCCCGAAGAATATCCGTAGTGGGGGCTGCTCCATATCGACCAATTTCAATATAACCGGCCCGGTGGCCTCTGGATTACCGCGAAGGGATGCACCTCTGCGAGCACGATTGGCTTCCCGTATATATTCATAGGCCGGCAGTTCTCGGGCAAACTTGGCGGAAGGGCCAGCCCAGTCCGTTTCATAGCCAATTGGCTCGATCAGGGTTACCTTGATCCCCAGTGGCTGCACTTCCTGGTTGAGTGCCTGGCTAAATCCCTCAAGCCCCCATTTACTCGCGTGGTACAGGCCGATGTAAGGAAAGGCATTGACCCCACCGATACTTGAAACCTGGATGATGTGCCCGCTGCCCTGTTTGCGCAGGTAGGGCAGTGCCGCCTGTGTCACCCACAGCGCGCCGAACAAATTCGTCTCCAGTTGCTCGCGGGCCTCTTGCTCGCTTACTTCTTCTATGGTGCCAAACTGCCCATAGCCAGCATTATTGACAATGACATCTAGACGACCGAAGTGCTCGTATGCCTGTCTTACGGCTGTATCTACGGCTGTTTTGTCCGTGACATCCAGAGCCAGTGTCAGGACGTTGTCACCGTATTTTTCGTTAAGTTCTTGCAGACTCTCCAGACGACGTGCGGTCGCCGCGACCTTATCGCCACGTTCCAGCGCTGCCTCTGCCCATACTCGTCCGAAGCCTTTCGAGGTGCCGGTAATAAACCATGTTTTATTCATAAGGATTTTCCTTCGCATCCTTTGCAGTGCGTTATTTGAACTCTTTGGCGATCTCCTGATTCTGAGCGGCAATCTGTTCCGCCAGTTCCATATCGCCATTGAGACGTGCATCCCAGTATGCAACCTTACCGCGCAGATACCGTTGCCGTATTTCGAGCTGACGGATCTCTTCCGCTACTTTTTCGGCGTGCGCCAAAAACAGCGCTTTTTGTTCAGCCGCCGCTTCGTTACCACGTTCGCGCAGCTGTAAGTACTGCCGCATTTCGTCGAGGGAAAGGCCGCTAGCGCGTATACACGCAAGCGTCTCCACCACCTGTGCTGTCTCCGCACTATAGCGCCGATGACCACTGCTCCCATCACGTGGAATCGGCGCTATGAGCCCAATCTTCTCGTAGTAGCGCAGCGTATATTCGCTTATGCCGCTCTGCGCGGCCATTTGCTTAATGGTTAATGTTGCTTCTGGTTTCTTTGTAGTAGTAATATCACGTGACATGTCTCAATTATAAAATACTAAGAGTGCTCTAAGACAAGGGGTTTTTCAAGAAGTTTTGGCCTCGACGATGGACTATCGGTAATGA
>CAZLIE010000260.1:0-2930 GCA_964559345.1 uncultured Terriglobales bacterium
AGAGGAAAAAGACTTTTGCGAAGCCCCGCATGCTTGATCATGCCCTGTTGCCAGAGGGCCCATGGATTCGTTATAGTTAAGCAGAGAGACAATCTCCAGGAAACTTTATGCCTAAAGATGCAGAACGATCTCAAATAATCCCGCACCACGGGCGCGAGGCTACGGTGGAATCGGAGCAGGGCCCCACACTTCGCAGATTGCAACCGAGACGGCGTAGGACCGGCCTGCTCGTTTCGCTGGCCCTGGTCGTGCTGGCCGTGATCGTGATCCTGGCTAATCTGTTGATACATTTCGGCTCAACCGGCAAGCCCGCCGCGAGCGAGCAGACTACTGTGCCCGCGGGGCCGCCAGGCCCCCTTGTCGAAACACCCTATAACGTGTCGCAGGTGAATGCACTCAGGCACCTGGTCGATCGTATGACCTATAGAGAGCTTGCCAACCTCTATGTCGCACATATGTCGCTGGACGAGAAGCTGGGCCAGATGATTATGACCGAGAGCGAGCAGAACAACTATTCTGATGACCTGGACTATATGATTACCCAGCTGCATGTCGGTGGGATGATCATGTATGAATCGCACCTGCAGACCGCCAGCCAGGCCATAGCCACAACCAGCCAGGCCCAGCAGCGTGCGAAGATTCCCCTCCTGACCTCGGTCGACGAAGAGGGCGGCGCGTATGTCAATCGCCTGGAGCATATCTACGGAGCGCGACCCGGCCCCTGGGAGATCTACCAGTCGGGGAGCCTGGATTTTGACCGCCAGCAGGGGGTGAAGATGGCTCACGATCTGCTCTCTATCGGTCTCAATACCGACCTGGCCCCCGACGTGGACGTGATGCTTGTCCCAGGCTACGACACTGACGATCGCACCTTTGGCACCACGGCCGATTCGGTGATCAAATATACCGGTCCCTATATCGAAGCCATGCAGAGTCACGGGCTGATTGCCTGTATGAAACATTATCCCGGTGGCCTGGGCAATACACCGTACGACGCGCACGATATTCTGCCAACCGATAACCGCTCGCGGGATCAGATCTACGCGGCCGAACTAGCGCCGTATAAGACCTTCATCAACTCGCCGAACCCGCTGATGCGGCCTGCCATGATCATGTCGACCGACGTGCTGATGCCCGCCATCGACCCGGTCATGCCGGCGGAACTCTCGCACAAATTCATGACCGATATCCTGCGCAAAGAGTTCGGCTACGATGGCGTGGTTCTCACCGACGCGCTCTACATGGGTGGCATCGCCGCGCAGTGGAGCGAGCCCGAAGCGGCGGTGTTAGCGATCCAGGCCGGCAACGACATGATCCTGAGTCCGATGGGCAGTGCTCGCACGTCGGCAGTGATCGAGGCACTCAGACAGGCACTCAACGATGGCCGGCTCTCGATGGCACGCGTGGACGAGGCGGTGTCCCGCATCATCGCTCTGAAGATGCAGTACCACCTCATGCCCGTCACGCTGCCACGGAATTAAAGATCCAGTTACATGTTCTATACCAGGACCTCCCGAACTTCACCAGATCTTTTTCTTGACCGGATTTGCTACTTCTACTATCTACTCTTTTGCTGAATCAGCTATTGTAATGCTATAATGCAATTACCTACCAATCACAGATTGCTACCTTGTCTGGAAAGGAGGCGCATACCCCGCTCAGCAGTCTCGACCCGCTCGCGGTTGCGGAGACTGAGCACAAACCATTCTCTAGGCATATATGCCAAACTACCTCACCCATGGCTGGCCCGGTGGAAACATTTGAACCACAGTGCTGCATGGAATCACTTGGTACTCCCTGGCATCCACTGAGGCGCTGGCTTGCGGGAGGTAACCTTTAATCTTATTTAGCGAGGAGGAAATATGTTTTTCTCGTTTGTACGGTCGACAATGCGTCATCTCGCGCTGTTGGCGCTCGGTGCGGCGACCCTCGTGCCGGTGGCGCTGGGCACCACAGCCGTCGCTGCCGGTCCAGTCGTTCACCCGCTCGTGAGCGACTGGCAATTTTTGTCGAGCGGCCCCACTCCACCCAGCCAGGCTGCGTGCAACAACCTCAAGCCGCCCAGTGGGCCGCGTCGCTGCTTCAACCCGACGGCGATGCACAACTCCTACAACTACGCTTCCTTACTGGCTGCTGGTAACGAGGGCCAGGGCAAGACTATCGCGATCGTTGACTCCTTCGGCAGCAGTACCATCCGCAGCGACCTGGGCGTCTTTAACACGGCCTTCGGCCTCCCGCATATGTGCGGAGAGACCCCAGCAGTGAACTGCTCGTCCACCACGCCACGCTTTAATGTCCTCGAAGTCCAGGGGTCCCCGTCCCCCAACCCACCACCACCGAATAATGGCACCGGCCAGGAGAATCACAACCTCTGGGCCCTGGAAGTCTCCCTTGATGTCGAGTGGGCGCATGCCACCGCGCCGAAGGCGAACATCCTGCTGGTCACTACTCCCACCGCCGAAACCCTGGGGGTGCAGGGCTTCCAGCAGATGATGAACGCCGAGCAGTACGTTATCGACCACCACCTGGCCGATGTTATCAGCCAGAGCTTCGCCGCCGGGGAGGCCTCGTTTCACAATGGGGTGACCCCGATCAGCCAGCTCCGCCAGTCCTTCGTCGATGCACAGGCCAACCACGTCACCGTTCTCGCGTCCTCGGGGGATGGCGGAACGACGAACATCTACAAGGAGCCGGTCAAGAGCCCGGCTGTGATTCCGTATCCGAGCGTCCAATGGCCAGCTTCTGACCCGTTGGTCACAGCGGTGGGCGGGACGTACCTCTGCACGAATGCCGAGACCGGAGCGTCTGTGGATAGCGTATCGCCACCAGCCGCCTGCCAGGCGAACCCGGGCGTGCGCGAGGTCGGCTGGGTGGGCTCAGGCGGCGGCTACAGCATCCTCTTCCCACGGCCTGCCTTCCAGAAAGTCTTG
>CAZLIE010000261.1:0-2859 GCA_964559345.1 uncultured Terriglobales bacterium
AGGCGGCCTGCGTGCTCGCCATCGGCGGCGGCCAGGCGGTGACCATCAAGCAGGTCGAGGTGGAGATCATCAACCGGGCGTTCGAGCGCGGCTTCGTACCGGCGCAGCCGGCGCCCGAGCCGTCCGGTCGGTCGGTGGGCGTGGTCGGGTCGGGCCCGGCGGGCCTGGCCGCCGCGCAGCAGCTGGCCCGCGCAGGGCACGCCGTCACCGTGTACGAGCGGGACAGCGCGCCGGGCGGGCTGATGCGGTACGGCATCCCGGACTTCAAGCTGGAGAAGCAGCACATCGACCGGCGGCTGGAGCAGCTGTCGGCCGAGGGGGTGCGGTTCGAGACCTCGTGCAACGTGGGTGTCGACGTCACCGTCGAACAGCTGCGCTCGCGGCACGACGCGGTACTGCTGGCGGCCGGGGCGCTGGCCGCGCGCGACATGTCCACCACGCCGGGCCGGTCGCTGCCGGGTGTGCACCTCGCGATGGAGCACCTCGTCGCCTCGAACCGGGCCGTGGCGGGTCTGGACGAGTACACCTCGATCGACGCGGCGGGGCGGCACGTGGTCATCATCGGTGGCGGCGACACCGCCGCGGACTGCCTGGGCGTGGCGCACCGCCAGGGCGCCGCGAGCATCACCCAACTCGACCTGTACCCGCACCCGCCCCGGGAGCGGGACGAGGAGCGCGACCCCTGGCCGACGTGGCCGTGGATCCTGCGCGAGTACCCGGCGCACGAGGAGGGCGGGGAGCGCGTCTTCGCCGTCGCGGTACAGGAGTTCGTGGCGTCCGCCGAGGGCGACCGGGTGGAGGGCATCCGGGTCGCCGAGGTGAGCGTGGAGAAGGTCGACGGGGTGCGGATCGTGACCGTGGTTCCGGGTACCGAACGGCTGCTGCCCGCGGGCCTCGTGCTGCTCGCGATCGGCTTCGACGGTACCGAGGAGGGTCCGCTGCTGGAGCAGTTGGGTCTGTCCCGTTCGCTACGCGGCGCGATCGAGGCCGGATCGGACTGGCAGACCGACGCGCCAGGCGTGTTCGTCGCGGGGGACATGCACCGTGGCGCCTCGTTGATCGTGTGGGCGATCGCCGAGGGTCGCGCCGCCGCGGCGGCGATCCACGGGTACCTCGGGGGAGCGGGGAGCCTGCCGTCCCCGGTCGACCCCGCGGCGGTACCTCTGGCGATCTAGCCGCGAAGCTTGGGGATGGACGCCTTCGCGATGTCCACCGCGGCGGTACGCAGCTTCGCCTGGGTGGGCAGGTTGGCGCCCTTGACCTGGATGGTCACGCCGAAGCCGAGGTTCCCGTCGCGTACCCACAGGCGGTAGGTCTCGATGTTCGACCCCGATACCAGGTAGTCGAAGGCGGCGGTCCCCACCCCAGTGACGTCGGCCGTACCGGTCGTGTTGGCGCGGGTGGTGTCGTTCCAGGCGCCCGCGGCGGTCGGGGAGCCGAAGATCTCCGCCTGGATGTTCCCGCTGCCCTGCCCGTACCGCTGGAGGCAGGAGTGGTCGGTGTAGCCGGACTCCCCGTAGTCCTTCTGCTGGTCCTCGGGGCTGCCCGACGCGGTGCCCGCCAACCCGGCCAGTGGCGCGAAGTCGACCGCGGGGCACAGCGTGGTGGTGACCCTGTAGCTGACCGGGAGGCCGGGCGCCGGGGTACCGGGGCCGCCGGTCGGCGCGGCCGGGCCACTGTGCGTCGGCGACACCGACCGGCTCGCCGACGCCGAGGCAGCCGGCGCGGTGCTGTCCGTCGAGTCCGGGCTCGCGGTGACCGGGTCCTCCGGTGCGGCCGGCATGACCACAGATCCGTTGTCGCCCCGGTCCGCGCCCGTTCCGTGGTTCGCGAACACCAGCCAGCCCCCGGCGACCAACGCCACGATCACGACGGCCGCGCCGCCGGCCCAGACGAGCATCCGGCGCCGCTTGGAGGGCTCGATCTCCGGCTGCTGCGGGGCTTCGTCCTCGGAGTGCAACGAAAAGGGTCATCGGATGCTCCTGCGGCGGGCGCGGCGGAGTATTCCGGCCACATACGGCACATGTTCGATATGTCTTGTCCGCCGGGCGGATCGTTGGTGGCGAGGGGCGGGTCGTAGGATGCCCGATGGCGCCGACTCGATCGCCGGCCAACACCAGGTGTTCATTCGGGATTTCCCTGGTACACCGGGCCGGCGAACCGGCCCCCGGATGGGAGGCACTAGCCTAATGGGCGTGACACGCCGTGCGAAGATCGTTTGTACTCTAGGCCCCGCGACCGCGAGCCCCGAGCGGATCCGCGGACTCGTGGACGCCGGCATGGACGTGGCCCGGCTCAACTTCAGCCACGGGACCCATGAGGACCACGAGCAGGTCTACCACCGGGTCCGGGAGGCCTCCGAGGCCACCGGGCGCGCCGTAGGCATCCTGGCCGACCTGCAGGGCCCCAAGATCCGGCTCGGCCTGTTCGAGAGCGGCCCGGTCGAGTGGCGCACCGGAGACACGGTCACCATCACCAGCGAGGACATCGTCGGTAGCAAGGACCGGGTGTCCTGCACCTACCGGCGGCTGCCCGCCGAGGTGAAGCCCGGCGACCGACTGCTCATCGATGACGGCAAGGTCGCGGTCGAGGTCAAGAACGTCACCGGCGGCACCGAGATCCACTGCCTGGTGGTCGAGGGCGGCATGGTCTCCAACCACAAGGGCGTGTCCCTGCCCAACGTCGCGGTCAGCGTCCCGGCCCTGTCCGAGAAGGACGCGGCGGACCTGCGCTTCGCGCTCGCCCTCGGCGCCGACCTGATCGCCCTGTCGTTCGTGCGGTCGCCCGACGACATCAAGCTGGTCCACGAGATCATGGACGAGGTCGGGGTACGCCGCCCGGTCATCGCGAAGATCGAGA
>CAZLIE010000262.1:0-2828 GCA_964559345.1 uncultured Terriglobales bacterium
GTGCGCTGCCGCTACGACGGCGGCGACAAGCGCGACGACGCCGCCGTCGCCCGCGCCGTCGGCAGCGACGGCGAGATCCTGCCGCTGTGCCCCGAGGTGCTGGCGCGCTTCGGCGTGCCGCGCCCCGCGATCACGCTCTCCGCCGACGGCAAGACCGCCACCGACGACCGCGGGCGCGACGTCACGCCCGAGCTCGAGGCGGGCGCGCGCCTGGCCGATCTCATCACCCGCGAGGCCGGCGCCGTGCGCGCGCTCCTCAAGGAACGCAGCCCCTCGTGCGGCGTGAACGAGGTCCACGGCCCCGACGGGTTGCGCCCGGGCCAGGGACGCTTCGCCGCGCGCCTGGCCAAGCGCAGCCTGCCCATCGTCAGCGAGCAGTCGAAGTAGCGCGCTACTTGAAGGTGCCGACGCCGTCGAGGACGAAGCTGCCCTGGGCGCTGCCCGAGCCGCGCAGCATCGGCACCGCGAGGAAGCGCAAGCGGTAGGGATTGACGCTGTCGACGGCGATCATGCCGCCGTTGTTGGACCAGCCGGCGCCGGGGATGTCGAAGCTGACGAAGTTGTGCTCGACGGACATGTCGACCATCTGCCCGGCGGAGAGCGTCGGGCCGACGATGAGCATGGTCAACGTGCTCTGCCCCGACGTCGCCGTGAAGTGGATGAAGCCGTCGGACGACGTGTTGGCGGTGGCGTTCGACGCGTTGAAGTTGGTGAGCGCGGGCGAGACGCTCATCTGACCGTCCATCGTCAGCGTGACGGTACCGCCTTCGCCGAGACAGCCGCCGGCGACGGCAAGCGCGGCGATCGCGAGGCACGCGCGGAGAGTCCTCATGGCCATATCTTACGTGCTAGGCTCCACGCGTGTCGACCAGCTTCTACGACGTCGTCGTCCTCGGTAGCGACCTTGCGGCCACCGTCGGCGGCGCCGTGCTGGCCCATCGCGGCTTCCGCGTGCTCATCGCCGGCGTGCCGACCGAGGAGCGCTACACCATCGGCCCGTACTCGCTGCCGCGGGCGCCGCTCGCCTTCGTCGGTGTCGAGGGGCCGACGCTCAAGCGCATCGTCGGCGAGCTGAACCTGGTGCAGCTGTTGCGGCGGCGACTCGAGCCCAATCGGCCGGCGTATCAGCTGCTCCTGCCCGACCACCGCATCGACGTCGGTGACGATCTGCCGCGCGAGCTGGCGCGCGAGCTGCCCGACGCCGCCGCCGCGTTCGAAACCGTCGCCGCGCGCGCCGCCGAAGTCTCGGCCGCCGTCGAGGGCATCTTGTCGCAAGAGCTGATCCTGCCGCCCGACGGCTTCTGGGACCGCCGCGACGCCAACCGCGTGGCCGCGCGCCTGCCCGAGGACGACGAGGACCTCATGGCGGCGCTGCCCGACGGCCATCCGCTGCGCACGGCGCTGACCCTGCCCGCGCGCTTCGCCGCCGGCTTCGACGAGCTCGGCCCGGTGGCGCTGGCGCGACTCGGCGACCTGCACCGCCGCGGCACCTTCCGCCTCGACGGCGGGCGCGAGGGGCTGCGCGGCCTGCTCCTCGATCGCTTGAAGACGCACTCGGGCGAGGTGCGCCCCGAGCTCGTCGCCAAGGCGCTCCTGGTCAAGCGCGGCAAGGTGACGGGCGTGCAGTTCGAGGGACGCAGCGAGGTCGTCGGCTGCTCGCACGTGATCTGCGGCATGGGCGCCGACCGCGTCGCGCAACTCATCTCCGAGGGCGGCGACAAGCCGCCCAAGCGCCTCGTCGAGGCCGGCAACATCGCGCCCGCCGCGCACCGCTACCTCTTGCACCTGGTGGCGCCGCTCGACGCGCTGCCCGACGCGCTCGCGCGGCTCGCCGGCGCCGTCGGCGATCTGGCGCAGCCGCTCGTCGGCGCCAACGCGCTGGCGCTGCACCTCGCCGACGGCTACGGGCAGCACGCCGTGCTCAGCGTCGAGGCGCTGGCGACGGATCCGTCGCCGGAGGGGCTGAAGGCGCTGCGCACGGCCGTGCGCCAGCACCTCGACAAGCTCTTGCCCTTCGTCGAGCGCCACCTGCTCCTGGTGCACTCGCCGCACGACGGCATCGCGCCCGAAGGCGTCGACGGCGAGCGTGGCCAGGCGCCGCCGCCGCTGCCGATGGAGCCGATCTGGCGCATGCCGCCCGGCGAGGTCGATCGCGCGCTCGGCTTCTGCGGGCTGCCGCACGCGACCGGCGTCAAGCATCTGCTGCTGGCGTCGCGCCAGGTCTTGCCGGGGCTCGGCGTCGAGGGCGAATTGGCGGCGGGCTGGGCGGCGGCGCGCCTGGTGCTGCAGACGGAGCGCAAGCGCGATCTCGTCAAGGGCGCCGTGCTCGAAGGCGGCTGAAATTTTGCTCGCGCGTTTTTGCCGCGCGACAATGTTCACATGCAAGACAGACGCAGATCCGCCGTCGAGCGGCGACGCGGGCGGCGCGCGCCGTTCGTCGCGGCCGTGCGCCACAAGGTGGGCGCCGAGGTGCAGCTGGCGCTGGCGCAGAACCTGGGGCCGACGGGGATCGAGCTCAAGCGTCCGGCCGGGCGCGCGTATCTGCCGCGCACGCCGGTGTCGCTCAGCTTCGCGCTGCCCGACGGTGGCGACCTCGTGCGCGTGCAAGGCGCCATCGTCTTCGAGCGCGCCGCCGGCGGGTATCAGACGACCGGCGTCCGCTTCCTGGCGCTGTCGCCGCTCGATCACGCGCGCATCCTGCGCGCTCTTCGGTATCTCTAGCCGAGGGGCGGCCCCTGCGCGGGGCGGGCGCCACTGCGCGTGGGGGCGGCGGGGGCGGGCGGGTCCTGTCACCCACTGTACTTTTTCCGGCGGTCCTCGGCTGCGCG
>CAZLIE010000263.1:0-2822 GCA_964559345.1 uncultured Terriglobales bacterium
AAGTCGTGCCGGCCGAACTGGCGCGAGCCGGCAGCTAGGCGGTACGGGCGGCGGCGCTCTTGGCGGGGAGCCGCCGCCCGTCGCCTCAGCGGTTGGTCGTGGGCGCGAGAGGCACCCGCGACCGCTGAGGGCGGATTCAGCGGCGCTTGATGGTGACGCTGCCGTGCAGCGGCGTCAGCTGACCGGCGCTGTTGGTGAGCGCGCCCGCGAGCGTGAGCGTGAGTTTGCTCTTGCGCAGGTGGCGCAGCGCCCGCTTGCCCGCCGAGGTCAGCTTGATGTGCAGATTGACCGTGCCCGGCTTGGTAAGCCTGGCCGTGGCGGAACCGATCACGACCGCCTTGTACTTCTTCGGGTGACGCTTGGCCGCGGTGGACGCGAGCTTGAGCGACTTCGCGTCGCTTGCGCTCAGCACCAGCGCCGCGTAGCAGGTCGCGGGCTCGTCGCTCGTGCACGGCACGTACAGGCCGCCGCTCAGCAGGCTCTTGAGCAGCAGCGCATGCAGCCTGCCGAGCAGGCCATGAGGCGGCTTGGGAGCGGGCGTCGGCTGGGGTGTAGGCGTCGGAGTCGGCGGCGGCGCCGGGTTGGTGAAGACGAACTTCTGGATCGTGTTCAGGCCATTGTCGGCGACGTAGAGGTTGCCGGCCGAATCGCTGGCAATACCCTGCGGAGAGGCGAACTGGCCGGCGCCCAGACCCTGGCTGCCGAACGCGCTCACGAGCGAGCCGGACGTACTGAAACCCTGGACGTTGTAGTTGTCCTGATCCAACACCCAAACGTTGCCGCCGGCGATCGCGATTCCGATCGGGTATTTGAACTGACCGGCGCCCGTGCCCGCGTTGCCTGCATGGCAGGCGGTGGTGCAGACCTCGAGCATCGGGGCGCCGTCGCGGACACCCCAGCCCCACATGCGCTCGAACGTGCCCGTGGTTGTGAACTCGTCGACCCGCTGGAAGCTGGCGTCGGCGACGAACACGTTGCCGAGGTTGTCCACGGCGATGCCGTACGGAGAGCTGAGATTGCCCTCGCCGCTGCCGCTGTTCTGACCCCACGTGCGCACGAAGTTGCCGGACGCGTCGAAGACCTCGATGCGGTTGTTGCTCGAGTCGGCCACGTAACTGTTGCCGGCGCCGTCGACCGCGATCCCCGCCGGATAGCTGAGCTGACCGCTGAGGCTGCCGGACGGCCCGCCGAACTCGTTGAGGAAGTTGCCGCTGGCGTCGAAGCGGTCGATGCGCGCGTTGTACGTATCGATGACGGACAGATTGCCGGCGCCGTCGACCGCCATGCCCGTCGGCGAGCCGAAGTTGAACGCGGTGCCGGGACCGATGACCGTTCCGCCGACCGCGACACCGGCCGCTGTCAGCCGTTGGACGACGTTCGAGTTGTAACCGGCCTCGTAGAAGACCCCATTGGGCGCTACGGCGACCCCTACGGGCCGCTCGAAGCGGCCCGGAGCCTCGCCGTCGCCTCCGAACTTCGCCAGGAACGATCCGCTGCCGGCGAACTTCTGCACGCGGTTCGCACCGTCGGTGACGTAGACGTTGCCGCCCGCGTCGGTGGCGATCGCGTTTGGATAGATGAAGCGACCGTTGCCGACGCCCAGGCCGCCCCAGGTCCGGGGAGTGGGTGCCCAGGAGCCGCTGAGGCTCCATTCGGTGACGCGCTGGTTGTTGGAGTCGGCGATGAAGAGGTGTCCGCCGGGGTCGGCGGCGATCCCGGTCGGGTATTCGAACTTGTCAGGACCGGCGCCGTAGCCGGTGCCGAACGAACCGACGGGTGTGACGCTCGTCCCCGAGATCGAACCGAAGTCCTCGACGCGCTGGTTGTATCTGTCGGCGACGTAGAGGTGGGTGCCGATCACAGCGTCGCCGCCGGGGCTGCTGAGCTGGCCCGAGCCCGAGCCGCCGCTACTGCCGGTGACGACGACGTGGGCCGTCGTCAGGCCGAGGTCGTAGGTCTGGACGCGGTTATCGCCGGAGTCGACGACGTAGAGCGTCGTGCCGTCGGTCGCGAGACCGCTGATGCCGGCGAACTTGCCGGCATTCGTGTTGTCCTGGGTGCCGCCATACGCACCGGCGCTGCGCACGAACGTCCCCGCGAGCGTGAACTCCTGGATCTGGGCGTAGGTGGCGGCGTAGAGATTGCCGCCGGCGACGGCGAGTGCCGTTATCCCGCCATTGAAGAGGCCGTTGCCATACCCGTAGCCCCCGATCTGCATCAGCAGATTGCCGCTGGGGTCGAACTTCTCGATCCTGAAGGAGTAGACGTCGGCGACGAAGATGTTGCCCGTCGCGGGATCGACCGCGACCGCATCGGGCGATCGCAGCAGGCCGGGTGCATCGCCAAAGCTCTGGAGGGACAGGTACGGGCAGCTGACCGGAGCGCCCGGGCACGGCGCCGCGCTGCTCGCGGCCGGCGAGACGAGAAGCGCCGCCGAAACGATGGCGGCGGCGCCGAGCACAAGCGCTCGCCGGCGAATGCCGCCACCCACCTCCAATACGGTCGTCGTCCCCAAGGTCGGCGCGCACGCTACCAGCGAGCGGCGACGCGCTAACGCGGCCGGACAAATGTTCCTCCTGGAATTTGCGCGCGTGGCGGTGCCGGCGCGGGCGTTTTGAAATCGCCAGCCGGGGGCACGGACCTAGACGTAAAGTCCATGCGAGCGCCGCGGTGCCGCCGTTTGGAAGCGCTCCCGACGTGGCCGCTAGGAGGTCCGATGGGTTTCGACCAGTACCACGAGCCGCCCGACGAGCTGCCGGCGGCGACGCGCACATTCGCCCGGCTGTGCTCCTCGTTGACCGAGGAGGCGGAGGCGATCGGCT
>CAZLIE010000264.1:0-2803 GCA_964559345.1 uncultured Terriglobales bacterium
AGGCATCTCCCATAATTGTATCACGCGAAAGTGGAACCGATATCCCTCTTCCCCATCGGGCAGCGTCCGTATATATGGCGAGCCAGCCACTTCTCCGACCTTACGTAAATAGATCACATATGGGTACACCGCACAATGCTGATACTCTCGGGAGGCCAGTATACTGTATTCCAGCAATCGTACCTCCATCTCAGGATCGCGATAGGACTGAAACTCAATGAGCAGCAATGCTGGCTCTCCATACGAGATAATCTCCAATAGGGCATCTGCAAAGAGATGCTGACTCTGCAATTCGACGTTGAGCGGTCGCACGAACGTCGCTTCTGCTACTAACCAGTTGGTAAAGTGCTTCGCGTAGGTTTTCACCAAACGCTTCATGATACTATCCCACACTCCTGCCATGCCCAAACAAGACCCCCTACTCCTTCTTTCTGGCCGCAGTGTAGCATATAGTAAACCGCCTGTCGAGAGGATTAATACTGATGGGATAATTTATTGCCGACTTCATTCCTTCTCCATCAATGGCTAGCCAAATTTAAACCTTGACTCCATCCCCAAAACCATGTTACCATTGCAGCATGAGTTATAAAAGCATCTGCCAGCTAGATCATCTACTGGCTACTACTGACCACCCTAATAAACACATGGCGCATGGTTTCGCCGCATAAGCCGGGCACATTTGCTTATGCGGCGGAAAGTGGTGCCGATGCCTTACGGTAGCTTCTACCCGAGCCAACTCGAGTAAGAAGTAGTTGCTGTATTGTTTGTATCTACTGCTCTCCTCCAACACACACAAGCTCGTTCATCCCACCATACTCTCCAAAGCATTGCTTATGTCGTCGGCTACCAGTTCCTCAGCTACTCAATTCTTCCCAATTTGTAGTCAATCAGTTACCGGTTTACAGTCGCAAGACAGATAGACAGAAAGAAAAGGAATAAGCAATGCTCTTGGTCAACTTCTCAAAAGTGAGCAAAGACTATGGTGGCAACCCCATCTTCCAGGACATAGACCTGGAGATCATCGAAGGTGAGCGCATCGGACTCGTCGGCGAGAATGGCGGTGGCAAATCCACCCTGTTCAAATTGATCGCCGGTCTCGAAGATCCCACCAGCGGCGTCATCTCGCGCCGCAGAAACCTCACCATTGGCTACCTGTGGCAGGAAGCTGATCCTGGCCAGAGCCATAAGACCGTTTTCGAAGCAGTTTCGGAGGTAACGCAGGAACTTGTCGCCTTGCCTATGATGCTCAGCGAACTCGAAGCAAAAATGGCTGAGCCAGATGTTGCCGGAGACGAGGAAGCGCTCACCGCCGTCCTGGAGGAATATGGCAAAGCCCAGGAACGCTTTGAAGCCCTGGGTGGCTATACGCTCGAACACAAAGTCGAAGCCGTCCTGCACGGCCTGGGCTTCGGACCCGATTGGTACGATATCGAAGTAGGCATGCTCAGCGGCGGTGAAAAGAAGCTCGTCAACCTGGCACGTATCCTCATCAAGATGCCGGACCTGTTACTCCTCGACGAGCCGGACAACCATTTGGACCTGGAAGCCAAGGCATGGCTGGAGCAGTACATCCAGAGCTATCCAGGCACCGTCATGATCATTTCCCATGATCGGCAATTACTGGATCGTGCCGTCAAAAAAATCTTTGAACTTGAAGACGGCAAAATCTCTGTGTACACGGGCAACTATAGTTATTACTTCGAGGAGCGGCAGCGGCGGCTTCTCAAGCAATACGAACTGTATACCGTGCAGCACGATGAAATCAAGCGCCTGGAGGCCAGCATGCATCGCCTCAAAGGTTGGGCCAAACTAAACGATAAATTTGCGAACCGGGCGGAAGATATGGTAAAGCGTATAGAGCGGGCGAGGCAAGAGGCTGTGGATAAGCCCATCTTGACTCGCGATAAGATCAAGGTCAATCTCGATGCTGACCGCAGCGGCAAGAAGGTGCTGGAAGTGAAAGGTTTGAGCAAGTCGTATGATGGGCGTGTACTGTTTGAACCGTTTGATTTCACCCTCATCTATGGTGAACGCGTCGGCATCGTGGGGGCCAACGGCAGCGGGAAAACAACCTTGCTCAAAACGATGATGGACATGTTGCCAGCCGATAGTGGTTTGGTGAAAATCGGGGCCAGCGTGGTGATTGGATATTATGCCCAGGAACAGGAAACGCTGCCTTTTGAGAGCACGCCGCTCGATTTCATTCGCCGCCTGAAAGCGATGAACGAACCACAGGCCATCAGCTTCCTGCATGGGCTGCTGTTCTCCTACGAGGATATCCATACGCCTATCCGGCGCTTGAGCGGTGGTGAAAAGAGCCGATTACAGCTGGCTCGGCTGATGCTCACGGATGCCAACTTCTTGCTGCTGGATGAGCCTACCAACAACCTCGACATCGCATCCGTGGAGGTGCTGGAGGCTGCCTTGAAGGAATTCGATGGCACCATCTTGACCATCTCGCACGACCGCTACTACCTGGACAAGATCGTCACGAAAATCCTGGCAATCGGTGATGATGGACGCGTGCGGCTCTATCCTGGGAACTTCTCGTACTACTTTGAGAGGAGGTACCTGGAATAGGAAATGCGGATATAAGGTGGAAGGCCATGCATAGCCTTCCACCTTATATCCGCATTTCCTATTCCATTCACACTTTTATCTGTTTGCTTGACACGCCTGCTTCACTTTCCTATAATTTAATCCACAATTGGGGAAACACAAATGACCGAGTCGAACAAAGGGGTCCGTGATGGCAGAGCTTGTCAGACAGTATCTTGGCAACTATCGCCTGAGCTATTTACTG
>CAZLIE010000265.1:0-2797 GCA_964559345.1 uncultured Terriglobales bacterium
CCGAAGGCAGCATGTGCATCTACTTCTCTGCTGAGCAAAAGCTGATCGCCGGCGATACCCTCTTCGCCGGCAGCATCGGACGCACGGACCTCCCCGGCGGATCATTCAATAAGATCATTACCTCCCTGCACGATCGCGTCTTGGCTCTGCCTGACGAAACTGTAGTAGTCCCCGGCCACGGCCCACTCACGACCATAGGCGAAGAACGCCAAAGCAATCCGTTCCTGGTGAAAAGATAGCTGCTGGCTGCTCGCTACTTGCTGCTCGCTGCTCGCTACTTTGATACTGACTGCGCGGCGATCGCTACTGATCGCTCACTGCTGGCTTATCCAACGGCTGCATGGAGTCCCGCCCACCGGCGGGACGGGCGAGGGTAGCCCACCGTGCAACGGTTGGGGAACCGCGTCCGAGTCAGGAGTCCGGCTTCCAGCCGGACGATTGAGAGTCGCTTTAGCTGAGAGCCGAAAGCCGGTAGCCGACAGCTGGCAGCTCCCCTCAATGCCGCTTGAAGTATTGCACTGCGCGTTCGTGCGCTTCAGCCTTTTCCCGTGACGGGAAAGTTCCTAAATTGCGCCGCTTCCCTGTCTTCGGATTCTTCTTGCGCGAGTAAAGCCGATACTCTCCCGATTTCAATTTACGAATCATGCCATGTGAGATGCCAAGTGAAAAGACAGCTACTGGCTCTGGCTGCTCGCTGCTGGCAGTTGCTCGGCAGATGTTCGATTGTGTCCCCTAATGTCCTACCTTTTCGCGGTTGGGTCATCCTGAGCGGAGGAGGGCTCCCGCGCGCTTTCCATCCGGGGTCCCCAGCAAGCGCCGGTGTTGCGGTTGCTGGGGTGGACGAGCGCGGGATAGGCGGGGTCCCCAACGACGCGCTGTTCGTCGTTGGGGTGCAGAGACCGGAGTCGAAGGATCTTGTGTTTTTTCAGGTGCTGCGACGCTTCCTGTTAAATTCAGTATCCCGCCAGTAGCTGGCAGCTTTCTCAATGCCGCTTGAAGCGGTGCGGTAGCTGGCGACTTTAGCCGTTACCGCTAAAGCCAAGTTAAAATTCTCGACCGTCCGGCTGGAAGACGGACGGGATCGCCACCTCACCCAACCGTTTACCACCGTGGGCCGCCCTCGACCGTCCCGCCGGCAAGCGGGACTCGATCGAAACGTATTCCTCCGTGCCCTCCGTGGTGATGTTCTACTTTTTAGCTGAAAGCCGAGAGCCGACAGCCGATAGCCTCTTACCTCACCGCGTTTTCCGTTTTCTTCGCACCCTTCTTCACGCCATGACCGACCGCGGTCGTTCCCTTCTTGACACCGCGACCCGTCGTCTTGGCCGCGTTCTTCGTCCCGGTAGCAGTCTTGTCGGCGGCTTCTTCCGTACCATGGGCAGTCTTCTTGGCTGCTCTCTTGGTTGTATGCGCGGTACTCTTGGCGGCTTTGTTCACGTCATGAGCAGCATCCTGTGCGACACCGATTGTGCCAAGTGCCAGAACCGCGGCAAGAACTAACGACGATGTTGATTTCACTGTTTGATCTCCGTTTGTTTATTTGTTTACCAAAACGTCTGTCACAATGCGAAGGAGCATAGCGCATCAGGTTCGATTCTCCAAACCCTGGTCACAATCCCAAACGGCTATCCTCTGGACTACCTCGCCGTCCCGTGATGACGGGACTTGAAAGGCTTTCTCCGTGCTCTCCGTGACTTCGGGTGATATTGTTCTTTACTTTACCGGTAGCTGAGCGCCGAAGGCCAACAACTTCTCTTGTCGATCACCGACCATGCTCATGAAAACTGCTAATCACCGCCGAAGAAAAGTCACTTGGCACCCAACCGCGGATAGCAGCCAGCAGTAAGTAGCAAAGAGCTAGATGTGACAGTGACTCATTCCGCGTTTCGCCAGATATTTCTGGTGATACTCCTCCGCGGGGTAGAACGTTGAAGCAGGAGTGATCTCGGTCACAATTGGTCTACGGAACTTCGCTTGCGCATTCTCTGCGGACGCGCGGGCGAGCCGCTCCTGTTCCGGGGAATGGAAGAAGATTGCCGAACGATACTGTGTTCCAATGTCCGGACCTTGGCGATTTAAGGTTGTTGGATCATGCGCCGACCAGAAAGCGTCGAGCAACTGCTCGTAGCCGACCTTTGCCGGATCATACGTAACCTGCACGACTTCGGCATGGCCGGTCTCGTCAGTGCAGACGTCCTGGTAAGTGGGGTTCTCCGTGTGGCCGCCCAGATATCCGACGACGGTATCGACGACTCCAGGGATTTGCCGAAATGCTTCTTCCACTCCCCAGAAGCATCCAGCTCCGAATGTTGCGATTTCCATGATTGCTCCTACGCCATTCTAACTCCGTAGTTCATTTCCGCTGGTCAGCGGTCTTTGAGACGAAAGACGAACTTCAGGCCAGACCAGGTTTCATCGACCGCGCAGACCTTTACATCAACGAGGCCTGCTTTCAATCCGATCTCGCGCACAAGGTTCTCGTCGAGGTCGGTTTTCACTCCGGATGACTTTTTTGGCCATGAGATCCAAAGGATTCCGTCCGCTTTCAACGCTCTGCTCAGCTTTGGGAAAGCCTCGGTCAGCTCTGCTCGGCTACTCGTGAACAAGTGCAAAAAATCTAAGTCCTTGGTGAGCTTGTTGGCAGTTTGGAAGCTCCCGGCTTTTTGCAGTTCGGATTCGTAGCCGTGCGGGAATCCCGAGAACCACGCTTTGTGTCCAGGCTTTATTCCAAGCTTTTTGTAGAGGGGAGTGCCAGAGTAGCCTGCCGCCTTCATGCCGTCCATAGTTTTATATCGCC
>CAZLIE010000266.1:0-2791 GCA_964559345.1 uncultured Terriglobales bacterium
TCTGGTGATGGGTGCATCCAGCGACGAGGAGGGAGACGGCGCACGACGCCACCAAGGTACGCATGCGAGCGAAGGTAGGCCGTGCCCCCGAGGGCGCAAGCGAGCGTCAGCGACGGCGCGGGCCGGGGGTGAAGCGATCGGGCGCGAACACTTCGCGCGAGACCTCGCGCGCGGCACGCTCGTGCTGCATGCGACGCGCGCGCTCGCGTCCGACGATGAAGCGGCAGCACTCCTCGGGCGAGTCGACGATGGGGATGAGGCGCAAGTCGGGGTCGGCGATCTTGCCGTCGGCGAGCATGGTCGTGCGCAGCCACTCGACGAGCCCGCTCCAGTAGCGACGGCCGTAGAGGACGACGGGGAAGTTTTCGATCTTGCCGGTCTGGATGAGGACGACGGCTTCGAACAGCTCGTCGAGGGTGCCGTAGCCGCCCGGGAAGATGATGAACGCCTGGGCGTATTTGACCAGCATCGTCTTGCGTACGAAGAAGTAGCGGAAGTCGATCGAGCGGTCGACGAACTCGTTGACCTTCTGCTCGAACGGCAGCTCGATGTTCAGCCCCACTGACGGGGCGCCGGCGTCGCGCGCGCCGCGGTTGGCCGCTTCCATGATGCCGGGGCCGCCACCGGTGATGATGGTAAAGCCGTCCTTGCCGAGGAGCTCGGCGGTGCGGCGCGCGGCCTCGTACTCGGGATGATCGGGCGGCGTGCGTGCGGAGCCGAAGATGGTGACGGCGGGGCCGACGTCGGCGAGCGCGTCGAAGCCGCGCACGAACTCGCTCTGGATGCGCAGGACGCGCCACGGATCGGTCGTGGTGAAGCGCGGCTGCTCGACGGGCGACAGCAGCAGGTGGGCGTCGGCCGTGTTCGTCGGTGCCGCCTTGGTGGCGCGCACTGCCGGGGTCGTGCGCCGCTTCGGGCGTCGCCGTCTCACGCGTGCGGCTCCTCGTCGAGCGGCGCGACCTGCACCTCGGCGTACAGCCCGAAGTGGTCGGAGGCGAAGGCGCCGTCGGCGGCGGCGCGATCGAGGACGATGCGGCAGTCCTGCACGACGCCGCGACCGTCGCGCTTCATGGGGCTCACGAAGATGTAGTCGAGCCGCCGGTCGCGCTCGAGCCAGCGCAGCCGCGCGGTGTACGGGTTGGCGCGCGCCCAGGTGAAGCCGTCGGCGCGTCCGTGGCGGCGCTCCCACGCGTCTTGCCAGAAGGTGCGCCGCCCGGCCGCGGTGTGCAGCCCGCGGAGGAAGCGGATCTCGTCGGCATCGGGGGTGGCGTTGAAGTCGCCGCAGAGGATGCGCGGCGCCTCGCTCGCGTAGCCGCCGATGAGCTCGTCGACGGCGACGCATTGATCCTCGCGCTTGCCGCCGTCGGTGAGCCGATAATTGAGGTGCGTGGTGAAGACGTCGATGCGTCCGGCGGGGGTGTCGGCGACGACGCCGAGCAGGAGCCGCCGCTCCGCCGGCACCGCGTGCGGCAGCTCGTGCACGCGCCGCTCGACGACGGGGTGCTTCGACAGGATCGCGAGCCCCTCGTCGCCGCCGCCCCACGGCGTCGCCGGCTCGAAGTAGACGTGCATGTCGAGCGCGCGGCCGAGCGTCTCCGCCATGTTGGGGACGGTGCCCGGCACCTGGCGCACCTCCTGCAGTCCGACGACGTCGGGCGCGAGCTGGCGCAGCCCGTCGACGGCGAGCTGCATGCGCCGGTCGAGCGGCGGCTGCTCTCCCCACAGGTTCAGCGTCACCACCTTCAGCGTTTGCATCGCGCGCGATGCTACTACGTGCGCCGGGCGGCGTCAGCGGGCGAGCGTGCGACGTGTCGTCAGCGGGCGAGCGTGCGACGTGTCGTCAGCGGGCGAGCGTACGCGCGCGGAGGACGTGCTGCCGCCACGCGGTCCACGCCGGCACCGCCAACGCCGCGATCGCCGCCAGCGTGACGTAGGTGCTGCCGAAGCCGCGCACGTCGTGCCCGCGCACGAGCCCGATCGCGATCATCTGCGTCACCAGGTGCGCGGCCACCGCCACGCCGAAGGCCCAGCGCGCCGCCACCGTCGCGTAGCGCGTCGACGCGAACAGGAAGTAGATGGGCAGCGTCACCGCCAGCAGCGTCGTCCACGCGAGCGCCAGGGTCTCGTCGCCGTCGAGACCGTGCAGCCGATGATCGCCGAGCAGCACCAGCACCGTCGCTGCCCAGGCCGCTTGCATCAGCCACACGGCGCGGTGCGCGCTCGCCTCGTCGGCGCTCCACGACGGACGCCCGCCGCGGCGCAGGCTCATCGCCCACGCCTCGAACGTCGGCGTCGCGAACAGCCCCACCGCCACCAGCGCCGGCAGCAGCATCAGCGAGAACGCGTAGGCGGCGTCGCCGTCGAAGTTGCACAGGCGCGACGCGACGGCGAGCGGCCCGACCACGACAGCGACGGCGAAGCCGAACAGCGCCACCGCCTGCTTCTTGCCGAACAGCGGCAGCTGCGGCGCCGCCAGCTTGCGACAGGCCGCGCGCAGCAGCATCGCCCCGAAGCTCAGCGACGCCACCACCGACGCCAAGGGCACCAGCGGCAGCGCCTCGTTGTAGCCGGCCGAATCGAAGTGCCCCGACCACGCCCCGACCACCATGCGCCGCCATAGCCCGTGCGGCGCCAGCATCACCGCGTCGAGCGCGCCCGCCGGGTGCACGAACGCCCACGCCACGAGATGGCGATCGGAGGCGAACGCGCCCGTCGTCAAGCCGAACACGGCGAACAGCGCCGCGACACCGAGCGCCGCGAAGGTCCCGCCCGACTCCTGCCGCGGCGCCAA
>CAZLIE010000267.1:0-2787 GCA_964559345.1 uncultured Terriglobales bacterium
GGTGGCCGAGGTCGAGTCTCTGGTACCCGTCCCGTTCCCGCTCGCCGGCGACATCACGGTCAACGGTGCACCGATGTCAGCGGCCGGGCCGCAGACGCTTCTGCGCGAGCAGCGGTACGACTTCGCCCGCGGCCAGCTGCACACCACGTTGAGCTACACCGCCCACGGTGCCCGGGTCGACGCCGAAGTTGTCACGTTGTGCAATCGCGCCCTGCCCGCCCTTGTGATGCAGGAGCTGACGCTCACGGTCGACACGCAGTGCCAGCTGGAACTGTCGGCCGGCCTGGACCCGGCCGGCCGACCCGGCGGCCCCTACCTGGCGGACATGGGTACCGGCGGACGGTTCGACCCGGCGCACGGCGTGCTGGGCTGGAACAGCGCCGGCGGCGCGGCAGCGTGCGGCCTGGCCTACCTGACCCAGTTGGACGGCGCCGACGGCTGCCCACCCACCTTCCGCAACACCCTGCAAGGCCAGATGATGACCGCCTACACGGTGCCCGCGCAGCCTGGCCGCCGGTACCGGCTGCGGCAGCTCACCGCGCTGGTCCCCGACGCCATGCAGAACACCCCACACCTGCACGCCGTCCGGATGCTGACCGACGCTCTGACCCGTGGATTCGACGCGCTGCTGGCCGACAACGCGGACCTGTGGTCGCGGCTGTGGCTTGGCCGGATCGAGCTGACCGGTGCACCGACCCGGTGGCAGGCCATGTGCGACGCCGCCCATTTCTACCTGCACAGTTCGGTGCACCGCGCCTCGCCGTGCGCGACCTCGCCGTTCGGCATGGCCTACTGGCCGGACTACCACTACTACCGCGGTCACGTCATGTGGGACATCGAGACCTTCGCCGTCCCCGCGCTGCTGCTGACCCAGCCCGACGCGGCGCGGGCCCTGCTGCGCTACCGCAGTGGCCGACTGGACAGCGCCCTGCAGAATGCGGCGGCGCAGGGGTACGACGGCGCCCAGTACCCGTGGGAAAGCAGCCCGCGGGCCGGCCAGGAAGCAACCCCGGTCGGCCAGTTGTCCCCCGTCACCGAGCACCACGTGAGCATGGACGTGGCGCTGGCCTTCGCCCGGTACGTGCACGCCACCGGCGACGGCAAATTTGCCCGCGCCGAGGCCTGGCCGGTGCTGGTCGAGGTGGCCCGCTGGGTGGCCAGCCGGGTGCGCCCCACGACACGCGGGTACGAAATCCTGGGCGTGGAGGGAATCGCGGAGACCGGCACCCCGGTGGACAACAACGCGTTCGTCAACATGGCCGCGGCCGTCACCTTACGCGAGGCGACCGCGCTTGCCGACGCTCTGGGCCACGACCCGGACCCGGCATGGGCACACATCGCCGACCACCTCGTGCTGCCCGCGGAGCCGGACGGCACGATCATCAACCACGACGGGTACCGGCCCGACGAACCGCAGGGCGGCACTCCCGAGGCGGCGGCCGGCTTGTTCCCCGTCGGATTCCCCGCCGATCCGGACGCCGAGCAACGCACCCTGGCCGCCGCGGTGGACAGGGTCGACGGGTACATCGGTTCCCCGATGCTCTCGGCCCTGCTCGGCGTCTACGCCGCCCGCCTCGGGCAACGGGAACGCGCGCTCGACCTGTACGAGCACGGCTTCGCCGACTTCGTCCAGGCGCCGCACGCGCTGGTCACCGAGAACAGCCCGACTGTGCAGCCCGATCAGCCCCGCGCCGCCCCGTTCACCGCTAACGTCGGCGGCTTCCTGACCGGCTGCCTCTACGGCCTGACCGGCATGACACCCACTGCAGACGAACCCGCGAACTGGTGCCGACGACCGGTGACGATGCCGGACGGGTGGGACGGCATCCGGGTGCAACGGCTGTGGGTACGCGGCCGCCCGGCGAGCCTCACCGCCGTGCATGGCCAGGGCCACGCCCAACTCGAATTCATCTAGTCGGCGCGAGCGAGCTCGCCAGGCCCACCCTCGAGGCGGTTAGCACCGCATGCCCGGGATTCGGGTTCTGAACGTCGGGTATCCGTGTCACGGATATGCGAAGCCGGAGGGAGGCTGACGTGAGCGACGATCGATCGACCCGAGACAGGACCGGCGGAGATGAGCTCAGCAGGCGTCTCGTGCAGGATCTGGTCGATGTCGGCCGGCAGGAGTCCGTCCGGCTGCGCGAGGACCTTGTCGGTCAGGTCCGGCCGGCAACAACCGGAGTGGGCCTGCTGACAGCTTCGGGCGTCGCGGCCGTGCTCGGGGCCGCTGCCGCGTCGACCGCCGCGCTGCGCCTGTTGGAGCTGGTTCTTCCGCGCCGCTTGGCCGCGGTCGTGTTAACCGGTGGATACGCCGCCGGGTCGGTGATGTTGCTGCGGCTCGGGCTGCGACGCTTGAGCGCGGCGGGCGGCGGATCGCAGCGCCTGGCAGACGGAGTACGGCAGGGGCTTTCTGTCGCGCGGCCGTCCGCGTAGGCGGGCGGGAAGGCCGACCTCATCCGGGTTCCGTACCGTCGGCTGGTTCCCGCCCTCGTTTTTTCCCGGTCCGCCCGGTACCCCGGGGCATTGTCTTGCCGGGCGGGAGGGTGGTCGTCGTGAGGCGTGGCGTGTCGGTACTTCCGTTGGTGGGCGCCGAGATGCTGTCCCTGGTGATGCGCGGGGTTCGCCGACGCGAGCCGGCCGGCGACGTCGCTCTGATCTGTGGCGGCTCCCGCGGCCTGGGTCTGCTGATCGCCGACGAATTGGCGGCCCGCGGCTTCCGTAAGGACTGGCATTGGATCACCCAGAACTGGCGCCGAGCCTCTTGGGAGGTTTGTCCGACCCATTTTC
>CAZLIE010000268.1:0-2765 GCA_964559345.1 uncultured Terriglobales bacterium
GGTGCTGGCGATATTGGGCGCGTCAGTGATTGGGTCGCTAGTTTGGCCAGAGAAGAAGGTATGAGTGGCCGTTGGGAGAAGATGTGCGTTTAGATCTGCGGGGCTGAAGCGCCCGTCGCCAACTCACGTAACGAGTCGAATATCTCTGTCCGGCACTGCGATTCCGGAGCAATGGAATTAAGCGCCAAAGTCGCTGAAAAATGCGGAGACCGCTGTGAAAACGCAATGCTCAGAAACTGACGCTCCGGACACGAGAGCAGACTAGAAATCACGCTCGTGATCTCGCGCTGCCAATCTTTGCGGGTCGTGAGCACGAACGGAGTCGCCTGCTCGAACTTCCAGCCCGGCGCCTCTGGCTTGAGGTCTCGGCGGCTGCGAGCGAAAAGCCGGTAACTCTGTAATTCCAGGCTGAACGGGGGAGCCAGATCGAGATCTGCCTTGAAGGTAAGCAGCTCCTGCTGCGACCGCAACTTGCCAACAATCCAGTTCAGCGGCAGCTCGCGGGGAAGAAGTTGGACGTTGAGGCTCGCGCTGCGAAAGGTCATCGATCTCAGCCTGATCGGAACCTGAAACTTCGACGCGCTCTGCCATTCAATTCCGATGATGTGTCCGTGCCCGGTCAGCAGCGCCTCGATCCAGCCAACAATTTCGCAAGCCCGCTGTTTGGCTTGTCGAGAGAAATAGAAATGCCACAAGAACAGTGCGGACGCACCCACTGCCACGATACACAGGATAAAAGCCGGGCCGGGCATCACTTAATGATAGATGCGCGCGGAAACGATGTAGATGCGTTCCTGTCGCGTACCTCGTTGCTCGTGGGTGTGAGTTAGCTCTCGCGAGTGGCGAAAGCGCGGCGGTATCGCTCGGGAAACCTCTTCTTCTCCATTTTGGAGTTGACGACGAGGTGCGTCGTCTCGCCCTCGGCCAATACCGCCTGGTCGGCAAGGCGTTCGATCACATAGGCGAACCGGATCAGAGAGTCCCGGACGTTACGCAACTCGGTCCGGACCACAATTTCTTCGTCATACCGCGCCGGAGTGCGGTACCGGCAGCGTGCGTCCACGACCGGGAGGTGGCAGTCGTCCTCGACTTCCATTTGTTTGTAGTCGAACCCGAGTTGCCGGATGAACTCCACTCTGCCAATCTCCATCCAGACGAAGAAGTTAGTGTGATAGACAACGCCCATCTTGTCGGTTTCGGCGTAGCGCACCCGGACTTTCACCTCGCTCTTCGGAATCGGGGAATGATCGTCGCTCACCGGCCGCTCCAGTGCGGCTTACGTTTTTCGAGGAATGCTGTGACGCCTTCCTTGAAATCCTGCGTCTGGCGGATGCGCGCGTTCTCCTCGACGGAGCTCTCGATGCGGAGATCGAGTTCCTGATTCACATTCTGGGAAAGCAATTGCTTGGTGGCGCGCAGCGAACTCGGACTGTTCTCCTTCAGCATCGACGCAATCTCGTACGCCCGTGGCAGCAGACGGTCAGGACCGACGATCTCATTGACCAGCCCCAGCCTGTGGGCCTCATCGGCGGCAAAGATGCGACCCGTGAGCAGCAGATCGCGCGCGAGCTTCTCGCCAATTTGCCGTACCAGGAAATTAGAGACGATTGCCGGCACAAATCCGATACGGACTTCGGTATAACCGAACTTGGCTTCGGGAGTTGCCAGCGTGAAATCGCAGATGGTCGCGATCCCGGTGCCGCCGGCGATTGCGGCGCCGTTCACTGCGGCGATGGTCGGCTTGGGAAAATCATAGATTGCCCGGAACAGACAGGCCATCTTCCACGAGTCTTCGAGGTTCTGCTCGTTAGAGCGCCCAATCAATTGCTTGAGCTCGTCCAGATCCATCCCTGAACAGAAGGCCTTGCCCGCGCCGGTGATGATCAGAACCTGGCATTGCGAGTTCCTGACGTGCTCGAGCGCATTCATTAGGTCGTCGATCAGCTCGTAGCTGATGGCGTTGCGTTTTTCCGGACGGTTCAGCGTCAGAAGGGAGACATCGTTGCTGTGCTGCAGGGAGATGGTCTTGAAATTCATTGAACGCGCGTGGGTGCTCCTATGGCAATCGCCTGCGACATCCGAATCACATTCTCCAGCGGTTTGCGGACCGGCGGCTCGACTCCGAGTTCCTGCAGCGCCGCCAAGACGCTCTCGGTCGCCAGATTTCCCACGAGCTCGTCTTGCGCGAACGGACAGCCACCGAGCCCGCCAATCGCCGAGTCGAAGCGGCGGCATCCCGCATTGTACGCAGCTTTCACCTTGTCCTTGGTTTCCGCAGGGCGGCTGTGGAGATGCACGCCAATCTCAAGATCTTTAAACCGACCTGTAACCGCTCCGACCAAATCCGCAACCTGCTGCGGCGACGCCAGTCCCACGGTGTCCGCGAGTGAGACTTGATCGACCGGCAACTCCGCGAGCAGATCAACCGCCTCGACGACCTCTTCGACGTTCCACAAATCGCCGTAGGGATTTCCGAACGCCATCGAGACATAAGCCACCAGCCCGAAACCGGCGTCATCCGATTTGAGCTTTATTTTTTCGAGGACATCAACTGCTTCCTCGAGCGTCTGATTCTGGTTGTTCTTAAGAAATGTCGGTGAGACCGAATAGGGAAATCCTAGTGTGCGCACCGCGTCAGTAGCCAGCGCGCGCTCCACGCCTTTTTCGTTCACCACGATGGCAATGATCTCCACGTCGTCCGGTGGATCGAGTTCCTTCAGAACCTGTTCCGAATCGGCCATCTGGGGCACGGCTATGGGCGATAC
>CAZLIE010000269.1:0-2726 GCA_964559345.1 uncultured Terriglobales bacterium
TCGCCAATCGCGCGCTCGAGCGTGAGGAGACCTTCCGCACGTTGCGGGTGGCGGCGCGCGTCGCCGAGAAGAAGGGCGACAAGCGCAAGGCCGACGAGCTCGGCAAGAAGGCGATGGCGGTGGCGACGGAGCGCGACCTCAACCTGTACGGCTACGGGCTCATGGCGGAGAAGAAGCTCGACGAGGCGATCGCGATCTTCGAGCGCAACGTCAAGGAGCATCCGCAGTCGTGGAACGTCTACGACAGCCTGGCGGAGGCGCTGCTCGCCAAGGGCGACAAGTCGGGCGCCGTCGAGAACTACGGGCGCGCGCTGACGATGGTCAAGGACGAGGCGAACAAGAAGCGCATCACGGCGACGATCGCGCGCATCAGGCAGTAGCTACATGAGCGTGCGCTCGGCGTCGTCGAGGTGGGCGACGTCGAGCGCCGCCGCGATCGACAGGCGCGCCCCGTCGTGCACGACGCGCGTCACCGCCGTGTTCTCGATCTCCACCGTCAGCTTCATCGTCGCCACCGGCGTCGTCGCCGCTGCGTGACCGCCGAGGTGCAGCGTCGCCGCCATCGGCCCCGCCGAGGTTATGAGCAGCGTCCGCCGGCCGGCGCGTTGCACCTCGGCAAGGCTCTCCTCGATGCGCGCCACGAACGCGGCGAACGTCGGCAGCGACGGCGCCGCCACGTCGCCCGCCGCCCAGTCCAGCATGGCGCGCCCGAGCACGCGCCGGATCTCGTCGTCGCTGTGCTCGAACCGCCGCTCGGCAATCGCGCGCGCGACCGGATCGGTCTCGAGGTGACGCGGTAGCCATAGAAGCAGGATGGCGCCGAGCGGGATCTCGTCGGAGCCGGGCAACTCCACCGCGTCGGGCAGCGTGGCCCCGGCGGCGCGCGCGGCCTCGACGAGGTGGCGCGCGGTGTCGCGATGGCGCCGGCGCGGTCCGCAGAAGACGGCGTCGAAGCCGATGCCGTCTTTGGCCAGCCGCTCGCCGAGCCGCGCCGCCTGCCGCGCGCCCAGCGACGACAAGACGTCGTAGTCGCGGGCGCGCGCCGAGGCCTGACCGTGGCGGACGACGAAGATTTCCGGCGGCACTCCGATCAGCGTGTCTCGGCCGGGCGGAATTCGCCAGTCTCGAATTCGCACTCGAAGCCCTTGGTGCGCAGGCAGCGCATCGCCGCCTCCGTCGCCTTGGGCGCGTCGGCCTCCTCCGCCAGCGCGGAGGCGTCCGCGGGAATCGGCGGCAGGCCGCGCTCGCGCAAGAGCATCCCGATCTGCTTGACCTCGGTGTTGACCAGCTTGCCGAAGTCCTTGGCCACGTCGTCGAGCTCGTGCTTGAGCGCGTCGATGCGCTCGACCTGATACTTCGCCGGCTTGCCCTCCCACTGCATGAACGCGCCGTAGAGCTGATCGAGGTGCTCGCGGATGCGCTCCTCGCCGGTGATGGCGCCGCCTTCCTTGGTCGCCACGATCTTCTTCTTGAGCTCGTCGATCTTGTCCGACAACGACGCGATCCGCTTCTGCAGCGCGTCGCCCGGCGGCAGCTTCTGCGCGCGCGCCTGTGCCGCCAGCTTGGCTCCGTCGAGCTTTTCGCACAGCTCGGTCATGTCGCCGAACAGCGCGTGCGCGCGCATGGCCGCGTCGAACTGCGCCTTGCGATCGGCCACCTTGAACGGCGCGCGCCGGTCGAGGTCGATCGCCAGCTTCTCTTCGATCACCTCGCTGCCACGCGTGAGCCGCACCGTGTACACGCCCGGCACCACGCGCGGGCCCTGCGACGCGGAGAACGCGACCTGCGCCGCGCGCGGCGCCTTGGGCGGCTTGACCTGCATCGTCCAGGCGACGCGGTTGATGCCGCGGCGCTTGGACGGCGTGATGCTGTCGACGAGCTTGCCGGCGGCGTCGAAGATCTCGAGCTTCATCGGCCCGTAGACGTGCCGCGTCTTCTGGTAGTAGGTGATGACCGCGCCCGTCGGCGGATTGTCGCCCCAGAAGCTGGCGTCGCCCTCGGACCAGCCGCCGTTGGCCGGCATGCGCTGCTGCACCGCGCGCCCGGGCAGGAACGCGACCGACTTCTGCAGCGTCTCCGTCGTCATCGCGCGCAGCGGCGTCAGGTCGTCGATGATCCAGATGCCGCGCCCGTGCGTCGCCAGCACGAGGTCGTTCTCGCGCGCCTGCACGGCCAGGTCACGCACCGCCACCGCCGGGAAGTTGCCGCCCTTGAACTCGGCCCAGCTGGCGCCGCCGTCGACGGAGATCCACAGCCCGAATTCGGTGCCGAGGAAGAGCAGCGCCTTCTTCTGCGTGTCCTCCTTGACGACGTGGGCGTAGCCGCGCACGCCCTGGTCGGGCCCGACGATGCGCGTCCACGTCTTGCCGAAGTCGGTCGTCTTGTACGCCCACGGCGTCAGGTCGCCGAAGGTGTGGCGGTCGAACGTGGCGTAGGCGGTGCCGGCGTCGTAGCGGCTGGCCTCGACCCAGCTCACCCACGAGTGCTTGGGCAGGTTGGGCACGTTGGCGACGACGTTCTGCCAGGTCTTGCCGCCGTCCTTGGTGAGCTGCAGGTTGCCGTCGTCGGTGCCGACCCAGACGACGTTCGGATTCTTGGGCGACTCGGCGATCGAGTAGATCGTCGTGTGCATCTCCGCCGACGAGTTGTCGACGGTGACGCCGCCCGATTCCTCCTGCTTCTGCTTCTCCGGGTCGTTCGTCGTCAGGTCCGGCGAGATGCGCTCC
>CAZLIE010000270.1:0-2723 GCA_964559345.1 uncultured Terriglobales bacterium
CGCTGCGGCCGCGCCTCAAGGTCGAGGCGGTGATGCGTTCTGAGATCGTCGACCGCGTGGTCGACCGCATGGTTCCCGCCGCTCGCACCGGTGACTCGGGCGAGGTGGGGGACGGGAAGATCTTCGTGATCGACGTCGAGCAGGCGATCCGGATCCGCACCGGCGAGAAGGGTCCGGCCACCGTCCAGCACGCCGAGCGTGCGATGTGGGGCCACTAGCGGCCAAACCACGAGGAGGGAGTCTCGCGACTCCCTCCTCATTGGCGGCGGCTAGCTGCCGTTGACGTTCTTGTCGACGAAGGCGCGTACGCCCGCCGGGCCCGGGTAGCCGACCAGGCGGTCGACCAGCTTGCCGTCCTTGAAGAGGCCAAGCGTCGGGATGCCCATCACGCCATAGCGCATGGCGATCGTCTGGGCGGCGTCGACATCGAGCTTGCCCACGGTCAGCTTGTCCTGGTACTGGGACGCGACCTGGTCGATGACCGGCGCCATCATCCGGCAGGGACCGCACCAGTCGGCATAGAAGTCGACAAGCACAGGTCCGGTCGAGGACAGCACGTCCTGGTCGAACGTCGCCTCCTCGAACTTCTTAAGGTTGCTCATGCCTATGTAAATACGCGCTGGGGGTCGGTATTCCGAAGCCGCCGGCGTGGAAGAATCGGGGTCCATGGCCTCGCCGTCACAAGCCGTCTCGCCGTCAGGAAACGCGCTCCGGGAGGGGCTCCGCCAGTTCGGCGACCGTCTCCTCGAGGCGGCTCCGGGGCTGATCACCTGGACCCTGCTCACCGCCCCGGCGTGGATCCCGATCGTTTTCGCCTCCGACGGCGCCCAAATGGTCGCGATCACGGTCCTGGTGTTCGACGTCTACTGGTTCTTCCGCTCCTTCATCGTGATCACCGGCGTCTGGCAGACCTATTTCAGGATGCGCCGCGCCATGGCCGCCGACTGGCTCGCCCGCTGCCGGGAGCAGCCGCGGGTTGCGGACGCGCCGCACCCCCTCGACTACTACCACCTGTCGGTCATCCCCACCTACACGGAGCCCTACCACGTGCTCGAGCGGACGCTGCAGGCGATCGCCGACGCCGATTACCCGCCCGAGCTGAAGCTGGTCGGGATCATCACGCGCACCACCGACAAGCCCGGCTGGAAGAACGTCGCCCGCCTCAAGGAGAAGTTCGGCGAGCAGCTCGGCGGGCTCTGGCACATCAAGGACCCCATGGAGCCGCCGCTGGTGCCGGGGAAGTCGGCGGCCATGAACTGGGGCGGCCGCTACATGTACAAGACCCTGAAGGCGGCCGGATATGACCCGCGGCGGGTGCTCCTCACCGACCTCGACTCCGACTACCGCGTCCACCCCAAGTACTTCGCCTGGGTGAGCTGGCACCACGCTCTCGAGCCGCGCCGGGAGACCACGGTCTGGCAGCCGGTGCCGCTCTTCCACAACAACATCTGGCGGGTGCCGACGGCCGTGCGCGTGATGTCTGGGTCGATCAGCCAATGGCAGATGTACCTGCACTCCCGGCCGCACCGCCTGGTCTGCTTCTCCAGCTACACGTGCTCTCTGCAGTTCTGCGACGACGTCGGCTACTGGGATAAGGACGTGATCCCGGAGGACTCGCGGTTTTATTGGAAGAGCTTTTTCACCTTCGGCGAGCGGTTCCAGGTCAAGTCTTGCTACCTGCCCATCTACGGCGACTCCCCTGAGTCACGCGACTATGCCTCGACGCATCTCAATCAGTACAACCAGATCAAGCGCTGGGCTTGGGGCGTGACCGACGTGCCTTACGTGCTCCACCGCTTCTTCAAGCACCCCGAGATTCCGCTGTGGCTCCGGATCCAGAAGTTCGGCAACCTGTTCCTGAACCACCTGAACTGGATCTTCCTGCCCTTCCTGCTCATGTTCGGGGCGTCCTTCCCGGTCTGGGTCTCGGTCGACTTCTCCCTGACCGACCTGGGCCAGAACCTCTTCGTCTATTCGAGCCGCATCCTGACGCTCACCATCTCGACGGTGGTCGTGCTGATTCTGCTCGAGCACCTAATGCTGCCCCCCAAACCGGCCCGGTGGGGGCCGATCCGAAAGTCACTGGTCTACGTGCAGTACCTTTCCTATCCGATCGTGGGGATCATGCTCTCGGTCCTGCCCGCCCTCGAGGCGCACACCCGGCTGCTGCTGGGCAAATACCTCGAGTACCGTGTCACGGAGAAGCTGTGAGCGGCAACCCAGAACTACCGAAGCGAGCGCGCCTGCCGGGATCCGAGGAGCTTTTCCGCGATACGCGGTATCAGGCGCAGTCGGAGCCGCCGGCGGGAGCGGTGCGGGTCGACCTGACGCCCGAGGAGCTCCGCTGGATCGTCGACGCCATCCAGCTCGCGCGCTACCCGGAACTGCAGCGCCAGCGCCCGACCATCACCCACTACGAGCGCCTGGGCGAGCTCCAGGACCGCCTCCGCAAACTCGGCCAAGACCGGTAGGGGCTTTCGGAGAGAGGCTCGCCTAGGATTCGCGGGGGGCGGAACCTCCGCCCGGACCCCGCCGCCGCGGTCGCTTGGCCTTGCCGCCCTCCTCCTCGCCGGTGGGCGGTGCCGAGCGGCCGCGGTAGCGGCCCTCGAGCTCGTCGAGCAGACCCTTGGTGGCGTCCAGCGCCTGCTTCATGTCGTCGTCGGTGGGTTCGGCTGCGGGCGGCTCCGCGGGCTCTGCGGCGGCCGGCCCGGCGGAGCGCGCTG
>CAZLIE010000271.1:0-2688 GCA_964559345.1 uncultured Terriglobales bacterium
GTTGCTGAGCTAATATCTCGGTACCCGGTCGGCATGCCGCCGGGTGAGGACCCGTAGCCGGGGTGGCGGGACGGCCGCCCCGGCTACGATCCTTTTCGTGGCCGGGTTCGCGCTCCGTGATCTGTCGATCGTGGGCGCCGTCGCGGCGGGCGGGGTGCTCGGCGCCCTGGCCCGCTATGGCCTCGGTGTCGAGTTCCCACACCCGCGCACCGGATTCCCGTGGGCCACGTTCGGCATCAACGTCAGCGGCTGCCTGCTGATCGGGGTGCTGGTCGTGATGGTGACCGAGGGCTTCGCGGCGCACCCGCTGACCCGGCCGTTCCTCGGTACCGGCGTGCTCGGCGGGTACACCACGTTCTCCACCGCGATGGTGGACACCCAGCACCTGTGGAACGCAGGCGCCGCCGCGACGGGCCTCGCGTACCTGTTCGGTACCCTCGTCGCCGCGCTCGTCGCCGCCTGGCTCGGCGTCCTGGGCGCGCGGTGGCTGCTGCGCATGAGGAGGGCGGAATGACGACGATCGACGGGCCGGCCCTGCGGCTGACCATCTTCATCGGCGAGTCCGACCGGTGGCACCACAAGCCGCTCTACACCGAGATCGTGCACCGCGCGCACGCCGCGGGGCTGGCCGGGGCGAGCGTGCTGCGCGGGATCGAGGGCTACGGCGCCTCGTCCCGGATCCACACCAACCGACTGCTGTCGCTGTCCGAGGACCTGCCGATCGTGGTGATCATCGTGGACGCGCAGCAGAAGGTGCGCGCGTTCCTGCCTCAGCTGGACGAGCTGGTCACCGAGGGGCTGGTGATGGTCGATCCGGTCGAAGTGATCCGGTACGTCGGCCGCGGCAGTTGACGGTCCTGCTGGTCGTGGTGGGTGCCGCCGTCGGTGCCCCGCTGCGGTACCTGGTCGACCGGTTCATCCAGGCCCGGCACGACTCGCTGTTCCCATGGGGGACGTTGACCGTCAACCTCGTCGGTTGCTTCACGCTAGGCGCGCTGGCCGGTGCCGGGGGGCTGCCCGGGTGGGCGCTGACCCTGGGCGGTACGGGCTTCTGCGGCGCGCTGACCACGTACTCCACGTTCGGGTACGAGACGGTACGGCTGGTGCAGGAACGGGCTCGGCTGATCGCGCTGGCCAACATCCTGGTCAGCCTGGCCGGCGGGCTGGCCGCCGCCTACCTCGGTCTGGGCTTCGCGGAGTTGTTCGGCTGATCCTGGTTCCAGCTCAACCGCTTGACGAAGCGCAGCAACGTACCGTGCGGTCGCCGCGGCCGCACCTCGACCTCGTCGACGACCAGCGCGATGATGTTCAGTCCCCGCCCGGACTCCGCGACCGGGGCGGGCATCGGCGCGGTTGGATCTAACTGGGCCGGTGGGATGCCGGCGCCCTCGTCGGTGACCTCGATCGTGCACTGCTGCTCGTCGAAGCCGATCGACACCTGGTACTCAGGGGAGTCGCCGGCGTGGTTGACCACGTTGGTACACGCCTCGCTGAGCGCGAGCTGCACGTCGCCCCGGCAGTCCGGGGTGACCCCGAGCGAGGCGAGCGCCGCGTCCAGTACCCGCCGGGTCAGCGGAACACTGGCGGCATCGCGGGGCAGGCAGAGCACCAGACTCGCGGCGATCACACCGTGATGGCTACCCGATGCGCCCGCGCGGAAAACCCGGCGCCGGGGGGCGCGTGGCGACGCGCGCCACCCCGGCGGTCCCGGTCGGCCGTAGCCGCTAAGGCAACGTGGCCAGGTGCGGTTTGACGGTGTTGGCGAAGTTGTACCCGTTCGACGCGTCCCAGTTGATCGACCAGGTCATCGCGCCCCGGACGCCCGGCCACGTGGACGGCGGCACGAAGCTGCCGCAGTTGGTGTGCCGGGTCAGGCAGTCCAGCGCCGCGTTGACGTTGGCCGGCGACTGGAAGCCGCCGCCCGCGGCGCTCGAGGACGCGGGCAGGCCGAGACCGACCTGGTCCGGGCGCAGCGCGCTCTGCAGCTGGATGCAGGCCAGGGCCGTCAGGAAGTTCTCATTACCCTGCGAGTACGGCTGGTTCTGGTCGCAGCCCAGCATGGAGCCGGAGTTGTAGTACTGGGTGTTGACGATCGTCAGGATGTCCTTAATGGACAGCGCCAGCTGGAAGTAGGCGCCACCCTGCGACTGCATGTCGATGGTCTGCGGCGCCATCGTGATGATCAGGTTCGATCCGACCATTGTGGACAGTGAACGCAGCGCCTGTGCCAGGTACGTCGCGTTGACGCCGTTCTCCAGGTCGATGTCCACGCCGTCGAAGCCGTACGTGGTCATGATGCTGTGCACGCTGTTGGCGAAGTTGGTCGCGGCGCTGGAGCTGCCGACCGAGACGTTGCCGGTCTCACCGCCGACCGACAGGATCACGTGCTGCCCGCGCGAGTGCAGGGTCGAGACGTCCGCCTTGAAGTTCGCGGTGGTGTACGCACCCAGCGCGCTGGACAGTCCGGAGTCGATGCCGAACGTGACCCCACCGGCGTTGTTGGGGTCGGCGTTGCCGAACGCCACGGCCACGAGGTCGTAGCTCGTCGGTACGTCGGACAGGCGCAGCGCCCGCGCGTTGTTGGTGAAGTCCTGCCAGTACCCAGTGAGCACGTGCTTGGGCAGCGGCCCGGACGGCGGGCTGGTCGACGGCGTCGGGCTCGGGCTGGTGGTGGTGCGGCTCGGGCTC
>CAZLIE010000272.1:0-2675 GCA_964559345.1 uncultured Terriglobales bacterium
GCTGCCACCGCCGCCGCTGCCACCACCGCCGCCGCCGCCGTTGCCGCCGCTGCTGCCGGCCATGTCGGCGCCGCTGGTGCCGCCGTCGTGCACGCCGCCGTCGCCGGGATGCGTGCCACCGTCGGGCGCCGGCGGCGCGCCGTTCGACGCCAGCTTATTCAGCGCCGTCTGATCGCCGTTGAACTTGTCGAGGTCGACCGCGCCGCTGATGCCGGGCACGCTGCCCGAGTCCGAATACTGGTGGAACGTGAACGTCGTCCAGCCGCTCGGCACCGTCGGGCAGGTGACGCCCCAGTGCGCGACCCACAACACGTAGGCCGACAAATCGGGGTTGCCGATGCTGCTGGCGAAGCCGGGCGAGACGTAGACCATCGGCGTGCGACCGGTCTTGGCCTTGACGTGCTCGAGCCACTTCTTGGCGTTGGCGACGACGGTGGCGGCCGATTGTCCGTCGGTGACCTCGAGATCGAGCGTCGGCGGCAGGTCGCCGTCGGCGGGCGTGCCGATCTTGCCGAGCAGGATGTCCGCCTGCTGGATCGGATCGGTCCCCGGGCGGAAGAATTGATAGGCGCCGCGCACCATGCCGGCGGCCTTGATGCCGGCCCAATTGGGGGCGAAGGTGTTGTCGCCGCCGAGCCCGTCGCCGACGCGGGTGATGGCGAAGGCGCGCCCCGACGCCTTGACCTGCTTCCAATCGACGGTGCCCTGATACGTGGAGACGTCGACGCCTTCGAGCGTGGTCTTGCCCGGGCACGCGCTCAGGCCCTCTTCGGCGACGCCGACGTCGGGCGGCGGCAGCGGTTGGCAGGCGGCGAGCGACGCGGCGACGGCGGCGAGGGCGACGGTGCGCAGCATGGGCGCGGCCACTGCAACCGGCGTGCGCGCCGCAAGCGCGCGAAATCGCGCGGCAGCGACGGCGAAGCTGCCCACCGTCGTGCGCAACGGCGCCGACGGTCGTGCTCAGCGGCGAGGTGCTACTTGAGCTTCGTCGCCAGCTTCTTCGCCTGCGCCTTGTCGCAGACCTTGGTCGACGCGTTCACCGCCACGAAGTAGCCCTTGCCGGGCATCCACAGGCCGGTGTTGTTGGCGATCATCGGCGCGGCCTTGGGCGACAGCGCCTTCTCCGTGTAGAAGACCTTGCCGATGCGGCCGTACTTGAAGAACGGGTCCGTCGGCGAATCGGGCACCTCCTTCGCCGCCGGCGCGTAGACCTGCACGAACATCTCCTCGTCCTTCTGCCCCGCCACCTTGAAGAAGTACTTGCAGGTGTCCTTCGAGCCCTGCTCGCCGAGGAAGGTCGCCTCCGACTCGCCGCAGGCGCTGAACACCGCCTCCTTCGGCATGTGCGCGGTCACCGCCGGGTCGCAGCATTTGCCCGGGCCGAACGTCTTGCAGTTGGTCGGCGTCGCCGGCTTGGCCGCGGCGCCCGACGGCGGCGGCGTCTGCGCCAGCGCGCGACCGACGACGAATCCGACAGCGACGAGGCAGACGAGAGCGAAGGCGTAGCGCTTGGTCATGCGCGCACTATACGCCAGCGACGGCGAGGACGTCGAATTACGGGTCGAGCAGCGCGCGGCAGCCGTCGGGCAAGGCGGGCGCGGCGCCGACCTTGGACGCGTACGTCTGGTGCGACTTCTCGCGATCGGCCTGCGCCTTTTTGTCGAACCACCAGGCGAGCTCGCCGCAGCCGTCGCCGGGCGGAAGCGGCGGCTGCGCGACGCAGGCCGGGCTGTCGGCGGGACAGGCGAGGCGCACGTGGAAGTGATCGTCGTGGCCCCACCACGGGCGGATCTTCTGCAGCCACGAGCGATCGGCGGCGCCGGCGGTGCGCTCGCAGACGGCGCGCTTGAGCGCCGGGTGGATGAAGATGCGGTCGACGCGCGGGTCCGACGCCGCCAGCTCGAGCATGCGCATGACCGCCGCGGTGAAGCGCGCCGTCGGCTTGGTGCGGGTGGTGTCGACCATCGAGACCGCGTGACCGTCGACCGTCGGTAGGAACAACAAGTCGACGTCGAGGCCGGTTTGGTGGCAGGCGTGGCCCGTCGGCGCCGGGCCGCCGCGCGGCTGGCCGAGATCACCGACGACGAGCGGCGGCAGGCCGAGCGCGCGCAGGCGGCGGCCGAGCTCCTCGATCATGCCGACGAGCACGGGGTGGCCGAAGATGCGGTTGCGCTCGGGGCGGGCGACGCGGAAGCCGTTGCCCGACAGCGGCAGCGCCACGGCGCCGTCGATGCAGCCGGCGGAGTAGCCGCCGATCGCCTGCGCGGGGCGCTTCGTCGGCGCGCGGAACAGGGACCACGGCGACGGCAGCTTCGCCGGCGGAGGTGCCGCCGTCGTCGCCACGCCGCCGTCCTGGGCGCGCGCCGTCGCGGACGCGGTCAGGAGCGCGAGGACGGCGAGCGAGCGGCGCACGCTGGTAGCGTAGCAGACGGGCGCGCGGCGGCTACGCGGCAATCACGGGCGGTCGGGCGGCATGGCGCCGGTCGAGACGCTGCCGCCGACCGGCGGCGCCGTGCCGTTGGGCGGCAGCGTCTCGTCGGGCGGCCGCGCCGGCGGCGCGACGAGCGCCCCCGCCGCCGGCGCGCTCGCCGACCGCCTCGGCGGCGGCGGCGGTGCGGCGCGCCGCCCCCACACCCAGCGGGTGCGCGCCGGGGCCCCCGCCCCCGCGGGCATGA
>CAZLIE010000273.1:0-2614 GCA_964559345.1 uncultured Terriglobales bacterium
CGGCACCGACCGGCCGATATAGGAATTCGGCCGGTCGAGCGCGGAGAGGCCAGGCGGCTGGTCGGCGGCGATTTTCACAAGAACCGTGTGGGCCAGTTCAGCGTGCGCCACATATGCGCCGATGGCGAATCGTCGAAGCCGAGGCCCTCCTTCGGCTGCCGGAAGTTGCGGCCGATGATGTCGGTGAAATCGTCGAGATTGACCTTGGCGTTCGGATCGAACGAATAGACGTCGTTCACCGTGATCAGGCGCGAGGTAATGTACCACTTGTGATTTCGCGCCCGCTCGTATTCGGCGACGATATAGGGCTCCGGCTTATAATCGGCGCCGAAATATTTGATGTAGGCTTCCGGATAATCGTAGCCGACCGACAGATCAGGAAAGAACCGCAGCGCCTGATGCATCTTGATCGCCCAGCTCACTTCCTCGTCGACATAGGGCTCGATCATCTGCGCGCCCCAGTAACCGTGGTCGCAGCGGATGAAGCCGACGACGGCGATGTCGTGCAGCAGGCAAGACATGACGACCTTTTCGTTGTGCCCGGCCTTCAGCGCGAGCGCGGCGCTCTGCAGCAAGTGATTGGTCGAGGCGAAGCGAAGCTTCATGAAATCGATCAGCGTCGGCTTGTCCGGCATAGGCGGCAGCCGCGAATCGGCGCCCATCAGAAACACTTTGCCCGGATGGGCCGCTTGCAGTTCCGGGCCCGTCGGCATCGCGACCTTGCCGTCCATCAGATAGGCCAACGTCGATTTGGTCGCGATGCGCTCGTTGAGGTCGTTCATCATCTTCTCTTCAAGCTCGTCGGCGCGCTCCGACAGTGTCGTCGGACGGTGATGTTCGTTCATTGCGAACCTGCCTTTTCCGCCCTCGTCAGGGCTACGGATTCGATCGCATCCACGATCGCCTGGTACCCGGTACAGCGGCAGTAATTGCCGGACAGATGATCGCGAATGATATCACGCGACGGCACGCCGCCGCGCGCCAAAAGCGCCTGCGCCCCGATCAACATGCCGGGAGTGCAGAAACCGCATTGCAGCGCATTGCGCTTCTGGAATGCCTCCTGCAAGTCGGCGAGCCGGCCCGAATCGGAAATGCCTTCGATGGTGTCGACCGCGGCACCGTCGCATTGCACCGCGAGCGTGAGGCAGCCGCGCACCACCTCGCCGTCGACCAGCACGGTGCAGGCGCCGCAGACACCGTGCTCGCAGCCGACATGGCTGCCGGTCAGGCCGAGGTCTTCGCGCAGGAAATCGACCAGCGTCTTGCGGACCTCGACGCGCTCGCGCACGTCATCGCCGTTGACGCGAATGGAAACGTCGAGAAGGCGCTCTCCCATAACCGTCCGTACCGTTGTTGTTTTAGCGCCTCATAGCATCACAACACCGGCGCCCAAGGCAACCTGTCAGCCAACCTCGCCGGCGACGATGCCACGCACAATATCGATGGCGCGGCGGAGCAGCGTCTGGGACGCTTCGAGTGTGCGGAAAGCGGCGTGGGCCGACAGCGTCACGTTGTCCATCTTCGCCAGCGGGTGATCGGGCTTGAGCGGCTCGGAATGAAACACATCAAGCCCGGCGTGGCGGATATGGCCGGAGCGCAGCGCCGCGACGAACGCTTCCTCGTCGACCAGCGCCGCCCGCGCAGTATTGACGAAAATGACGCCCGGCTTCATCCGCGCGAACCGCGCCGCGCCCAGAAAACCGCGGGTCTCGTCGTTGAGCGTCAGATTCATCGAGATCACGTCGGCGCGCGCGAGCAGTTCGTCGAGCGGCACCAGCGTCGCGCCGGGCCGCGGCGAGCGGTTCCAGGCGATCACCTTCATGCCGAGCCCTTGGCCGATCCGCGCGACTTCCGCGCCGATGCCGCCGAGCCCGATCACGCCGAGCGTCTTGCCAAGGAGCTGCATGCCGCCATGCGGCACCCAGGTCCCCACCCGCACCTCGCGATCCATGGCGGCGATATCGCGGCAGGCAGCGAACATCAGCGCGATGCTGTGCTCGGCCACCGCGGTGTCGCCGTAATTGCGGATGGTGTGGACCTTGATGCCGCGCTCGGCGAGCTCGGCGATGTTCATGTAGCTTGCCGCGCCGGTGCCGAGGAACACGACGTGCTTGAGTGCGCCGCATTTATCGACCAGTTCGGTCGGCAGATAGGAATGGTCGTCGACGCAGATGTCGTAGCCGTTGAGCACGGTCGGCAGGTCGGCGAGCGCATAGGGCTTGCGATTGACATCGATCGGCGGATCGTCCGGCCGGATCACGCTCTCCCATACCGGCGCAAGCTGATCGTTGCAGTCGATAAAAAGAGACTTCATGGTGCTTCCGGAAGGCGTTGACGGTCGAAGCCGCGACTTTTAACACATCGTCCGAATCGCGGAAGATGGCTTGCCGCGGAACGACTTGCTGCCGAAAGACTTGCCGGGGACCGGCTTTTGCGGGCGTCATCGCGTTAAGGGGATCAATATGCGTCTAGCAAGCTACGCGCTGCGTGGCCGGCGAAGTTTCGGAGTGGTGAATGGCGACGGCATTGTCGACCTGCGGCCGCGGCTGCACAAGTTCCACAACCTGTTCGAAGTGTTCCGAGCTATGCTCTATCACAATTCCATGCCGCTTCG
>CAZLIE010000274.1:0-2572 GCA_964559345.1 uncultured Terriglobales bacterium
GCTCGCCACTCGCGGCCGCGGCGGCTCGTAGACGACGCGCGCCCGCGGCGCCTCGTCGACCACCTGGAGCGGCGGCGGCGGCTCCCAGCGCACCTGCGTCGGATCATCCGCCTCGAAGAGCGCGTCGAGATCGCCGACGCCGTCGGGCACCGCCGGCGCGATCTCGCGCGGCACGAACGCGGCGTTCGGCGGCAGATTGGGCAGCTTCTCGACGATGACCTTGGCGACGGGCGCGCTCGCCTTCGGCGGCGACGGCGCCGCGATGCTCTCCGCCCACAGCGTCCGCGCCGCCTGGTTGCCGGGGTCGATGCGCAGGCACGCCTCCAGCTCCGCGCGCGCGCCCGCCCGATCGCCGCGCATCAGCTTCGCCCGCGCCGCCAGCAGCCGCAACGTGACACACCTCGGCGACGCCGCCAGCTGCAGCTGGCAGAACTCGATCGCCTCGTCGTACCGGCGCTCGGCGATCAGCTTTTCGGCGCGGGCGAACAGTCCCGTCTCACACCTTCCGGCTGCGGTCCATCGACCACGCCCCAGCAAGCCGCAGGCCACCCACGCGCGCGCGCGACTCCGACGCGATTTCGCTAGCCTGCACCCGCACCCGCCGCCGGATCGCGCGCGGTCGCCGCCTGCACATGTCAACGATTCGTGTGCAGCGGGGCCGCCGCCCCCAGTGCCCACTTTCGAAGGCGCACTTGCCGCGGTACGATTGCGCGCCAAAAGGAGGCGTCATGAATCGTCGAGACGTGCTGGTCGGGGCAGGCGCGCTGGCGCTGGCGGCGGTGGCGAAGGCGGCGCCGAAGGACAAGCCGGGCGAAACGCATCATCACGACGCGGCTGCCGCGCCGCTCGTCGACGCCACCGCCGATTGCTTGAAGAAGGGCGAGGCGTGCGAGCAGCACTGTTTCACGCTCCTCGGCAGCGGCGACACGTCGATGGCCGCGTGCGCGATGGCGGTGCGCGACATGCTGGCGTCGGCGCGCAGCCTGCTCACGTTGGCGTCGGCGGGCTCGAAGTACACCAAGGCCACCGCGCGCGTCTGCGCCGACATCTGCAAGGACTGCGAAGCGGAGTGCAAGAAGCACGCGGCGCAGCACCAGCCGTGCAAGGACTGCGGCGACGCCTGCGCGCGCATGCAGGCCGAGATCGCCAAGCTCGCCTAGCGCGCAGCGCTGGTCAGCGCGACAAGAGCACCGTCGGCCGGCCGTGGTACGTCGTGCGCGCGTACTCGACGTAGCCGTGCTTCTGGGCGACGCGCAGCGACGCGGCGTTGTCGGGATCGATCATGCAGACCGTCTTGCGGCCGCGGCCGAAGCGCGCGTCGCCCCAGGCCACGACGGCGCCGACGAGCTCGCTGCCGAGGCCGCGTCCGTGCGCCCACGGCAACATCACCCAGCCGCTCTCGGGCGCGTCGCCGAACGGCGGATCGAGCGCGCGCTCGTGCACGGCGAAGCCGGCCTCACCGACGAAGCGGCCCGTCGCCTTTTCGTGCACGATCCAGTAGCCGAAGCCGATCAGCGCCCAGTGGCCGACGTTGCGCAACAGGCGCGCCCACGTCTCCTCGCGCGTGAACGGGCGGCCGCCGATGTAGCGCGTCACCGTCGGGTCCGCCCAGAGCGCGACGACGTCGTCGAAGTCGTCGCGACGGTGGCCGCGGAGGACGAGGCGTTCGGTTTCCAGCGTTGGCGTCATCTGGGGAGATCATCGCAAACGATCGGCCGCATCTGCAAACGGTAGACGTCGGCGCGCGCACGCAATCTCGCGCGTTTGCCGCTGGACCGCGACGTGCACAGCGGCGCGCGCATGCGCAAACTCCACCCGACCCTCGTCCTCGCTGCATTCGTCGTCGCCGCCGGTTGCGGCGGCCAGATCGACAACGCCGCCGCCGTCGACAACACCGGCGGCGCACCGCCCGCCGCGTCCGACACCGCCGCGCCGCCCGATCCGGCGCCGCTCGAAGCCGGCGACGAGAGCGCGCCGCAAGTCGCCGGCGGCGTCGCCACCACCGAGCTCATGCCCGGCGACGGCACCTTCGGCATCGAGTCGCTGCTCGCCTGGTGGCACTCGCGCATCACCTGGGACCATTGGACGAGCTACGGCTGGGACGACACCGACCTCGGCGTCTCGTCGTCGACGGCGATCCAGCTGCGCCACGCCTCCAAGCTCGTCGCCTACGGCACGTACGCGTGGGGCTACATGCCGACGTTCGTCGACACCGTGACCGGCTACAAGTTCCGCTTCCTCCACCTGCGCCCGCAGCACGAGCGCGCAACGGCGATCGGCCACGTCTATCCCGCCGGCTACGTCGTCGGCTACTCGGGCGGCGACACCTGGGACACCGGCGGCGCCGGACGCGGCTACTCGACGGGCCCGCACCTGTGCGTGCAGACGCTCGCCGGCTTCCGCCGCGTCTTCCCCTGGTAGCGCTTTACAACGCGTGCGTGGCGACGGATGCTGCCGCGATGACCTTCGCTCGCGCCTGCGCCCTCGCCTGCCTCCTCGTCGCCCCCGCCGCGCCCGCGCGCGCCGACACCAGCGCCGCCGCCACGCTCAAGCCGTCGGCGGCGACGGCGAC
>CAZLIE010000275.1:0-2563 GCA_964559345.1 uncultured Terriglobales bacterium
TCTCGGCCCAGCAGCTAACCAAGCTCGGCATCAAGACGACGGTTCGCTCGGTCACGTTCACCCAGCAGCCGCTCGACATCGACAAGGGAAACTTCCAGCTCGCGGTTCAGGGCTGGGGAGCCGGTCAGCCTCACCCGCACTTCTCATTCGTGACCGACCTGTTCCTGCACAACTTCGTCCAGGCGGCCAACAACGGCGGCAAAGGTATGAACTTCCCAATGCAGCAGAAGACCGACTCGGTCGGCGACATCGATTTCCAGAAGGCGATCGACGATTCGGCGCTGGGCCTGGACGTCGAGAAACAGAAGGCCCTGGTCCTCAACATCTCGCGCGCCTTCAACGAGCTGCTGCCGATCGTCCCGATTTACGAGCGCTGGGCGAAAAACCCAATGCTCGAGGGCGTACGCGCCCAGGGCTGGCTGCCGGCGGACAATCCAATCTACACGAACAGCCCCTACGCCGACTCATTCGTAGTGATGCAGATTCTGGATGGCACCTTAAAGCCGGTTTGATTCCGCGAGTCCCCCTCTCTCGCGAGAGAGAGGGGGGCCGCTCAGCGTCGTCAAAGTCGGCGTCGGACTCGGGCGCCTTCCGAAACCGCCCACTCGTCACTTCCCGGTCTACCTTTAGTAGGACCTCGACCGGTCAAATGGGCGTCTTGCAGAACGCACCAATCTTGTTTGTTGACCTGCGCAGATTCGCCGTGCTATAACGCTGCCCGTGCCGGACTTGAGTCGTTGCCGTGCCTCAGCATCGTCGCGCAACGAGAAGGTAGTAGATTATCTGGAGGATGAGACGTGTGTGACACCTCGGTAGCCACCGGCTCCGCGACGGCGGACGGCTCCGTCATCTTCGCCAAGAACAGCGACCGCAAAGCTAACGAGTGTCAGCCGCTCCGCTCCTATCCCCGCGGGGAGTATCCGGCCAACAGTCGGGTTCGCTGCACCCATCGCGAGATCCCGCAGGCGCGTGAGACTTGGGCGCTAGTTGGCTCGCAGCCCTACTGGATGTGGGGCTTCGAGATCGGCGTGAACGAGCACGGCGTGGCGATCGGCAACGAAGCCGTCTACGGGCGCGAGGGTTACGAGGAGACCGGATTGCTGGGGATGGATTACCTGCGACTGGGGCTCGAGCGCGGCCGAACCGCACATGACGCGCTGCACGTGATCGTCGGGCTGCTCGAACAGTTTGGACAAGGCGGAATCGCGGATATCATTCAGCCGCGATCCTACCACAACTCGTTCATCATCGCCGATCCAACCGAAGCCTGGGTGCTGGAGACCGCCGGTCGCTACTGGGCGGCCGAGCGGGTCAAGGGGCGGCGGGCTATCTCGAACTGCTACACGATCGAAACGGAATGGGACGAGGCGTCCGACAATCTGATCGATCACGCGGTGGAGCGGGGATGGTGGAGCGGGCGAGCGGACTTCAATTTCGCGCAGGCGTATGGCGATCCCGCCCACGACGTCCGGTCGGGCCAGTGCCGCTTCCGACGTGCCTCGCAGGCTCTTGGAGGCCAGGCGCAGCTGACTGTCGCGGACATGATAGCGGTGCTCCGCGATCACGAAGGCGTCCTGTTCGACTCAGATGGTCAGCCAACGCCGTCCCCGATCTGTATGCACGAGACACCACCGCGTGACGGCGCGACTGCCGCGAGTATTGTGGCCCACCTCCGACCGGACCAGCCCCCTCCGCTGACGGCGGTCGCGTGGCACAGCTTCGGCTCGCCCTGCCTGAGCGCATTACATCCGATCTACGTCGCGGCCAGCGGGCCGGAGAGTGTGCTGGCGGTCGGGGACGCCAGCTTCGATCCGCGGTCGCCCTTCTGGCTGAACGAGCGGGTCCAGCGGCGGGCAGACGCGTATCCAGCGCTCACGCCGCTGATTCAGACGGCATGGCAGCAGGCCGAATGCAGCGCCTTCGCGGAGGCGCGGCGCGTCGAGGATCAGGCGCGACGGCTCGTCGGTACCGCTTCGAGTGCGGAGCTGCGCGGCGTGGGCGAACGGCTCATCGGTGAGTTTCTGGCAACTCTGCGCTCGCTCGACGAGGTGACCGAGCGGCGCGCCGCCGAGTTATCGCCGCTGACGGCCGCGAATCAGGCCCACTGGTCAGCCCTGAACGGTCCGGTCGGTCTTGATCTCCTACCAGCTCTAGCGGCGGCCCCCAGCGGCATCCGCACCTGATCCGGTCATTCTGGTTTCTCCCGGCGCTGACGAATGGGCGAAGGATCTGAAGCAGAACGATCGAGCTGATTGTGCGATCGCGCTTGGTCCGACCGCGACGGGTAGTTAGCGTCGTTGCCGCTGGCCCCTAACTCTGGTACCATGATTGGAGCGGGCAATTAGCTCAGCTGGTTAGAGCACGCGGCTTACATCCGTGAGGTCGGGGGTTCGAATCCCTCATTGCCCACCCCGTTTCCATTTGCACGGACAGCCAACCTTTAGTCCCAACTGGCCTTTCTACGTTCCCCTGATTCGACGCACCGTTCTAAGTACAACAATTAGGACAACGACGACTTCGACTCCGTTTTAACACCGATTTAGCAAGGGCTCGATAACGCCTC
>CAZLIE010000276.1:0-2547 GCA_964559345.1 uncultured Terriglobales bacterium
TCGTCAAGGCGGGTGAGCGCAAGCGCGGCTCGGTCGGCGGTGCGCTGGCTCGGCAGGTCTGCCGAGAGGTCAAGCACGCGCTGAGCAGTCGTCGCGGCCTGCTCGGGCTCGTGGGCGTCGGCGAGGGCGACGACGAGCCAAGACAGGTATAGGGCAAGTTCGCGCGCGTGGGTGGCGTCGTAGCGTTCAAGGACGTCGGTGAATATTGGTACTGCGCGGAGAGGGCGGTGCAGCTCGGTGTAGGTGCGGGCTTCCATGACTTGGAGTTCGCCAGCGTCAACCCAGTACAGGTAGCCGGGCTCGTCCTCTTGGCCGTGTTCCTCTAGGGCTTCGCTTGCTCGACTCAGCGTGCGCATGGATTCCTGGGGGTCGTGGCGGGGGCCATCCTGCGCTATTGCCCACGCAATTCGGTCTAGGGACAGTGCGCGGGCACGCGGGGGCGCCGCCTCCCCTGCCTCGTCGTACGCCTCAAGCGCCAGTTCGACCGCGTGTGCGGAGTTTCCGGTGTTGGCTTCCTGGTAGGCGAGCGACCCGATCAGGTTCGCCGCAAGTACCTTGTCTCCTGCCTCGCGGGCGGCGGAGATGCCGAGCCGGTAAATGCTGTGTGCCTGGTCGGGGTGGCCTGCGTCGCTGACAATCCAGCCGACGATCTGCGCAAGCTCTCCCAGAGCGGACAGGAGGGGTGGGCGGAGATCGTCGGTGTATGTGGCGTCATGTGCCAAGCGGACTGCCGCGTTGAATTCACGTACGGCAGGGTGGAGGAGGTCGCCTCCAGCCAGAAGGTCATCAGCGAGACGGAAGCTGTGCGCGCGGGCAGCAAGGTTGGCCACGGTGGTTCTGCCGATTCGTCGGCCCGTGCCAGACGACAGCTCGGCTAGGAAGTCTTCGCTCGGGATCACGTCGGCAACAACCCCGTGAGTACCGACGCGGTTTCGTGCACGTACGACGGCAACGGCTGCCTCCAGGTGCACAAGCGGTACGTCGAACAGTCTGGCCAGCTCAGGAAGCCACTCGGTCGGAGTGCGTTCGCCTCTCTCCCATCGCGACCATTCGTGCTTAGTGACGGTGGGCCGCCCAGAGCTGTCGCATAGACGGACGGCAGCCTCGGCCTGCGACCAGTGCTCAGCTTTCCGCAGTCGCCGTAGGTAGGGGCCAATCGGTTCGACGGAAGGCATGCGGCAAGTCTTCCTATCCGGTGTTGCTGGCCCACCCTGGCCCACGGTGGGCCACGGGACTGGCTCCTTTCATTCTGCCCTCCGGGGTGTTCGGTGGGGGGAGTTCACTGCTGGTGACTCAACGGTGACCCCGCAGAAGTCTGTGACGAGTTCTCCGCGTCTTCGGTCGGGTGCCGAGAGGAGAGATGATGATCAGAAGGGCGGCGGTAGCCTCCGTGGCGGAGGAACCTGACCGACTTCGCTCGGACGAGAGCGCATGGCATGGCTGGTTCACCTCTGATCCGATGTCGGTGCCGATGGTTCGCCGTCTCGTCCGTACGGTCCTGATCGAGCGGCGGTGCACGGACGAACAGGTCGAGTGCGGCGAGATGATCGTCAGCGAATTGGCGACCAATTCCTTCAAGATCAGCCGACCGGTCGGGCGCCCATTCGCTGTGGAGGTCTCTGTTACCGACGCTGGTACGGCTTGCGTGGCTGTGTGGGACTCAGCCGACGCCAAGCCTGAGGTTCAGCCTGAGGACTGCGCTTCTGAGTCGGGCCGCGGCCTGGCCATCGTCGCTGCGCTGGCGCATCGATGGGGCGTGGAGCGCACCGAGCCCGGCAAGTGGACCTGGGCGGAGTTGTGACGGCGGTCATCAACGGTGTCCGGCTGGAGGGGGTGTACTGGCCCGGCGAGGATGCCGCGCGCGGGGCAGACCCACACGATTGGCAGGTTCGGGAGCCGTCCATGCCCGCCAGATACGCAGCCAAGGCGCTGGGTGTGTCCAAGCAGACCGTGCGGCGGTGGTCTACCCGTGGGTATCTGCGGTTCTTCGCCCCTGATCCGTTCAGCCCTGTCCGCTGGTATCACGCGGGTGATGTGGCGGATCTGGTGATCAAGTTGAAGCCGTATCCACGAACGGGTGGACCGTTGATCACTCGCCTCTCGGAGGGGCGACCGGCGTCATAGCGGTTCGTCGGTTCCGAGATCGCTTATCGGACTGATCGGCTGATCGCGAAGCGCTTGTTTCGTACGACGAACGCTCCGAATTTGGGGCATTTCAGAGCCTGCTTACCGGACTGGCGGGGGGAATCAAACGTTTCCTCATGAAGGCCGAGGGCTGATTTTGATTGGTACGAGGTGTGGGGGGTGCGGGGGGCTTGCCCCCCGCCTTGGAGTCTGAGGCGGGAGCCTCAGGAGGCACGTCCCGCGCGTAGCGCGGGGCCACGGCGTTTCTCGGTGTGCCGGAGTAACCCCCATTACTGCGACGGGCGTAACTCCGAGGGCGACGCTGAGGTGACAGCCCCAGCGCCGCCCGCCAAAGGCGTCAGACCAGGGCGGCTACCTCCTGGGCGACGCGTTCGCCGGAGCGGACGGCGCCGTCCATGTAGC
>CAZLIE010000277.1:0-2542 GCA_964559345.1 uncultured Terriglobales bacterium
GGCGCTCGTGGGCAGCGGCGTCGCCATCTGCGTCGCGCTCGTGGTCGTGCTCGTGGCCGAGTGGCGCATCGACGCCCGCCGCGGCGACGGCGACGCCGATGCGCGCGCCAACGTCGGCCGCTCGGTGCCGCTGCGCGCGCTCATGGCCGGCGCCGCGGGCCTGCTGGCGACGGCGGCGTGGGCGCTGGCGTCGGGCCACGTCCTCGGCCAGCTCCACGCCGACGCGCAACGGCACGCCATCGACGAAGCGCGCGACCTCGTCGCCATCGTCGCCGAGCGCGCCATCATCTCCAACGAGATCGACGCCATCGCCGTGACGCTGGCGCCGTCGGGCGGCGGCTACCTCGTATCGCTCGACGACGCCGGGCGCGTCGTCGGCGGCGTCGGCCTGCCCGCCGGCACCGAGCTCTCGATGCCCGCCACCGACGTCTGCCGCGTCGTCGGCCGCCGCGCCCTGCCCTGCGCCGTGCGCCGCCTCGTCGACGGCAGCATCGTCGCCGCCGCCGTCCCCGTCGAGGCCGTGGCGCCGTCGGTGGTGCTCGGCTTCGCCATCGCCGGCATCCTGGTGGCGCTCACCGCCCTCGGCATCGGCGCGCTCATCGGCAGCGGCACCGCGCGCGACCTCGGCCGCGTCGCCACCACGCTCGACGAGCTCGGCCGCAGCCCGCGCGGCCTCGACCGTCCCGTCGTCGCCCTGTCCAACGACGAAGTCGGCGACCTCGCCACCGCCCTCGGCAAGCTGCGCGCGCACCTGCAACCGGGCCTCGCCGAGTACCAGGCCGCGCTCGAAAAAGCGCAAGCCGCCGATCAGGCGCGCACCGAGTTCCTCACGCTCGTCTCCGCCGAGCTGCGCAACCCGCTCGACCGCATCCTCGCCGGCGCGCGCACGCTGCTCGACCCGAGCGCCGAGCCGCTCACCAACGAGCAGAAGGAAGACGTGCGCATCGTGCTCACGTCGGCCACGCACCTGGTCGACCTCATCGACGAAGTGCTCGACATCTCCGCCATCGCCACCGGCCAGATCTCGCTCAAGCTCGGCGACGTCGACGTCGGCCAGCTCGTCGGCGACGTGGCCAAGGCGCAGCGCCCGCTCGTGCAGCAGAAGGGCGTCGAGATCAAGATCGACATCGAGTCGCCGTCGCCGCACGCCAAGGCCGACGAGCGCCGCCTGCGCCAGGTGGTCACCAACATCATCTCCAACGCCGTCAAGTTCACCGACAAGGGCTCGATCGAGATCAGCGCCCGCCGCGACGCCGAGCGCATCATCGTCTCGGTCAAGGACACCGGCCCCGGCATCGCCGAGGAGCAGCTGCCCAAGCTCTTCTCCGAGTTCGTGCAGCTCGGCTCGCTCAAGCAGCGCGCGCGCGGCACCGGCCTCGGCCTCGCCATCTGCAAGCGGCTCGTCGAGGCGCACGGCGGGCAGGTCACCGCCGAGTCGCAGGTGGGCCACGGCTCGACCTTCCGCGTGGCGCTGCCGGTGCGCGGCCCCGACGCCGACACCGTCGGGCTGCGCGCGCAGGTGCGTGCATGAGCCGCGTCCGCCTCCTCGGCGCGTCCGTGGGCCTCGCGACCGTGTTCGCGCTGGTGCTGCCGTCGCTGTTCCAGTGGGTCATGCACCTGTCGCCCGACGAGGCGGCGTACACGCGGCGCGCCTTCCTCCTCGGCGTCCCCTTCGACGTCGTGCTGCTCGCGCTCACCATCTTCATCGGGCTGCGTGGCATCGAGCGTCCGGCGCCCGACGAGGTGGCGCGGCGGCGCGTCTTGGCCCTGCCCTTCCGCCTGGCGCTCGCCGTCGTCGTCGGCGGCGAAGTGGCGACGCTCCTGGCGATGGCCTACGACCAGTGGCGCGGCAAGACGCCGCTGCCCGTCGCCGTTGGCCTGGTCCTGTGCACGAGCGCGATGATCGCGCTCGTCGCCGTGCCGCTATATGCGCTGGCGCGGGCGGCGCTGGTGCCGCTGGCGCAGCGCCATGCCACCGAGGCGCCGCCGTCGGGGCGCCCGCTGTCCTTGCGCGTGCAGCTCGGCTACACCGTCTTTGCCGTCGCCACCGCGGCGCTGGTGCCGGCGAGCGTGTTCGGCATGGCGCAGCTGGCCGCCGCAGCGACGGCGGATGCGCACGCGCGCGCCGACAAGACGGCGGCGCGCCTGGTCTCGTCCGCCTCCGAGCTCGACGTGGCCGAGGCGACGCGCCTGCTCACGCGCACGCCGCTGGCCGGGCGCGAGCGCGTGATCCTGCGCGCGCCGTCGGGCTCGCTGCTCCCCGAAGACGCTGCCGAGGAGATCGCCGGCCAGCCCTACGTCGAGCGGCGCCTGGGCGGCCAGCTCGCCGGCGGCGCGCTGCGCGTCCATTACGTCCCGCGCGCCATCTCGCCGGTGCCGCTCATGGCGGTGACGCTGTCGCTCCTGGTGCTCGCGCTCGTGGTCGCCTCGACGCTCGGCGCGGCGGTGGCGCGCGACGCCCGCGTCGTGGCCGAGCAGATCAGCCGCGTCGCCGAGGGCGATGAGCCCGAGGCGCTCGGCGTCGTCGCCACCGCCGAGGTGC